>CAZQXX010000121.1:0-9694 GCA_964597105.1 uncultured Anaerolineales bacterium
CGTTCTCCAGGATCTCCGAGCTCGGCGTCCCTGGATAGCCCGTGGCCACCTGCACCCCGTACTCATAGGCGCCGCGGGCGATGGCTTCGTTGCCCGAAAGTAAGACTTTCCTCATGTGTTCACCTCGTCATTAAGTTCAGGGACGAAAACAGTACCGTCCAGTACCCGAACAGCTGCTCCTCCCAACCTCACGGAGTCAATTCTCCCACCATCGGCGCTAATCTCGAGGACACCTCGCCCCGGTCGCCCCACGAAATGCCCCTGCTCCGCCACCAGCACCGGGCCCTGCTTCAACCCGTGTTGTATCACGTAGGCCCCCATGGCCCCTGTCGCGGAACCGGTGAAGGGGTCCTCCATCGTCCCTCTCGGGTCGAATAACCGGGCGTGAGTATCGGAGTCTGGATCCAGCCCACCTATTGAGAACGCGAAGGCGGCCGACACCCCTGCTTCATCGCAGAGGGCCGCCAACGCCTCGCGATCCATGGCTATCTCCCCAAGAATGCCAACCTCGCGCACCGGGACGAGCAGGAACGGCACGCCCGTCCCCACGACTTGCGGCGAGCAATCCCCTCGCAGATCCGAACGACGCAACCCGAGGCATGGTGCCACGTCCTCAGCCGCATACCGTTGCCCAAACGTCGGTCGCTGCTGCGCCATCACCACCCGTGTCGGCTCCCCTTCCTTGACGTGGATCTCAACCGGGAGCACTCCAATCCCGAACTCCAGGTCGAGCCGGGTCACCGGCTCCTGCAGCGAGATCATCCCTTCTTCCGCCAGCATGAATGCCGTAGCAATCGTCGGGTGGCCGCCAAAAGGGAGCTCCGAACGAGGCGTGAAATACCGAACACGAAAATCGGCCTGCACTGAACGCAGCACGAAGGCCGTCTCTGGCAGATTGACCTCCCCCGCAATAGCCTGCATCTGCTCGTCGGTCAAACCAGAGGCACCAGGCAGCACTGCACACGGGTTTCCGGCAAACGGCTGCCGGGTGAAGGCATCGATGTATATCACTCGATATGGACGCACAGTCACCTCGCGGCGATCACTTCAATCTCGATGAGGGCTTCGTCGTCGGGAAGAGCGCTAACCTCCACGCAGGAACGAGCCGGTGGATGCTCACCAAAGAAGCTACCGTAGGACTCGTTCATCTCCTCGTACAAGCTCATATCGACGAGGAAGACCGTCGTCTTCAACGCATGATCCAAGGAAGTCCCTGCCATCGTTAGTTGATGGTCGATGGTTTCCAGCACTTGTCTCGTCTGTTCCGCAATCTCGCGAGAAATCTCTCTTGTCTCCGGATCGCGTCCCACCGTCCCGGATACGAAAACCAGATCCCTAACCCCAACAACCTGAGAGAAAGGCAAGGACGGCAATGGGGCGGGAGAGATGATCTCCTTTCTCGATCCATGAGCGCTCTGTCCAGCCATCTTCTCCTCCTATCCGCTTCCGCGTATCAATCGATTGTACTTGCCCGAATCGATATTGCGGCTGGTCACGACCAGCACGACTCGACGACGCTCCAGGTTCACCTTGCCTCCCAGGAGCGCCGCCAGCCCCACCGCGGCTGCCGCCTCGACCAGAAGCTGCTCATCGCGCTGGAAGACACGCATCGCCTGGATGATCTCCTCATCCTCCACCAGCACCACCTTGCTCACCAGCTCGCGACTGATTTTGAAGGGCAGCTGTCCAAATCCGCCCAGGAGGCCGTCCGCAATTGACGGTGCCACATCGATCTCCTCATAGCAGACGTCGTCTTGCAGGGATCGATAGGCAGCCGGCGCGGCGCTTGGCTCGACGCCGACCACCTCCACGCCCGGAGAGGCCGCCTTGATCGCCGTGGCGATTCCCGATATCAACCCGCCACCACCGACTGGCACGAGAACTGCTTCCATGTCGGGGAGCGCCTCGATTATCTCGAGACCAATCGTCCCCTGTCCAGCGATGATCAGCGGGTGCGCGTGAGAGTGCACGTAGATCGCGTCCCGCTCCGCCGCGTACCGTCGAGCGCGCCCATAGGCTTCCAGATATCCTCTTCCGTGGAACACGACGTCGGGTCCCCAGTGCCGAATCTTCTCCACCTTTGTCCGATCCGCATCCTTCGGCAAGAAGATGGTGGCGGAGGCACAGTCGAAGATGCGCGCGGCCCGGGCCACAGCAAGCCCATGGTTCCCGCTTGAGGCGGTGACCACGCCCCGTGCCCGCTCTTCGGGGTTCAAGGCAGCCACCATGTTTGTGGCACCCCGCACCTTGAAGCAGCCGCCCTGTTGCCAGCACTCGAGCTTCAGATAGATCTCTGAGCCCGTTCTCTCACTGAGACCCTGCGAGAATATGAGCGGCGTCTGCACCGTGTGCTCACGGATCCGGAGCCGGGCTCGATAGATATCCGCTAGCTGGAGGTCGCGTTCATCCATAGGCTGTCGCACCATGCGGAGATAGGCGTGTCGGGCCCTGTCCACCCAACGCCAGATGGGAGCAATCCCCAGAGCCTCGCAAGAGATCGGATGCTAAGATCACCGGGCCCGTGCTCGCATCCTGGAAGAGACCAGGGCCCCTGAAAGCTGAGTAGATAGAAGGAAGAGGGGCGGTAGGCACCGCTCCTCGGTGACCTCCAACCCCTCTCTGGTGGGCGCTCTACACTACGACACGCCACTACTCAAGCTCTTTGTACCAGTTCTCGGGGAACTGCTCGGCATGAGGATCTATCACCTCAGCTTCCGGGAAGATGACATCGATCCCGGTGATCTCAGTGATGAATATCTCCAGCACGCCTTTTACGATCGACCCTTCGAGGAGATGCCCACCGACAGTCGGCGCATTCCAGGATCCCCCCGTAACAAAGTGAATGGCAGGGAACGGCTGTTCGCCCCCGCCGGTCACCGGCCTCGGGTGGATGATCCCGCTCATCGCCAGGACCATGCTCAAATTGTCCACGGTCATAGGCTCTTCGTTGTGCCAGTTGCTCGGGTCCTTGGTGTCCGGGGCCCAGACGAGGAACTTCGCCGGCTGCAGCCCGCCCATGAACGCGGCGTGAATCTTGGCAAACCGGATATCGTGATCCTGGGCAAACGCCTGGAGCGCCAGGAACACATCAGCACCGGTCGTCAGGCGTAGGATGAATTCCCTGCCCCGCGTCGGCTGCACCACGTGATATTCGTCGGGCCGACTTGCATCTGATTCCCATTTGTGAGCCATGTAGTCCTCTCCTTTTAGTCATCTCTATGTATGAAGGTAAGTTGAGTAGTAGCGGAGAAAGGTCCCTATTCACCGGCCCTTCCTCACGTGCATCTTCCGCTCCAACACGCCCGACAGCCTCGTCAACGGCACTAGAAGCAAGATGTAGATCCCCGTCGCGGCGATAATGGGAGTAGGATTGGCCCGCCAGGCCTGTAGCTGCATAGCCGACTTCAGAAGCTCCAGAATTGAGATCGATGAGGCGATGGCCGTGTCTTTGGTGCTCGCCACGTAGTTGCTCGCCAAAGGCGGTATGACCACGCGAAAGGCTTGGGGAAGGATGATCAAGCGCATCGTCTTAGCCGGCGTCAGTCCTAACGCGCGCGCAGCCTCGATCTGCCCGTGCTTGACCGACGAGATGCCCGCCCTGAAGATCTCGCTCACGTAGGCCGCGCTATTCAGAGACAGAGCCAGGATGCCCGATACCCGTGCGCTTAGTCTGACTCCCGTATATGGCAGAGCGAAGTAGATCAGAACCATCAGAACGATGATCGGCATCGAGCGAAAGAAATCAATGTAAGCAAGGATGAACAGATTCAGGATGCGATTGCCAAAGGAGCGAAAGACAGCCAGCAACAGGCCAAGTATCGTGCTGAACAACGCCGAGAAGAAGGCGAGCTGAATCGTGAGCCATAGGCCGGAGAGCAGAATGTCCCACCCCGTCGCGTCGCCCTCCATCGGCTCGCTCATCATGCGCCAGTTGAAGAACACGTGGCTCAACCGCTCCCAGTCAGCGCCTGAATACCGGTAGAACAGCCATCCTCCAAGAATCAGCAGACTGAATGCCACGACCGTCTTGAGGAACTCAGGCCTCTCTGCATCACTCAGAACAAGCCCCCCCCACGCCAGAGCCATGAGGAAGAAGACCCCAACATACATCTTCTGCCCCGTGGTCACCTCACCGGCGGTGGGAAGCAAGATCCCGCAAACCACCAACAGCCCCAGGGAGCCCAACAAGAACGCGCGACGGCGATACCAAGGGATGGTGTTCTGCCTCTCCCTCAGATCGCTTAACCGACTGCTAGTCACATAAACTGGGTCTCGTTCACCCATAGAGCTGCCCTCTCAATCAGACCGTCAGGACCTTGCTCAAGAAGTCTTGTGTTCGCTGCTCAGTGGGGTGCTTGAAGATCTGCTCCGGCGGCCCCTCCTCGACAATCTGGCCATCTGCCAGAAGCAACACGCGATCCGCCGCCTCATTGATGAAGCCCAACTCGTGGCTGACCACCACCATCGTCATGCCTTCCTCGGCCATATCTCGCATGACGTCCAGGACCTCCCCAATCATCTCTGGATCGAGCGCCGAGGTTGGTTCGTCGAAGAACATGATCTGCGGTTGCATAGCCAACGCACGGGCGATAGCCACTCGTTGCTGTTGCCCACCGGATAACTGATCAGGATAACAGATCCCCTTGTCCGCCAGCCCTACCTTATCCAGCAGTTCCTTGGCTCGGCGAGTCGCTTCCTTACCCGAAACATTCCGGACGTGTGTCGGGGCCAACTTGATGTTCTCAATCGCCGTCAAGTGAGGGAAAAGATTGAAGAGCTGAAAGACCATCCCAATCTCCGTCCTCACCTTGTTTATGTCAATGTACGGCCTCGTAATGTCGACCCCTTCCACGAAAATCTGACCGGACGTCGGTTCCTCCAGACGGTTCATACACCGAAGAAAGGTGCTCTTTCCACCGCCAGAAGGCCCCATCACAGCTACCACCTCGCCCTTGGTAACTGTCGTCGAGATACCCTTGAGGACGTGCAGATCCTTGAAACGCTTATGGAGGTCAATGACCTCGATCATGATCTGCTGAACCGCTTCTTTACTCATTTAGCTCTCACCTGGTCCTTGTTCAAGACACGTTCCAGCCAGTTGGCCAACCGTGACAGTGGGAAGAGAACCACGAGATAGATGAAGGCCGCCGCTACGAGGGCGGTGGGGTTTGCCTTGCCCACATAAACCTCCTTAGCCCGCTTCAGAAGCTCCGGCGCGGCCACCACCGAAGCGACGGCCGTGTCCTTCAGCATCGCCACCAGATTCCCCGTGAGAGGAGGAATCACGACTTTGATCGCCTGAGGAAGGACAACCAGCCGCATCATCTGAAGTCGTGTCAAGCCTAACGCCCTCGCAGCCTCCCACTGCCCGTAATGAACAGACTCAATCCCAGCTCGGAACGACTCAGCAGCGTACGCGCCATATCCCAACGACAACGCCACGACTGTTGCGACTACTGAGTCGAGTGCAACACCAAGATAAGGCATCGCGAAGTAGATGAACACCATGAGGACAATCATGGGGATAGAGCGGAAGAGGTCGAGGTATGCAATCAAGAAGACATTCAGAGTCGGGTTATCCAGCGATCGCAGGACAGCCACAATCAGCCCCACCACAACGCTGAATACACCCGATATTGCAGCCAACTGCAGCGTAACGGCCAGGCCCTCCAGAAGCTGTGACCAGGCCCCTTCCATCTTCCGCAGATTGAAGAAGGAGCTGCCGAGCTTCGCCCACTCCGTGCCCGAGTACCGATAGAACAGCCATACCAATACCGCGATGAGGCCCACCGCAACGACCCCGTGCAGCCATTCCGGCTTGTCCCTGTCGATCAAGATGTTGGCACTAGACCCGAGCACTAGAAGTAAAAACACCCCGATCGATAGACTACGCGCGGTGGGGGCGGCCCCTTCCCCGGGCAGCAAGACGGCGGCATACGCCACCAACAGCACCAACGTGACCAAGATAAACTCATACCGACGGACCCAGTACGACCACCGGGGACGGGTTCGGACGAATCGGGACGGAGGCCCAGTATGAGTCGATTCAGAAGCCATTTGCTTCGACTTAGAGGCATCTTGCTTCGATTTAGAGGCCGCTTGCTTCGGTTCAGAAGCCATAGTCTCGTCCTTAAGCGGTGCTCCCGATGAGAATCACCGGGAGCACCCACGGATTATCGGCTGGAGGACTCGGTGCTACTAGTCAGAGGAAAGCTCAAAGCCACCCTCGTATACCGTGACCGTCGAGCTCCCTTCGGGCGGCGCCTGACCGAACCACTTCTCGTAGATCTGGGCCAGCGTCCCATCCTGTTTCATCTCGTTCTGGATCTCGTTGACCATGTCGCGCAGCGGATCCCCCTTGCGGAAGGCCCAGGCCTGCGGGAAGCCCGCGTTCATCAGCAGCGGGACTGACAGCCCTGCGTCCGGGTTCTGCATCACGTAGTACAACGCCGTCGGCGCGTCGGCGACCACCCCGTCCAGCCGCCCCGTCTGAGCATCCAGGAACGCATCCGTCGGACTGTCGTAGTTCTTGATCTCGTAAGGCCCGTAGACGTCTACGTTGTCCTTGAGCCATTGGTCGTTCATCGACCCGGTGTCCGCGCCGAAGACCCCACCCGCCATATCCTCGAAGGACGCGATCTCCGCGTCCGCCGGCGTCAGCAGCGCCATGTCGGAGTCGTAGTACGGATCGGCGAAGTCCATCTCCTGAAGCCGCTCCTCCGTGATCCAGATACTCGAGGAGGCCAGGTCCCACTTCTCCGCCTGCAGTCCCGTGAAGATGCTGCTGAACGGAACCGTCGTGTACTCCAATTCCATGCCCGTCCGCTGAGCCAGCTCTTCGAGCATGTCCACCTCGAAGCCGACCAGCTCACCCTCGCGCATGAACTCCCACGGCACGTTCTCGCTGTTCAGCCCGACCCTGAGAATCTCTGGCCACTCGGAGGCCTCACCCTCCTCTTCACCAGCGCCCAGCTCAAAGCCACCCTCGTATACCGTGACCGTCGAGCTCCCTTCGGGCGGCGCCTGACCGAACCACTTCTCGTAGATCTGGGCCAGCGTCCCATCCTGTTTCATCTCGTTCTGGATCTCGTTGACCATGTCGCGCAGCGGATCCCCCTTGCGGAAGGCCCAGGCCTGCGGGAAGCCCGCGTTCATCAGCAGCGGGACTGACAGCCCTGCGTCCGGGTTCTGCATCACGTAGTACAACGCCGTCGGCGCGTCGGCGACCACCCCGTCCAGCCGCCCCGTCTGAGCATCCAGGAACGCATCCGTCGGACTGTCGTAGTTCTTGATCTCGTAAGGCCCGTAGACGTCTACGTTGTCCTTGAGCCATTGGTCGTTCATCGACCCGGTGTCCGCGCCGAAGACCCCACCCGCCATATCCTCGAAGGACGCGATCTCCGCGTCCGCCGGCGTCAGCAGCGCCATGTCGGAGTCGTAGTACGGATCGGCGAAGTCCATCTCCTGAAGCCGCTCCTCCGTGATCCAGATACTCGAGGAGGCCAGGTCCCACTTCTCCGCCTGCAGTCCCGTGAAGATGCTGCTGAACGGAACCGTCGTGTACTCCAATTCCATGCCCGTCCGCTGAGCCAGCTCTTCGAGCATGTCCACCTCGAAGCCGACCAGCTCACCCTCGCGCATGAACTCCCACGGCACGTTCTCGCTGTTCAGCCCGACCCGCAAGACCTCCTTGTCCCCGCCTTCTTCTTCGGGCGCCTGCGTAGGCTCTTCGACTGCCTCAGTCGGGCTCGGTTCTTCAGTCGCCGGGGTTGCGCAGCCAACAACCACTGCGCTCAATACGAGGAGGATCAGCCCTATACGACTCAGCTTCTTCATTTTTCTCTTCTCCCTATCTTGGTTATATAGCTGCCCGAGTGATTTGCACATACATGGCTTTCCCCATATGGACTCCTTGTCTATCGCGCTACGTATTTAGTATGGAGGTCATCCTCCAGACATCGGCCCGATCAGTCGGGTCTCTTGAGGGCCTCACGTCGCCTCCAATTCTGTCAGCTCTTCCACACGATTCCCGGAGTTCTCCAGATGACGCCTCATCAAGGCGGCGGCTCGCTCCGCATCCCGTTCCTTGAGTGCCTCCAGAATGGCCAGATGCTCCGCCGCAAACTCCTCAACATGCGGGCCGGGTTTCGTCTGGGCGAAACGCCGAACGGCGCTTATGCGATTGTTCACGGCGTCCAAGACCTCCTTGAGAAGTCGATTCTCCGTGAATCCTCGCAGGGTCTCGTGGAAATGACGGTCGGCGTCAAACTGGGCCACGTGGTCTCCATCCGCGTAGGCTTGCTGGGCCTCCTTCAACGAGCTCTCCAACCGATCCAGCACGGCGTCCGAGATGGACAATGCAGCTTGTCGCGCCACCTCAGCCTCCAGCAGTGCCCGCAGTGCAAAAACTTCCCGGACATCCCTCCTCGAGATCTCGGCCACGAAGACGCCGCGGTGTGGTTCCGACTCCAAGAGACCTTCAGATTCGAGCGCTGCGATCGCCTCGCGAAGGGGGGTCCGGCTGACGCCAAGTTCCTCGGCTATCGCATCCTGGTCCAGCCGTTCCCCTGGTTCGAAGTAGCCATCGAGGATGCCCTGACGCAGGACCTCCGCCGCCCAACCGGAAAGGCTCCTTGCTGGCGCTGAGACTGGGAATTGAGAAGTTAGGGGTTTGGACATATCATCGACCTTGATGTGTATCAAGTGTATCATATAATTTATACAATGTCAAGGGCGAGAACATGCCTGTCAAACTATCGGCTTACGTCTCAGGGGCTGGGCAGCGTGGTAAAACAAAGGAGTTTTCGGCTGTCTCAGTGCGCTCGCTTCTGAGCCTTGAGCAAGCCTCGAGGAGTCGAATCTAGAGGAGGCGATTCCCGTCAAGTTTCAGCAACACGTGACAGCTCCTGAATCCGCTCCGCCGAGTTCTCCAGATGGCGCGCCATCAGCTCGGCCGCCCTCTCTGCCTCCCGCTGCCGCATCGCTCTGACAATAGCGTAGTGCTCGTTGTGGGATTCCACCAGATGATAACCCGGCTGAAGCTGGGCGAAGCGGCGCACCCGGATAATGCGCTGGTTCAGACCATCCAGGATCTCCTTGAGCAACTCGTTCTCAACGAAATCAACGATCGTGTCGTGGAGAGTGACGTCGGCCTCCACGTAATCGGCCCCGTCTCGACCCCTTGCCCGTTCCAGAGAACGCTCAACCTCGTCCAGCACCGCGTCTGGGATCACCGGAGTGGCCTCACGCACCATCTCCGCCTCGATCAAAGCGCGTACCTCGTAGATCTCCCGGATATCCCTCTGAGTCACAGTGGAGACGTACGCCCCGCGATGGGGCCGGATCTCCACGAACCCCTCCGACTCCAGGACCCGCAGAGCTTCCCGAACCGGCGTCCGGCTGACGTCCAATTCCTCCGCCACGAGATCCTGATCGATCTTCTCGCCTGGCCTGAGATGACCCTGCAGGATGGCCTCCCGCAGCGTGCGCGTCACCCAGTCCGCCAGGACCCTCCCTCCCCTGACCTCAGGAAGTGGTACTTTCATGTTCGCACCCACCTCAGCCTCTCCAAGCCAAAAAGCGACCCCGCCCGGTGACACCCCCGGGCCGGCCGTGCGATGACGAGGCAATTCAAAGTGCCATAATCCTGATCCAAGCCAAGGGTACTATACACGGCCTCCGGTGTCAACAGCTC
>CAZQXX010000122.1:0-9663 GCA_964597105.1 uncultured Anaerolineales bacterium
AGGGGCTTGACGCAATAGGCGGCAGCGCCCTGGTTCCTGGAATGGTGGGCGGTCTGGGGGGTGGGATAGCCGGTGAGCATAATGGCCTTGATGGCCGGCTGGATCCGTTTGAGTTCCGCCAGCACCTCGACGCCGTCCATCTTCCGCAATTTCATGTCCAGGATGGCCAGGTCAAGGGGCTGCGTCTTGGCAAAGGAAAGGGCCTCATCCTCGTCCATGAAAAAATGGACCGTGTGCCCTTTTCTCCTGAGGATCCTGCTGATCAGGACAGCGGCATCCTCCACATCGTCTAAGACCAGGATGGTACTCATGGCTGCGCCTCGGTGGCCGGCCGGGGGGGCGCCACCGGCAGAAAAATATGAAAGGCCGTGTTCATGCCGGCGGCCCGCACCTCAGGGTCCACAGGGGGCGAATGGACATCAATGGAGCCGCCATGGTCCTTGATAATCCCGAAGGAGACAGAAAGCCCCAGCCCCGTACCCTTGCCCACCCCCTTGGTGGTGAAGAAGGGATCAAAAATACGGGAGATCACCGGCGGGGGGATACCGCAGCCGGTATCGCCGATGATGATCTCCACCTCCAGGCAATGGGCGTTAAACCGGCTCCAGACACCGACAATACCCTCCTTGCCGATGGCATGATGGGCGTTGTTGATGATATTGACCAGGACCTGGCGCAGCCTCTCCGCGTCACCGACAATCTCCGGGATGGAGGGGGCCAGAACGCGCTGGACATAGATGTGGTCCATATTGAGACTGTGCTCGACAATGGAGAGCACCTCCTGGATGCAGGCGTTGAGATCCACGGCATGGTGGGCGCCGCCCATGCTGTGGCGGGAAAACTTCAAGAGATCCGCGACAATCCGCTTGCAGGCCTTGGTCTGTTTTTCCACGATGTGCAGGATCTCGCTGGTTTCTGAATCCTCTGGAAAATCCTCCAGCAGCAGCTGGGAATAGCCCAGGATAATGCCCAGGGGGGTATTGATCTCGTGGGCGACACCCGCGGCCAGCTGACCCACTGAGGCCATATTCTCCGACTGGATGAGCTGGTCGGTGACCTCTTTAAAATGGGTGAGGTCCTTGGCGATCAACTCATAGCCCTTTACCTCACCCTGCTCCTTGCCAATCATGGAGGCGGTAATCATGAGGTAGAGACGGCTGCCGTCCTGGCGGCGGAACTCTGCCTCAAACTCCTTGACATGGCCCTGATCGCCCAGGCTGCAGGAGAAGCGGGCCCACTTCTCCTCCTCGGCAAAATAGATGGCCAGGGGTCTGCCCATGACCTCGCTGCGTCTCTGGTGGCCCAGGATTTCCCGGCCGCTTTCATTGATATCGTTGATAATGCCATGGGGATCACAAAAGAGGATCATGTCCTTGGAGCTTTCAAAGAGGCCGCGGAATTTCTCCTCAGAAAGCTGCAATTGCCGGGTGCGCGTTTCCACCCGCTGTTCCAGAGACAAATTGAGGTCCCGCAGCTCGGCATGGGCATTTTTCAACTGTTCATGGGCCTGGAAGAGGGCGCGGGTATCCTCCTCTATCCGGGTGATGACGCCGTGCATATTGTAGTAATAGATGCTCAAGACCGCTACTGCGGTAAAGATCATGGAATTCAAGCCCCCGAAGAAGGGGGCCAGGTGGCCCCAGATCCCGGCCTCTCCTCTCAAGATAAAGATATACTGGAGGACATGGGCCACACTGCGGGAAAGGGAGAGGGCGACCAGGGCGGCACTGAGCCAGAAGATATAGGTCCAGAGCACATTGCCCTTGTCCAGCCGCACCAGCCGCCGGGCATATCCCAAGGCGATCAGGGCCAGGACAATCATCAGCAGGGCGCCGCAGAAATCAACCAGATAGACGGGCCACAGAGGCAGGCCTCTACTCATCATGGCCCTCCCCTGCCCCGGCCTCCTGGGTCATCTCCAGACAGAAGTTCTTGAGGCTCAGCAGCAGAAACCAGATTCCCGGCAGGCAGAGGAGGTGGTCGAATCTGGTGATGTAATAAAGGAGGGAGGGAAGGGATAAATGGGCGTGGAAACGATGGGTCCAGAGGCGCCCCTCGGTGGCAAAGGCATCCGGGGGCAAATGATGGCCCAGGAGGTGGGCGGTGAAGGTCCAGATATTCCAGAGCAGAAAGAAGAGGAGGGAAAGCTTGAAATAATGCCAGGCCTTGCCCGTGCCCACCGGCCGGGCCTGCAGAATAGAGAGCATAAAGAGCAGGGCAACGGTGAAAAAGAGATGGGCCATCTGGTGGACATAATAGCCTTCCGGCGGACCATGGACCTGAACCGCCATGGCTGGAGCCGCCCCCAGAAGGAGAAGGGCAAAAAAAGCAGCGCCGGCAGCCGGCGGTGCACAGAGGCCCTTCAAGAGCAGGGCCCCCACCACCAGCTGCGGCCTGAACCGCGCTTTTGTAAAAAAACCTCCTCCCTTGTCTCGAAGCATCCCTTGTGATATCATCTGCCTAATTTGAATTCAAGGCCCATCTTTTCCCGTCTTGAAAAGGGTTTTTCCCCTCCTCTCCACCTGAGGCCTCTGCCGCTCAATTTCATGAATGTTGCCCGCCACCAGGCCCATCCGGAAAAAAAGCCAGCCCTGCCCCGGCTTCTCATTGTCGATGATGACCGCGACATGCTGCAGATGCTGCGCACCGTCATCACCAAGAAATGTCCCTGCGAGGTGGAGATCGCCGACTCCGGGGACAAGGCCTGGAGCCTGCTGGACAGCTGGCGGCCCGATGTCATCCTCACCGATATCAAGATGCCCGGCCTGGACGGTCTGGCCCTTCTTCACCATGTCAAACAGAAAGACCCCACCGTCTCCGTCCTTGTCATGACCGGCCACGGCACCATGGAGATCGCCGTGCGCGCCCTCAGGGAGGGGGCCTATGATTTCTTTGAAAAGCCCTTTGACAACGATCATATCTGCCACGCCCTGCAAAGGTCCCTGGAACGTACCGACCTGCTCCGCGAAAATATCAGCCTCCAGGAAAAACTGGCCGCCAAAAACAGCCCTCCCCGCTTTATCGGCACCTCGCCCAAAATAGGCCTCATCTTTGATCTCATCGACAAGGTGGCTGACACCGATGTCACCGTGCTGATCCGCGGCGAATCTGGCACCGGCAAGGAACTGGTTGCCCAGGCCCTCCATAACGCAAGCAGCAGAAGGGCCAGGCCCATGGTGGCGGTAAACTGCCCGGCCCTGCCGGAGCAGATTCTGGAAAGCGAGCTCTTTGGCCATGCCAAGGGTTCTTTCACCGGTGCCCACCAGGACAAAAAAGGGCTCTTTTTTGAGGCGGACGGCTCCACCATCCTCCTTGATGAGATCGGCGATCTCCCCATTAATCTCCAGACCAAGCTCCTGCGCGTTCTCCAGGAGAAAGAGGTCATGCCCCTGGGCCACACCAAGCCGATCAAGGTGGATGTCCGGATCCTGGCATCCACCAACCAGGACCTGGAGGCCAAAATACGCCAGGGCCTCTTCCGCGAGGATCTTTTTTACCGCCTCAATGTGGTGACCATCACCATGCCCTCTTTGAAGGAAATCCCCGAGGACATCCCCCTCCTGGCTGACCATTTCCTCCACACCTTTCTCAAGGAGTATAACAAGCCGGAGCTCGCCTTGACGCCTGGCGCCCTGCAGCACCTCATGGCCCAACCGTGGAAGGGCAATGTCCGCGAGTTGCAGAATGTGGTCAAGAGAGCCGTCCTGCTGGCAGCCGGTGGCCAGATCAGCGCCTCCGACCTTATCAACCCCGGCCAAACCAAGGCAACGCCCTCCCCCTCTCCTGATTTCAGCGGCCTCCCTTACAATCAGGCCAAAGAGGAGGCCCTGATCCTCTTCTCCCAACAATACCTGAGCCGAGCCCTGGAGCAGGCCGCCGGCAACATAAGTGTTGCCGCCCGCCAGACAGGCCTGGGCAGACAATCCCTGCAGCGGTTGCTCAAACGCTACGCCCTGGAGGCCGCCGCCTTCCGCAAAGATCCGGCCAGCGGCGCTTAACACATCTTGCCCCGCTGCCCCATCCTGGCAAGTGCCTCAACAAAGAGGCACTGCCTCAAAAAAGATGCGGCCTGCCGACCAGACCAGAAAGATCCCCCTTGCCGCCCTCTGGCTCGCCTGCCACTAACAACCCATTTTCATTCAGAAAAATATCGACATCCCCTTCATCCTCAATCTGGCACCATTATTGCTTTTCCCCCTGCCAGACATTTCCGGCGCGACCAAACCACTCCTCTGCCGTGACTGAGGAGGCCTCAAGACAACGGGAGGAGCCTCTACACAAGTTTTACCTCACTGAAGGAGACGCACCACGCACCTTGCCTTACAAAAAATGGAGGAAAAAGCGGATGAATCGAAAAAATCTATTTTTATTTCTGGCCTGCCTATCTTTTACCCTGATCGGCATGAACACTTCCCAGGCCCTGGCGGTTACGGTTCCCAGTTCCATTACGGCCGGCACCCCCATAACCGTGGAAGGAAGTATCGCGCCAGGACAAGATCTCTATGTGGCAATCGGTTCCCAGGAGCTGTTCAGATCAGCAGAGGCCCCCGGTGCCACTGAAAAAGCGAAGCTGACCAAAATATTCGGCGACACCGCCATTCCCCAGACCTACTACATAGTCACCAATGTCCCCCAGCAGCTGGCCCAGCCGGTGGTTTCCGCCAAGGGCCAGACGCAGGGTCTCTTTGCCTTCCCCCCCTTCAAGTATGATGTCCGGGTTAATAAAATCCTGGAGTGGTCGGCCATTCCCACCCAGGCCCGGGCCATGCTCGGCATGGTCTCCACCGAAAGCCAGTGGGACTATCTGACCTATACCCATGAGGAGAAGTTCGGCATCAACACCATTGCCAAAGAGCGTCCCATCGGCGGCGGCAATACCCGGATGGTGCTCTCTGACTATACGGCTACCCAAGAGGCGTGGAACAAGGGGGTCAGCGTCACCCTGGACAAGGCCACCGGCAATTTTTCAGTGACCATGACCCCCTACAAACATATTGCTCCCGACTCCAAGCTGGCCATCTATGTCAACGGCGAGCAGGCGGGAACCACCACTATTGCAAAGTCGGGCTTCTTCTTCAAGACCGGCGGCATCTACATGAACCCTCTGGTAGTGCTGATCGGCGCCTTTTTCATCGGTGTCCTTTTTGTCATCATGGGAGCGGCCGGCGGCCTTTTCACTGCGGCCTTTCAGGTTACGGTCCTGGGCACCAAGGGCCCACTCGGCATCAACGCCGCCAACACCATCAAGCCCACCAACCTCTTTTTGACCCTCTGTTCTCCCATCACCGGCCTGATATCCTACTTCAAGGAAAAACGTTTTGCCTGGCCCGTGGCCATCTTTTTCGCCATCGGCATCATCATCGGCGCCTTTTTCCTCGGCCCCAACTTCTCGGCCAAATACCTGCCCCTCAAGGCATACAAGTTCTATCTCGGCATCATCTGTCTGGTGATCGGCATCAAGCTCTTTGTGGAGAGTCTGCCCTCCTCCATTGAGAAGAAGAAGGCCATGAAGGCCATTGTTCAGAAATTCAACGCCGCCGTCAAAGAGGCCAAGTCATCGGGCAAGGCCATGGAACTGGGCAAGGTTGAATTTGAGAAATTCAACCTGGTAAAATTTGACATGCGGTTCTGGGGAGAGACCTTTGTGGCCCGGCCGCTGCTGATGCTCTTCGGCGGTATCCTCTTGGGCATGATCGCCTCCTCCTTCGGGGTGGGCGGCGGCTTCATGTTCATGCCCTTTATGACCACGGTGCTCGGCTATCCCATGTATCTGGCCGTGCCCATCGCCCTGGCCGGCGCCTTTGCCACCTCCATCGGCGGTATCGGCAAGTATATCCTCATGGGCTACCAGCCCGACTGGATCATGGCGGTATGTCTTGCCGCCGGCGCCATGCTGGGGGGCATGGTGGGGCCGAAGATCCAGAAGCACCTGCCGGAGGTCTTCCTGAAGAGACTGCTAGCCGCCGCCCTTGTCATCGTCTTCATGAACTACACCCAGATCCTCTGGTTCATGCGATAGGCGGCCACAGACCATGTTCACCATTCTGGAGAAAATAACAGGGGGACTTGACTGGCTCTTTGCCGCTCTTGTCTCCCCTCTCTTTACCGGCATGGCGCAGGGGCTTGAGTTGCTGTTGCTCAGGCCCCTCACCCTTCTCCATATTCCCATTGCCCTGCAGACGGTTATTATCGCGGCGCTCACCGCCTGCCTCTCCCTGGCGATCCGGGCCCTGATCCAGGTGGAGAAGGAGGAGGGCCTCTTCCGGAAAAAGTTTGTCGCCAAGCGTACCAGCCAGAAAAACATTGATCTCATCCCTGACTGGAAGACCAGGGATTCCTTTTACCGCACCACAGACAGCGATATTGATGATGATTTCAACACCTATCTGGCCCAGCGCTTTGCCCGCCATACCGCGACCTATCTGCTCCCCATTTTCCTGGCCCTCTACTGGCTGGAAACCGCCCTGCCCACAGAAAAACTTGAGCAGATGGTGGGAGTCCCCTATGCCCTGGCCCTCCCGGCCAACGGCTACGGCATCGAGGGCCTCTCCGTACCTTTTATCTTTCTTCTGGCCTATGCCGCCAGCCTGATCTCTCTCTTTACCGGTCGCAGGTATTGGTCACCCCGGAAAAGCTCGTCAACATCCATCCCCGCATGAAAACCGGCAGGAGGCGGCTCCATCATGGCAAAAATTCTGGTTTTAGATGATGTGTTCGATGCCGGCATTATGATCAAAAAAATCTTGGGGAAAAAAGGCCATGAGGTCATCCCGTTCACGGAGGAGGAAGAGGCCCTCCACTATGCCCGCCACCATGAGCTTGATCTGGCCATTCTGGATATCAAGCTGAAGAAGATGAGCGGCATTGAAGTACTGGAAGAACTTAAGAAATTAAAACCCCTGATCAAGGTCATGATGCTCACCGGCTATCCGACCCTGGAGACGGCCCGCCAGAGTCTGGAAATAGGCGCTGCCGAGTATTGCATCAAACCCCTTGACAAGGACGAACTGACGGCAAAAGTGGCCGCCTTATTAGGCGGCTGATGGCCTGCCCATCAGAGCAGATCTTTTTATGAGGAGCGTCTTACATGAAAAAAACAGTCTGGAGCATATGCGGCATGTGTACGGTCCGCTGCCCCATCCGCATCGAAGTTGAGGACAACAAGGTCACGTGGCTGGAGGGCAACCCCCACCTCCTACAGGGCGCCTTATGCGCCAAGGGTTCGGCCGGCCCCGCCCTGGTGGCCGACAGGGAACGGCCCCAGCAGCCCCTGATCCGGCGCGGCGGTCGTGGCGCCGGCCGCTGGGAAGAGGTGAGCTGGGAGTTTGCCCTGGGTTACGTGGCCGACAAGATGAAGGGGATCATTGAGCACCACGGCCCCGAGGCCATCATGGCCAGCTCCCGGGGCGGCCCCTGGCAGGATATGGTCAAGGCCTTCACCCATGCCCTGGGTTCGCCCAACTACTCCAACCATGACAGCGCCTGCGGCCGCAATGTCCACCATGCCAGCAAGTCGCTCTTTGGCCTGGGCCGCACGGGCTTTATCTATGATATCAAAAATGCCCGTCATCTGGTCCTGTTCGGCCGCAACATCCTGGCCTCGCTGCGGCCTGCTGAAGTCAACCAGGTGATGGACATGCTGGACAAGGGCGGCAAGCTCACCTATGTGGATGTGCGCCAGACCCTCACCGGCATCAAGGCCAACAATTTCTTCCTGGTCAGGCCGGGCACCGACTATGCCCTGGCCCTGGCCCTGATCCACGAGATTATCAAGGCAAAAGGCTATGACGCCGACTTTGTCGCCAAATACACCAGCGGCTTTGAAGAGCTTTCCGCCTTTGTCGAGGATTACCCGGCAGAGTGGGCGGCCAAGGAATGCGGGGTCAAGGTGCATAATATCAAGAAGCTGGTGGAAGAGCTCATTGCCGACCGGCCCAAGGTGGTCTTCCACCCGGGCTGGATGCTCTCCCGTTACCGTGATTCCTTCTATGCCAGCCGGGCCCTCAATGCCCTCAATGTCCTGATGGGCAACATCGAGGTGGAGGGCGGCCTCCTCTTCCCCAAGGGGCCGGGGGATTGCGGGGTCAAGGCCCCCCGCGCCCTCTCCGACCTCTCCCCCAAGATCACCACCAAGAGGGCGGACGGCGTGGGGGATCTCTACAAACAATTTGACAAGGGCCCCGGCCTTTTCCACCTTTTCTACAAGGCCATGGCCAGCGGCAAGCCCTACCCCATCAAGGGGATTTTCTGTATCCGTCACGACCCCTTCAGCTGCTTTCCCGACCCCATTGCCCAGAAGGAGGCCCTGGACAACTGTGACCTCATCGTCTCGGTGGACACCCATTACAGCGAATTCGGCTGGTACAGCGATGTCATTCTGCCGGAGTGCACCTACCTGGAACGCGACAGCATGATCGCCGCCCAGAAGGGGCTGAAACCGCGCCTTATCAAACGCAACAAGGCCCTGGAACCGCAAAACAACACCATGGGCCTCTATGCCATCATCAAAGGGCTGGCTGACCGGCTTGGTCTTGAGGAGTATTTCCCCTTCAAGAACATGCAGGAGGTGTGGGCCTGGCAGCTTGAGCCCACCGGCACCAAGCTCGAGGATTTTGACGAAAAGGGGTTTGTGGAACTGAGCGGGCAGCCGATCATGTATGACCGCGACAACCTGGAGGGCAAATTCAAAACACCGTCGGGCAAGATCGAGTTCATCAGCCAGAATCTTACCGAATGGGGCTTTCCTTCCTGGAAACCTTACCAGAGCCCTGATAAGCCCCCCAAGGGGCAGTTTCGCCTGGTATTCGGCCGGTCGCCGATCCATGCCCATGGCCACACCATCAACAACCCCCTTCTCAACGAGATGATGGCCGAAAACACCCTGTGGATCAACAGCAGGGCGGCCAGCAAGATGGGGGTCAACGATGGCGACATGGTGGATGTGAACTGCCAGAATGTCACCAGTGTGGTCAAGGCAAAAGTGACTGAATTCATCCATCCGGAGGCCGTTTATACGGTACATGGCTTCGGCCGGCAGATTCCTTTGCAGAGCAGGGCGTATCATGCCGGCATGAGTGACCAGAAACTGATGCGGGGTCAGTTGCAGAATATGGACCCGGTGGGCGGCGGACTCAATCTCTGTGAGACTTTTGTCACGGTCCGGCGCAGCTCTAAAAACCCTCAAAGGAAAGTCGAGCTATGAACAAATACACCCTTTATCTCAACAGCAAACGGTGCATCGGCTGTCACGGCTGCGAAATCCACTGCAAGGAGTATAAGAATCTGCCGGTGGGGCCGATTCTCTGCGAAATCAGCCATGGCCCCCTTAAGTCGGTGCGCGGTGTCCCCAAGACCGAGTTTTCCTTCCGCTCCTGCTACCACTGCGAAGACCCCTATTGTGTGCCCATCTGCCCCACCGATGCCATGCAAAAAAGGGAGGACGGCATCGTCTTTATTGACGCCGAGAGCTGCATTGGCTGCATGGCCTGCGCCGGGGCGTGTCCTTGGGGCATTCCCCAATTTAATGCCGACACCAACAAGGCGGTCAAATGTGATTATTGCCTGGATCGCCTCGATAAAGGGCTGCGTCCGGCCTGCGTCACCAAATGTACCACCCATGCCCTCAAATTCGTCACCATGCAGGAGGTGGTCTGACCTGCAAAT
>CAZQXX010000123.1:0-9634 GCA_964597105.1 uncultured Anaerolineales bacterium
CCACTAGAAAGAAGTGGACGCCGGCGTGTCAATAGTCTGCCGTCCGTTCTCCTTTCCAAACGCGGGAGGCGGGGCCTACTGGGCAACTCCGTCGCCCGGTAGGCCTTGGCCGTTTCCAGCCAAGCCCTATCGCCCAGCTCCCATCGCTCGCCCACGAGGCGGACCTTAGGGGGCTGGGTCGGAGAATAGACCATCTTATGTGATTGTCGTCTGAGACAGCTTCAGTATTCTACATGCGGACGGATAGATGTCAAGCGCCGATCGACTGGAAGCGACCCGTACAAGGTGATCGATCGGGCGTTGATCAGACGCGACAGTCGCACCCTTTCTGACGCAAGATCTGAACCTGCTCGTCCGGCGAATCGACGAACTCGTCCTGATGGCCGGCGCCCGTGGCGAGGCTCGGTTCGAGGGGGCTGTTATGCCGATAGCCCCGTCGCTGCATCTCGGCGACGATCTCGTCGTGTTTCGCGTAGAGAGCTTTGAGCTTCCCCCGCCAGCGGACGACCTCCGGATGGTTGGCATAGCCCTTCTTGCCCTGGGTCAGGATCGACCAGACGGCGTGGAGCTCGCTGTGCTCGCCGAGCAGATGGTTGCGGCAAAGCTTTTCAGGTGGGAGGTCCCAGATTCTCATTGTGATCCGTGGCTCAGACGTGATTGCGGAGCATCAGCTCCTTGGGGTACGGGTTGAGGTAGACCTGCTGATGGACCCATTCGGCGACGGGCTGGCGCTTCAGATGGTGCTTGAGGAGCGTCAGGGGCACGATGAGAGGCACGAGGCCCTGATGGTAATCCTCAATCAGGCTTAGCAGCTCGGCCTTGTCCTCCTGGGACAGGTGCTCCTTGAGGAATCCCATGAGGTGCTGCAGTACGTTGGTATGCTTCCCGCGGGTGGCCATGACCTCCAGGCCCTCCATGAGAAGCTCTCCGTACCGATCCCGGAGATCGGGCCAGGGTAGCTTCCCCGCCTTGGCGACCAGGGGTCCCATCCTCCGGTAGTGCTGGGGGCTGTGGGCCATCATGGTCAGCTTGTGGGCCGTGTGATACGCCACGATCCCGCCGGGCGTCGGATCCTCGCGGAGCATGCACGTCCAGCGATAGTAGGCGAAGATGCGGTCGATGAAGTTCTCCCTCAGGCCCATGTCGTGCAGGCGCCCGTCCTCTTCGAGGGGAAGGAGGGGGAAGCGGCGCATGACCTCGCTGGGAAAGATACCCGTCCCGACGCGGCTCGGCATTCCGTGCTCGTCGTAGACCCTCACGCGATAGAGCCCAGAGCTTGGCGACCGACTCTTGAAGACGAAGCCGTGGAGATCAGCTTCTGCGAGCTTGTCGAGCCGTTCCCGGGCCCAGGTCCGCATGCGCTCGGTGTAGTCCTTGCCGGTCTTGATGGTCACGAGGCGAGGGTTTTCGGGGTCGCCCTCCAGGTGCATGGCCTCGCGAGGGATGGACAGCCCGATCTCGACCTCGGGACAGACGGGGACCCACTCGACGAACTCCCCGAGGGTGTCTATGAGGAAACGATCTCGTTTGTGCCCTCCGTCATACCGGACGTTCTGACCCAGCAGGCAGGTGCTCACCCCCAGGCGGATGGTGGGTTCTTGCTCGAGGCATTGGTTCCAGAATGGACTAGGCATCCTGCCACCGCCTGCCCATCCAGAAGCGGCGCCAATCGCCGCCGCTGCTCTGGAGGGCGATGAAGGCATACAGACTGGCGGTGAAGAACCCGAGAACCATCATCAGGACAACCCAGACTGCCGAGCGGACGAGCGACTTCTCGCGGTAGACGATCCACCCGGAGAAGAGGAAGAAGCCCACGTACAGATCGACGAGGGAGACAATGCCCCAAGGCATCGAGAGGAGGAGGCTTCCCTCCTCGCCTAGATTGCCGCTGGTGAAGGCGTACGTCAGAACGGCGGTCATCGCGACGACGCCGAACAGAGCCAACGCTTTTGCGAGTTTCATAGGACTCTCCTGTGTTGATGAAGCAGCAGATGGATCATCCGCCTGGTTGCCTCGATCTTCGGACATCCCACTCGGGACGCAAC
Source organism: uncultured Anaerolineales bacterium (assembly GCA_964597105.1). Classification (GTDB taxonomy): domain Bacteria; phylum Chloroflexota; class Anaerolineae; order B4-G1; family B4-G1; genus SKLM01. The sequence continues at coordinate 2,046 of CAZQXX010000123.1, forward strand.
AGTCCGTAGAGCAGCATGTCGTAGCGTTGCCCATCGCGGTGGATGAACTCCCGGAAGGCACCCTCACGACGGAAACCGAGTCTCTCGACGAAGCTTATAGAGCGCTGATTGTAGGCGAAAACGGTGGCGGTTACCCGGTACAGATTCAGCTCGTGAAAGGCAAAGGCGAGGGAGAGCTGTGCTGCTTCCGGGCCGTATCCTTGGCCCCAGTTGGCACGCTCGCCGATGGCGATGCCCAGTCCGCAGACCCCGTGCGACCAGAGGATCCCGTCGAGCTCGACCGTCCCCAGGAGTGTCTCCTCATCGATGCGTCGGATGCCAAAGATGACGTTGTTCGGATCGTCCCGGCGATCGTTGACCCACTCGGTCAGTTCGGCCTCAGAGCGGGGACGGGCTGGGCGCGCATCGTACAGGCGCAAGAGCTGGCTGTCTTGGTCCCAGGCGGCCATGGTTGGAATGTCTGCTAGGCGGAGCGCGGTCAGACGGACAAAGTGTCCGCGGAGCAAGGGGGTCGGTGCGGTCATCTAGCCTTCTCTCCTGATGAACTCGCGCAGCACAGTGGTGGCGTAGGCGCCTTTGGGCAGGCTGAAGGTGAACAGCAGCCCGTCGGGATGAGGGGCGACCGTCAGGTCATCGAGCACCAGGCGCGCGCGCCGACGGCTTCCGTTCAAGTGGTGACGATCGAGCATCTCCTCAGTGACCTCGGCTTCCTCCAGCACTGCACGCTCGAGCGCGCCCGGCTCCCCGGCGGCCCACCACATACGGGAGCCGTAGATCGGACCGGTGTAGGTGATCTCGTCGCGGTCGAAGCGGGGCTGCTCCGCCTCCGGATCCTCGACCTCGAAGAGCCCTCCGGTATCGCGTTTCTTGGCGATGTCGCCCGTCAGGAGGCGCTCGAACCAGCCACGCTCGATACGAGCAGCGAGCCAGGTGTTGAAGAGGGCCGATTGGTACGAACGCAGGAGCAGGCGCCTGAGCCAGCGCTCTTGAGGCCCCTCTCCCGTCAGTAGAATCTCGCGACCGCGCTCGGCATTATCGCCCGATGCGCCAAAGCGCTGAGGACCGTAGAAGTTGGGAAGGCCACGGGTCCTGATCTCTGCGACGATGGCCTCAGCGCGTGGGAGGGCGTCCTCTACCGGGTTGAGGACTACGATGAGAAAGCGATTGCCGAGGAGATGGCCGGCCCGGAGCTTGTTACGGTGGCGCCGGGCCCACTGGACCTCGACGGGCAGGCTGGCCTCAATCCGGCGGGCCACAGCGTCTGGATCCGTATTCGGCAGATTGAGCGAGAAGGTCTGGGTGGTGCGGGCGTGCTTGTCCTTGCGACCCGCACAGCCGACGTCGACCTCGCGGAGATCGAAGATGCCCGCCAGCTCTCGCTCCAAGGCTCGAGTTGTCCATCCCTCGCGGGTCAGACGGACGTAGACGTGCTGCCCCTGGCCGGATGCTTCGTATAGCCGGATCTCCTCGACCACGAAATGGGCCGGCTTGACCTTGATTTCCCCACCGGTCCCGGGAAGGTGTTCGGTCAGGTAGGGGACCTCCTGGGCGTTCATCAGGATATCCGTCTCATCGAGGATGTGTTCGCCTTGTTCGGTCATGGGGTGGGGGTCGGGTCAGTCGATCACGTCGCGGAGGGCTTCCTCCAGCGACGTGAAACGGAAGTTGGAGCCAAGCTGTTTCAGCCTCGCCGGCACGACGCGCTGTCCCTCGAGCACGACGGTGCTCATCTCGCCCAGGATAAGGCGGAGGGCGAACGCCGGCACTCGGAGTAAGGCAGGGCGACCCATCACCCGGCCCAAGGTGCGGCCGAACTCGGCGTTGGTCACCAGATCTGGGGCGGACAGGTTGAAGGGACCGCGAGCGGCCGGCTCCTGAATCAGGAAGCGGATGGCTCGCACCTCATCGTCGATGTGGATCCAGGGCAACCACTGGTCGCCGTCACCGAGGGCTCCGCCGACGAAGAATCGGAATGGGAGCATCATCAAGGGAAGAGCGCCGCCGTCGGTGCTCAACACAACGCCGCTCCGTATGATCGCTCGCCGGACGCCCAGCTCCTCGACCGGTGCGGTAGAGGCCTCCCATGCCACGGCGGTCCGGCCCAGGAACCCGCTCCCCGGTCCGGCTTCCTCAGTAATCGTCTCGTCTCCTCGGGGGCCGTAGTAGCCGATGCCGGAGGCCTGAATGACGACGCGCGGTCTCGTCGAGGCCTGCTCCACCTCCTCCACCACGGCACGGCCGGCGTTCAGGCGGCTCTCGCGGATGATGCGCTTGTAACGGGGCGTCCAGCGTCTGTTGAGGGGGGCGCCGGCCAGGTTGACGATGGCGTCGGCGCCGTCGGCGAGCTCGGCCCAGCCCTGGGCCGAGCGGGCATCCCAACGCGCGACCTGGATCCGGTCAGCCGCGAAGTCCGGGGCGCACTCCGGCGAGCGGCTCAGGATGATGACTTCATGGCTGTCGGAGGCGAGGCTTCGACCCAGCGCCCGGCCGATGAGCCCTGTTCCGCCGGTGATGATGATTCGCATAGTCGTTGCGGGATCTAGCGCTGAGCCTGAGTAGCGGAAGGATCCGTGGATTCATCAACCACCCGCTCCATACGGATGCAGCGGCAAGGGTACCCGGCGTTGTTGCTATCGAACTGTCGTGCCTCCTCGAATCCCTCGCTCTCGTAGAGACGGCGGGCTCGTATGTTGCTATCGAGCACGATGGTCCAGGCTCTAGGTCCGATCTCTCCTAGTCCTCTCTGGAGAAGCGCTCGTCCTATCCCGCGTCCGTAGTGGTCGGGATCGACGTAGAGCCAGGCAAGGCAGGTCCCGTCGATGCCAACGAAGCCGACCACGCGATCGCCTTCGGTAGCGACGATCTTGTCCGCTCGGCGTAGATCCTCCACCTCGGAATCCTCCTCGATAGGGACGAAGGCTCGAGGATCGCAGGAGCCCTTCAACTCGTCGGGACGGGCTCGATCGTGAATGCGGCAGATGGCAGACCAGTCCTCGTCCCGGTATCTGCGAACCGCCACCCCGGCGTTGAGCGGGTTCCTCTGGCGGGTATCGGTCTCCTGTGACATCTACCTTCTAGCGGCGACGCAGGCAAAGCCCGCAGCGCCAGGGCCGATGTGCGCGCCGATGACGGGCGTCACCTCAGCTTCGATGATCTCTTTCCCCTGGGGGAAGAGGTGGCTGGCGCGCTCACGGAGCTCGTTGATCTTGTCCGGTGCGTGGGTGTGGACCAGGGCTAACTCCTCGAGAGGGGCGAGATCTTCCAGCGTGTCGATCAGACGCTGCATGGCGCGTTTGGCAGTGCGTACCTGTTGGACACCTGGCTCGCCATCGTGCATAGTGAGGAGCGGTTTGATCTTGAGCAGTCCACCGATCTTGGACACGGCCCAGCTCATGCGTCCGCTCCGCTGGAGAAACTCGAGCGTGTCCAGGCCGGCGAAGAGGTGCGTTCTCTGAGTTTTCTCCCTGACCAGTTCGACGATCTCGGCCAGCGACCGACCAGCGGCGGCAGCCCTGGCCGCGGCCTGGACCAGGAATCCGGTGCCGACGCTGAGCTGTCCTGAGTCGAGGACAGTGACAGGCACGGCACGCGTGGCCTCGGCCGCCAGTTGAGCGGTGTTCAGCGTGCCGCTGAGGCTGGCCGCGATATGGATGGAGAGAATCTCCCGGGCTCCCTCTTCGGCGAGGCGTTCGTACGTCTCATGGAACATCTCCGGCCCCGGTGACGCTGTCTGTGGGTGGTGCTCGAAGGTCGGGAGACGACGATAGAACTCCTCGCGGGACATATCAATGCCGTCCAGGTAACTCTCCTGACCGATGTTGATGTACAGGGGCACAACGGTGACCCCGAGCTCGGCCGTGGTCTCCTCGGGCAGATCGCAGGTGGTATCGGTGACAATCTTGATTGACATAGTTATCCTCGACGTTGGTTGTGGACCAATGGACTACTCTGGCGTGTAGCGCTCATCGGTCTTGGCCGCCATGATGAAGTCATTCTTATGGAGGCCGTCTATTTTGTGAGTGTACCAGGTGACCGTTGCGCGGCCCCAGGTCAGGGTGATGATGGGGTGGTGCCCCTCTTCCTCCGCAATCTTGCCAACGCGATTGGTGAAGTCGAGGGCCTGGGCGAAGTTGGGGAAGGTGAAGGTGCGGCGCAGCTTGTCCGCGTCGTTCTCCTGAACGAGGTCCCACTCGGGGACCTGAGGCATCAACTTATCGATTTCCTCCGCAGTCATAGGGGGATGATCCCCCGGCACGGGCGCGGACTTCATCTCAGCAAGGTTCTTATCCATAAGGTGATCTTCCTTCCGTCTAAGTATGGTCCATGTGTGACGCCATTCGTCCAGGTGCCACCATCCCGCTGGACTCATACATTATCACTGATGAAGCGTTTTCCGTCAAGGTTATGAGCGTAATTCGACCGGTTTAGGGCTGCAGTGAGTCGATGCGCTATCCACGTAGTCGGGGACTCGCGCATCAGGGAGTCTCTTCTCCCGGCAAGCTGTCGACGAACTCAATCACCGCCTCCAAGAAGGGCTCAGAGCACTCCTCGTGTGGTACGTGCCCGCAGTCAGGAATGATGGTTAGCTCCGCATTGGGCAACTCGTCGGCCAGGCGGATGCTCGACGTGACGGGGACGATGCGATCATCGTCCCCACTGATCACGAGCGAGGGCAGTGTGACGTCTTCGACTCGGTCTGCCAGGCCAGATTGCCGAGATGCCTTGGTGAGCTCCCACAGAGCTCGATCCCAGTTCTCCACCTGAAGCGGTTTCCGGTAGCCGGCCCGCGCGTCCGGGGTGATCTTGCTCGGGTCGTGCCACGCGCTCTCCAGGAAAGCGTCACCTCGCACCGCGATCTGGCGGGACAGCAGCGGGCCGAGATGGTCCAGCTGTGGGGTATTGAGCAGCGGCCGAATCCAGCCGGGGGCACCGCCACCCTCGTATATGGCTGCGTCAACTAGTACGAGGGCCTGGACCCGTTCGGGGTGCGCAAGGGCGGTGTTGACCGCGACGGTGCCGCCGGCTGAGTTCCCCACGAGAATGGCCTGGCTGATACCGAGCTCGTCCATCAGCCCGATCGCCAGGGTCACCTGGGCCTCTGGTGTGTACGGGTTGGATCCCTTCTCCCAGGACAGGGGGCGCTCCGTGAGCCCGAAAGCGGGCCGGTCGAAGGCTACGACGGTTCCCACGTCACCAAGGGGCTCCATGACCTCGCGCCATGAGAATACGCTGGCGCCAAAGCCGTGAAGAAGAAGGAACACGGGAGTACCAGAGCCGGCAGTCTTGTGGTGGACCTGCAAGCCATTCACCTCCGCAAAGCGACTGTCGGGATCGGCCAGCTCCTCCGGCGGCACCGTGTTCTCAAGCGGTGGGACCGGAACCAGAAACGGCCCAATCAACAGAATAGCCAGAATCGAACTTGCGACAATCAAGGCAACCCGTAGCCATTTGGTCATAGCGCTTTTCTCAATTCCCTTGGAGTCATTCCCCCCGGTAAACTGGAGTTCCTGCTGCGCAAGATATCAATGCTTGGTTGAGGATCTTGGAGTCCTGCGCTGGACGCTCTTCCTCGACGCGCTCCAGGAGCGCTACACTCGCGGCAACCACGAGCTGCTGCTGCGCCTCCCGGCTGACCGTGGCGGGCTGGTCACCGTCCTGAGGACCGTACCAGCCAAACTGGGCGTGGTTGCCACCGTCGATCTGGACCCACTCCGTATTCTCGGGAAGCAAGGATCGCGACGCGCGGACCTCGTCGGGGGTAGCGAGCCCGTCCTGGGTGCCATACACGGACGTGACCAAGATATCCCTGTCGGATAGGTCGTTTCCCTCGGCTGGGTAGGAGGCCCATAGTGACAAGCCGTCGACCGTGGAGGGGTTCTGATGGGCAAAACGCGCCGCCATGGCCCCGCCCAAGGAGTGGCCGCCAATGGCCCAATGCTCCATATACGGAAAGGCGGTGATCACCCGGGAGGCGCGACCGGGGGCGATGACGGCCAGGTTAAGGGGCATCGGCACCACGACGACGAGATAGCCCTCGGCGGCAATCTCGCGGGCCGCGGGGGCATAGGCCGCCGGTTCGACGCGACCGCCCGGATAGAGTATGAGGCCAGTAGATGGTTCCTGATCCATCGGACGAAAGGTGAGCCAATCGGTGGTGACCACCAACACATTATCAGCTCCCGCGGGAGTCTCCAGGGCACGTTGTGCCTCAAGCATTGGGTCGGCCGTCGATTCCGCCCAGATGACGAACCCACCGACGAGCAGAACCGGGATAAGGAGCAGCAGCCACCACCAGCGTTGCCGTTCTCGCATGTTACGCGCCGTGCTGATCGGACGCTTCGCCGTCGAGGTGCGGCTGAGTTGACGGCGTGAGCGTATGACGGTAATCGGCTGGCGTCCCCCAGGTCTCGACGCGATCGTAGCGAGGTTCCCTGGCATGGAAGTGGACGAGGATGGGGGCTTGATCGAGGCTGGGCTGCGCGGCGAAGAGGCGGCGGTCTCCGAAGCGGAGTGCCTCCAGCACCAGGGGCATCTCGCGCTTGAAGATGGCGAGCCGCAGCCTCGGTGGTCCCAAGACGAACCCGTCGCTGACGTGGCAATGAACGTGGAGCTCAGCGGGATGTCCGTCCGCACGCCACTCGGCGAGCACCTCGTCGCGCATCAGTCGAGTGTAAAGATCCGAGATCTGTTCCCGGTCGTAAGTGGCGCCGATAGTTAAGAACAGATCTCCCGTCAGATCGGAGTGAGTGAGGGTGTAGGCGCGCGGTGTGACGGGGCCGTCAGCCCTGACGACCGGGTCCAGCGTTGTGTGTAGCTTATCGGGCTCTAGACGGCTCATCGTCCTGCTTTGCCTGAGTCTTCTGACTGCCGTGTGCTACTCTTCTTCTAGGCGACGGTCGAGCCAATCGACGATGAGGGCGGCGCGGTCATTCAACTGGTCAGCTATCTCTCGACGGTGGGCCACAAGAACCTGGCGGAGGACCTGGGCCGGTGCGGGAGCATGGGAGCTTCGGCGCTCCATCCAGCCAACGTAGTCGTCGAGCAGGTCTAGGTCGCCAAACTTCAAGGCGGCTACGAGGGAGTCCGCGAACCGCCGGCTGACCTCACGGATGACCTCGGGATCCAAATCGGTGGTGCGCAATGCCTGCCATACCTGCGCTTCCAGCGCCAATCGATGGTCCAGATACGCCGACAGCGCTTGCTCGTACACCTCGGAGCGGCCCTCGATAGTGGGGGGATGGCCAGACTTGACGATAAGTCGCTCTGCCTGCTGAACGGCCTCCTTCAGAGTTGGGCCGAGGAAATGGCCGGGGACACGGGACCGGGGACCTGGCTCTCGGGCGAATAGACCACCGCCGAACGCGACAGACACGCCTTGCCGATCCAGCAACTCAGCCATCTCGAGGAGGTCACCCGCGGTATGCAGCTGTTGCGCCGCAAGGACTACGAGATCCGGCGTTGTGGCGTCAACAGTCTGTTCCATGCGGTCGAGCGGCACAGACGCTCCTAGGTATGTAACGTCCCACCCGGCTCTGCGCAGAAGGAGGGCGAAGGCCAACGGGCCGATGGTGTGCATCTCATTGGGTGCG
>CAZQXX010000124.1:0-7753 GCA_964597105.1 uncultured Anaerolineales bacterium
CTGATCTCGAACCTGAGCGCAGTCCGGCAGCAGCAGGAGAACCTCATCCCAGGCTATGGGAGGCGGCGTGTCATCCACATCCGGGTGTCGCCCCACCCCCAGATCCGAGTCGCCTACGACCGTAACGGCGGTCAGACCAAGGATGAGCGTAAACAATACGAGCCCTGTCGCGACAATAAGCTTCTGTTCCATGCCCTCTCTCCTTCCTGGGATCGATCTAGAAGAACAGGAACTGTGCCCCCGTTCTCGAGCCTGCGCCCAGTATAAGGCAAGATCGATCCGGTTGCATCGGTCAGCAGGAGGAAATCGGACTCCCCCATGGAGCGGATTCAGCGCCTGGTCAGATGACCAGGTCGTTGTCGATCAGACGGTCGGCAACTCAGCCGAGACCTGACTCCACAGGATGCGGCTTATCACTGCTGTGTCAAAGGAGTTGAGGATGTAGGACGTCCGCGACGGGGACAGCAAGAAGCCAGGGCGCCGCCCTGGCTTCGAAGCACATAGTCAATGTTAGGGCTCAACGACCGCAACGCCGGTGATCTTCCACTCTCCTTGAAGTAGTCTCAAGTCGACCTTTCGCCTGCTTGGGACCGGGTTCGCACTCCAGTAGAAGCTGACGATGACGGTGGCCTCGTCGCCCGAGACGTCCGTCTCGTCGACGGTGAAGCGCTCGGGAATGTCCTGAGCCAACAGAATGGGATCGGCCCTGAACCCTCCCTCAAGGGCTTCATCGACCTCCTGGATGAATGACTGAGACAAATACGGACTCTCGCGGTACTCCCTATCCACCAGGGGGTTGCCAGGATACCCGACGTACCAGCGGTAAAACTTGGTGACGACCTCCGGCGGGCCCATCTCGGGCTGTCCTGAGAGCAGGCCGCATCCAGTCAGGACCGCCAAGAGACCTAGAGTGAGCAGGATCCGGCGTCTCATTCTCCACCCTCCTTGAGCAGTCCCTTCTGCAGCGCCAACGACGCGGCCTCGGTGCGCGTCGACACACCCAGCTTCGAGAGGATATTGCTCACGTGGGTCTTCACGGTCGAATCACTGATGTACAGCCGGTCTGCTATCTCAGGATTCGTCAGACCCTCCACCAAGAGAGCAAGCACTTCACGCTCCCGCTCGGTCAGGTCATCACCCAGCTCAGGCCCCCGACGGGTAGCTTTGAACAGAACCCAGGCAGCCTCCGGCGCCAGTGTCGGTTCACCCCTGTACGCTGCCCGGATAGCCTCCGCCAGCTCGTCGACGTCGACGTCTTTGAGCAAATATCCCATCGCGCCGGCCTCCAACGCCTTCCGGATCAGATCCTCGTCCTTGAAGCTGGTCAGCGCGATGATGCGGACGTCTGGATCCCGTTTGAGCAGCGCCTGCGTGGCCTCGACCCCATCCATCCGAGGCATCTTCATGTCCATCAGGATGACATCGGGATCAACTCGCTCGAAGGTCGTCAAAGCCTGCTCCCCATTGCTGGCCTCACCGACCAACTCAAGATCGTCATGGACAAGCAAGAACGTCTTCAACCCATTGCGAACCATCTGATGGTCGTCGACCAGCATCACGCGGATCGGTTTCGATTCATTCATCTGTCCCCTCCTGCCAGGGTCAAATAGGAAGCATGCGGAGCACAGAGCTCCTATTCAGCTCCGTCTTCGTCGGGTTCTCTCCAGATGACGGTTATCACTGTCCCGCATCCAGGCTCGCTCTCGACCGCGAACTCGGCACCAACGGCGTCAGCCCGCTCGCGCATATTACCCAGCCCGAAATGACCAGGCGGGATCTCCCTCACATCGAAGCCCTGTCCGTCGTCATCAATGCATAGTAGCACGACATCTCTACCTTCGACATCCAGGGTCACCGTGACCCGACTCGCGTTGGCATGTCTGGTTACGTTATTCAGCCCTTCTTGGGCGATGCGATAAAACGCCACTTTCACATCCGATGGCAGCAGAGATACACGCTTCGCTCTCAATTCTACCTCGAGCTGCGTCCGGCCCTCCACTGCCTTGCACAACTGCTCAAGGAGGTCATCAAGCTCGGCATTGAGGAGGGCAGCTGGGCGCAGCTCGACCAGGAGCGTGCGCATCTCTGCCATAGCACCCCGGGTCAGGCGGCGCAGCATCTCCAGACGCCGCCGTGCCTCCGCCTGGTCGCGCTCCCACAGACGGGGCAGCACGTCAGCGATCAAGCTGGCCGAGAAGAGTGTCTGGCTGACGGCGTCGTGGAGCTCGCGGGCCAGGCGATTCCGCTCTGCCGCCGCCGCGGCGGCTTCGGCTTGCTCGTACAGCCGGGCGTTCTCGACCGCCATCCCGGCCTGCTGGCCGATCGAGGCGAGCAACGACCGCTCCTCACGGCTGATTGTCCGTCGTTGGCGGGACGCTAGGTTAAGAACGCCGAGTATCCGCCCTTTCGCAGCCAGGGGAACGCTGATCACTGACTCCAGCCCTTCCGCCTGCAGAAGCGCCTTGAGAGGCCCATCCGCATAGTCAGCGACAAAGCGAGTCACGGGACCCGCCTCGTCCACAGCCTGTGAAGCGATGCTCTCCCGCAGGGACAGACTCACCACCCGACGGATGAATGAATCAGACAATCCCGCATGAGCCACAAGGTGCATGGTGCCATCTTCCAGCCGAAAGGCAGCTCCAGCCCCGATGTCCATTGCCTCCAGCGTCTCCATCAGTGCCGCCTCCATCGTCTCTCCCAGCTCGAGGGATCGGCTAACCACCGCTGCGACGGCGTTCAGCGTGGCCAACTCCTTGGTGCGATCCTCAACGCGTTGTTCCAGGTGGGCATACGATTCCTGGAGCTGGGCCGCCATAGAGTTGAACTGCTCCGCCAGCATCTCCAGCTCATCACCTGTCCTCACATCAATAGTCTGGCTGAAGTTCCCCCCCGCAATTTCCTTAGCCGCCTCGGTCAACTCCTTCACCGGACGCGTGATACGCCGGACGCCCAGCGCCACAACGGTCACGGGCACCACGGCACCCAGAGCGAGCAACATCAGCATGAAACGGCTGTAGGGCCGGAGGGCAACAGTGACCTCCGACCAGTATACCTCGGTGATCAGCCCCCACGTAGTACGCGGCACAGGGGTGAAGCCGGCCACCACGTCACGGCCCTCTATGTCGCGCGTCCGTGCCGCGTCCGCCTCACCACGCAACGCTCGCTGAACCACGTCGAGGTGGGAAAAATCCTCTCCAATGAAAAACGTGTCCTGATGGAAGATGACCCGCCCGTTGCTGTCGACCAGGTAGGCCGTCTCGTCCCGGCCGATGTAGAGCTCCCAGATGTTCCTATAGAACCGACTGGTTCGAGTCGCGCTTCGATCGGCCTGAAACAGACCCACGACTGAGCCTCGAGCGCCGCCCGATCCATCAGCGATGGGATAAGAGAGGGCTATGATTCGCTTGTCGCCAATCGCCTGAGTCAAGATGTCCGTCAACCCTAGATCGTCAGGGCCAGATGCAGACGACTCGGAAACCGGGGTTGGGAAGGTCTGTCCGTAGAGATGGAGTGAATCGGGTACCGCCGCGACGATGGTACCGGCTTCATCGACGACCAGCACACCGGCGTCAAACACCTCCAGATCACCGATTGGCCACTCACTATTCAGCACCACCTGATGTTCGTAAAGGGGCCTGTCAGCCGCCGTCGACGCTAGCGTCGCCAGCGGTCTCCGGTACGTCTCCAGATTGGCCGATAACTGGTTGGCGAGCAGTCGCGTCCGATCCCGGTTCCGAGACAGAACCAGATCCTCAGTGACTCGCTGAGAGGCATAGAACGCCAGGCCGCCTACAGCCGCGAGGATGATCGCTGTGGGGATCAAGACCCAGACGACCATCTTGGCCCGCAGCCCCCCTCGTTCCATCAACCAGCGGCGTGCGCCACCAAGAGCCACTACGACCATCCCCAATCCCGTATAGGACCAACGACCGACCGGATCATCCTCTTTCCTCCTCCCTCGAACTGCGACAGGCATATTATAACCCAAGTGCTGGCCCGTGCATCCGTCATCCGGGCGAACCGCGACCTGGTCAATCGGACAGTACTCAGCCCCGTCTCCTGAGCGCATTGTGCGAGGACTTGTGAACCTGTCAGTTTCGCATATCATCAGGTGAAGCTATTCCACACGCGTCATCAAGGCGTGATCACATAAGAATGGAGAGAGGAACCAATGGATGCCGTGATTCTTGACGAAATCTCCTTTGAACCAGCGTTCGAGCGCATAGCGAAGAGACTGCATGTAAAGGAGGAAACCTCCAACGCCGATGAGCTCCGGCGGCTTCTCAGCGAAGCCGTCGCCGTCGCCAGACCGAAGGCACTCTACAGGGTCACCTATGTCGAATCGCGGACCGAGGACACCGTGACCCTCGACGGACAGACCTTCGACAGCCGGGTCCTCCAGGTCAATCTGGAGAACGTGCATCGCGTATTCCCATACGTGGCCACGTGTGGTCAAGAGCTGTATGAGTGGCGAACCTCGCTGGACGACATGCTCGAGGGTTTCTATGCCGAGACTATCAACGAGGCTGCCCTGAGCGCAGCGAGACGGACGCTTAGAGAGCATCTGACGGAGACGTATGGCCTCGGCGACACCGCGACGATGAATCCTGGGTCCCTCGAGGATTGGCCCATCCGGGCACAGCGACCGCTTTTCGCATTGCTGGGCGACCCCGAAGCAGCCATCGGGGTCCGCTTAACCGAGAGTATGCTCATGATCCCACCGAAGTCTGTCTCGGGCATCCGCTTTCCCACGGAAGAGCGGTTCGAAAGCTGCCAGCTGTGTCCCAGAGAAGGGTGTCCCAACAGGAAAGCGCCGTACGACGAAGACCTGTACGAGAGGAAGTTCTCCCGCTCGAGCACCAAGCGCGAGACAAGTCCTTGAGGGAGAGACGACGTGCTCCGATTCTTGACCGCCGGTGAATCCCACGGGCCCTGCCTGACCGCCATCGTCGAGGGCCTGCCCGCCGGCCTTCGGGTGAATGTCGAACTCATCGACCGCGACCTGCGTCGCCGTCAGGGCGGCTACGGTCGCGGAGACCGCATGGCGATCGAGCAGGACCGAGTCGAGATATTGGGCGGTGTCCTGTACGGCAGGACCACGGGCGCTCCGGTGGCACTCCGCATCGAGAACAGAGATTGGGCGAACTGGCGGGACCGGTGGGCGTCCGACAGCCTGCCTGAGCTGACCGTCCCACGGCCGGGTCACGCCGACTACGCCGGGATGATGAAATACGGGCTAGAAGACGCTCGCCCGATTGCAGAGCGGGCCAGCGCTCGCGAGACGGCAGCACGCGTGGCGGTCGGCGCCCTGACCAAGCAACTCCTCGACCGGTTCGCGATGGCCGTCGGAAGCTACGTAACGACAATCGGAGATGTCACTGCCGAGGTGCCCGACCTTCCCCACCAGGAACTGTGGTCCCTGGCCGAAGAAAGCGCGGTTCGCTGCCCTGACCACGAGGCGACGACACACATGCGCCGGCGCATCGACGAGGCTCGTGATGCAGGAGACTCCCTGGGCGGAGTCTTTGTCGCCTCGGCCACGGGAGTGCCCGTCGGGCTGGGGAGTCACGTCCATTGGGATCGGCGGCTGGACGCCCGGCTCATCTGGGCGGTGACGTCGATCCCGGCTGTCAAAGGGGCAGAGGTCGGCCCCGCTTTCGAGAACTCGAAGAAGCGGGGCACGGAGGTTCACGACGAGCTCGCCCCCGGGCCCGCCCAGTCGGTGACACGGACGTCCAACCGGGCGGGAGGTCTTGAAGGGGGGATGACTAACGGGATGCCGGTCGTGGTGCGCGCGGCGATGAAGCCGATCCCGACCACGGTGACCCCCCTGAGATCGGTTGACCTGGAGACGGGCGAACCAGCGGAGACGGAGTACCAGCGCTCCGACGTCTGCGCGGTGCCCGCCGCCTCCATCGTCGGCGAGGCCATGGTCGCCTGGACCCTTGCTCAAGCAGTGGTGGAGAAGCTGGGTGGCGACAGCCTTGCCGAGATGCAGGCCCGCGCGAGGCGCCTATGAGAGACGTCATCATCCTGACCGGCTTCATGGGCACGGGAAAAACGGCCGTGGGACGAAGGGTCGCTCGCCAGCTGGACCTGCCCTTCATCGATATGGACGCCGAGATCGAGGCGCGGGCAGGGAAACCCATCTCCCGCATCTTCAGCGACGACGGCGAGGCCGCTTTCCGGACACTGGAGGCGAGGATCTGTCGGGAGCTCGGAGCCAAGAGCGAAGGGTGGCCTGAGCTCAAAGACGGAGCCGTCATCGCCACCGGCGGCGGGGCCTTGGTCGATCCCGAGAACCTCGCGGCTTTGCGAACGATCGGTATCGTCATCTGTCTCGATGCTGAAGTCGACGAGATCCTGCGTCGGATCGGGGACCGTGCGAATCGCCCTCTGCTGAACGTGGATGATCCGCGCGGGCAAATCGAACGCCTCCTGGCGGTCCGTCGCGAGGCGTACGCGCGGATCCCCTGGCACATCGACACGACCCGGCTGTCGGTGCGGCAGGTGGCGAAGCGCGTGCTGGCTATCGCGGAGGCCGACTCACTGTCGGTCCGCTATCCGAGAGGCGTCTATGAGGTTCACATCGGCGAGGGGCTCCGCCACCACGTCGGTGGGACACTCCGGACCGCAGGGGCACCCTCTGGAAGCCGAGTCGCCCTCGTCTGCAATGACGTGGTGACGCCACTCTATGCTGGCGACGTCGGGGAAAGCCTGCGCGCAGCAGGCCTCCGACCCTTTACCTGCCTCATTCCGGACGGAGAACAGCACAAGACCCTCGCGACCGTCAGATCGCTCTACCGTCAGTTTCTTGGTGGAGGACTCGACCGGAGCGACAGTGTGCTCTCTCTCGGCGGCGGCGTCACGGGGGATATCGCCGGATTCGCCGCAGCCACGTTTATGCGCGGTGTTCGGTTTGCACAGGTGCCTACGTCCCTGTTGGCGATGGTAGACGCCAGCGTGGGCGGGAAGACGGGGGTCGATCTCCCGGAGGGGAAGAACCTAGTGGGAGCGTTCAAGCAGCCCGCCTCTGTGACCGTCGATCCCACCGTCCTGGGCACCCTGGAGGAGGCCGAGTTCCGGTCGGGCATGGCAGAGGTGATCAAGCACACCATCATCGGCAACCCAGACCTGTTCGCCGAGCTCAAGGAGATGGGCCGGCGGGCCACGACCGGGGACATCAGGAACACGTTAGCAGCGGCTCAGATCGCCCGGGCTCTACGGGTCAAAATCGACATCGTCGAGGGTGACCCGTACGAACGAGGTCGCCGCGCTGTACTCAACCTGGGCCATACGGTCGGTCACGCCCTGGAGAAACTGAGCCACTTCGATCTGCGCCATGGGGAGGCGGTCAGTGTCGGAATGATCGCCGCCGCACGCATTGCTGCCAGCATGGGCCGTGCCGACCCATCGGTCCCCAAGGATCTCGAAGCCACGCTCACTGCCTGGGGTCTGCCCACGAGCTGCCGTGTGCCTGAGTCGCCGCAGTTTCAGGCCGACGCTATGTGGCAGGCGATGGGCCACGACAAGAAGCGGCGTGGCGGCACCCTCCGTTGGGTTCTCCCTCTCGCGATTGGAGAGGTGGCAGTGGTTGACGACGTCCCGAGACAGCTTGTGATTGACACGTTGCGCGAGATGGGAGCGGACTAGGTGATCACCCTGTCTGGACATCGTGCGTGTCGAGCGAGAGTCGCCAAGAGCCGACGGGGGCGCCTCAGATTCTCCTCCTTTGTTCCTGTGGTACAATCGT
>CAZQXX010000124.1:7853-9583 GCA_964597105.1 uncultured Anaerolineales bacterium
TTGGACACCCTGCCGTCGAGGTTCACGTCTCGAACGTCCATGCCCGCGAGCGATTTCGCCGCAGATCGCTCATCGCCCCGGTTTGCGTGGGCCAGATCAGTGGGTTTGGCTGGCGCAGCTACCTGCTCGGCCTGACCGCTATCCTTGACTATCTGGCGGAGTGTGCCAAGGACACATCATACCCATGAAATCCTCCCGCCGCCTGGCGCATCTTCCCTCCTATCCTTTTGCCCGTTGGGCAGACTACGTGGCCCGCTCTCGCCCTGATGACCACGAGGTGATCCGCCTCGACATCGGCAACCCGGATATGGCGCCGCCCGACCGGGTGGTTGAGACCCTGTGTCGATCGGCGCGCCGCGCCGATCTTCACGGGTACCCCGGTTATCGAGGCCTCCCGGCCCTACGTCAGGCCATCGCCGGCTACTATCAGCGACGGTTCGGCGTGTCCCTCGATCCGGAGACGGAGGTAGTGTCTCTCATCGGCTCCAAAGAAGGGCTGGTCAACATGTCGCTTGCCTGCCTCGACCCGGGCGAGGTAGTGCTGGTGCCGGATCCTGGATACGCCCCCTACGCGCGTGGTGCGATCCTGGCTGGCGCTGAGGTGCACACCGTGCCCCTGCCCCCCGAGCGAGGGTTTCTGCCCGACCTGGACGCCATCCCTCCGCCCGTAGCCGACGAGGCGGCCCTGATGTGGCTCAACTACCCGAATAACCCGACAGGCGCGACGGCCGACCTGGATTTTCTCGCGAAGGCGGTCGAATTCGCTCGCCACCACGACCTGCTGCTGTGTCACGACGCGCCATACGCCGACGTCACTTACGATGGGTACCGAGCGCCAAGCGTGCTGCAGATACCTGGTGCTTCCCGAGTAGCAGTGGAGTTCAACTCACTGTCGAAGATGGTGAACATGGCTGGGTGGCGGATTGGCATGGCGGTGGGGAACGCCCGGGCATTGGAGGCCCTGACCAGGGTCAAGTCGAACATCGATTCGGGCATTTTCCTCCCGCTTCAGCAGGCGGCGATCGAGGCACTGTCGGTCGATGGTGACTGGGTAGCGAAGCGCAATGCGACATACAGGAAGAGGCTGGAGATCCTGGCGGACGGACTGCACCAGGTGGGACTGAAAGCTTCCCCACCGAAGGCCACCCTCTACCTGTGGGTGAGAATCCCCGAGACGTTCGGCGACAGAGGTTCAACCAGCTGGACGTCAGAGGAGTTCGCGAAGGCGCTGTTCCAGGAGACCGGCATAGCGGTGGCCCCGGGTTCGTTCTTCGGGGATGCCGGCGAGGGTTTCGTCCGCGTATCGGCCACGGCCCCGACGGCCCAGATCGAAGAGGCACGACGTCGGCTGTGTGAACTCAGCCCGTGGGCATTGCGGCCAGCCGGATAATAGGCAAGCCACCATCGTAATCCACAACAAGACAGGAGAGAGAGATGAGCGATCACCGTGTTGGCCTGATCACCGACAGCACGTGCGACATTCCGCCGCACTTGATCAAGCAGTATAGCATCATCGTCGTTCCCATGCATCTCATCTGGGGAAACGAGACGTTTCGAGACCGCGTCGATATGGAGCCCAAGGCATTCTATCGTCGGCTGACGGAAGATCCTGAATACCCGACCACCGCACAGCCCACTCCGGAGGAGTTCTTGGCGACGTACCGGAACGTCATAGAGGCAGGCGCGGAGGAGATCGTGGTGATCGCCATCAGCAGCGAGCAGAGCGGCGC
>CAZQXX010000125.1:0-9373 GCA_964597105.1 uncultured Anaerolineales bacterium
TGATGACGCCCGAGGAGAGGCAGCCAGTACTCGCCCTCCAGCGGAGATCCATCGGCGCCAACGCGGCGCACAGTGAATGACTGCCCTTCTCTGTCAGCAGGCCCGGCCTCGTAGTCCCAGTCCCGACACACTTCAATCAACGGGGCGCCTCTCTGTTCGCTAATTGTCTCCAGCACCTGGATCGCCTCGGCCCGCTGGGGCGCGCTCACCGTCGGGGTCCCCGACTTGATGATGCCCCCCTTCTCCCGTGCTACCTCGCCCAGCGTGTCCCCTAGGAGATAGGTGTGATCGAGGCTGATCGATGTGATCACAGCCACCTCGGGTCTCAGGACGTTGGTGGCGTCAAGACGCCCCCCAAGCCCCACCTCTACTACCGCTACGTCGACCTCCGCACGAGCGAAGTACAGGAATCCCATCGTCGTGATGACCTCGAAGGTCGTGACCTCTGGCATCCGCTCGACGAGAGGTTGGAGTTCCTCCACCAGGGCAACGACCTCATCCCGACTGATCTTCTCCCCTGCCACGCCTATCCGCTCCCGAAAGGTATGTAGATGCGGGGACGTATAGAGGGCCGTGCGGTATCCCGCGGCCCGCAGGCAGGACTCGACCATTGCGGCTGTGGACCCCTTTCCTTTCGTGCCAGCAATATGCACCGATCGGAAACGCCTGTGCGGATTACCCACTGCCTCCAGCAGGCGTTCAACCCGTGAGAGGTCAAAAACCTCTGGTGTGTAACGCCTTACCCGCTTCATCTCGTAGTCGGTAAGACTGTGAAGATAAGCAATAGCTTCTATGTAGTCCATAATCCTTTCATCCTGGTGACTACCCACCTGCTCCTGCTGGATACTGCCCCGAACGAAGGACAGCGATCCAGTCCGGCACCTTCGTGAGACGCAAATCCGTTTCAGACGGAACTAGCCTGTTTCTGCCCTTCGGTAGCCAATTCCTATCTGCTTCAAGCGAGAAGAGGGCATCGATAGTCGTCCTCACCACCTATTCGGCCACGAATTGTACTTATTCTCTTGCGGAGTGCAAGTCTATATGCCATCGCGCGTCCAGTAGTGGTTAACAATCCGTATTCCAACATGCCCTGCTCTTCGGATACGACAGCAGCGAATCCACCAACTCAGGTTTACCAATTGGCCGATTCATGGTACACTCTTGGCGGTTCTTGGAAGGAGGGATGACTTGCGAAACCGCTATCTACTGCTGGCACTGATCGTTGGCCTCACCCTGGCGTTCACCGCTTGTGGCAAGGAACGTCTTCTGACCGACGTTTCCTTCGATAGGGATCGAATCACACCCAACGCAGATGGTGACACCGATGTCCTGAAGATTACCTACAACCTCAACCGTGGGGCCAACGTCTCAATCACGTTCGACGACCAACAAGGCAACCGCTATACCTTCCGGGATCGCGCGTATCGCGGGCCTTCCGTGGATGAGCCCTATGAGGTCCTCTTCTCTGGCGTGGTGGACGGTTACACGCTGCCCGGGGAGAGCTTCGATCAGTTCGACGTGGAGAAACGGGTCCTGCAGGATGGGGACTACGTCTGGACCGTCGAGGCTGTCGACGACGCGGGCTATACGGAGCAGGTCACCGGCACCCTCACCATCGCCGACGCTGACACGGCCCTGCCGGAGTTGACGAATTTCTCAGTCTCACCCACAGTCTTCACGCCCAACCGGGATGGGATAAGCGATCGAGCAAAGTTCAACGTCTGGCTATCGAAGGACGACACGTCCCTGTCTGTCTACCTTCTGGATGAAGACGGCACCCGCTATCCGGTGGAGCGAGACGCGCAGACCCTGGCCCGGGAAGGAGAAGCTGGGCCCTATGCGTTCGACTACGACGCCGGGGTCGACGACGGCGCCCAACCACCGCCCGATGGAACGTACACCGTCTACGCAGAGGCTCAGGACGCCGTGGGGCAGCACACCGTGGCGACCCAGACCCTCACCATCCAAGATGGGGGCGTCCCGATGGGGTACATCCATAACGGCGAGGTCGAGTGGTCCTCCACCAGTGTCCCACTCGGAGACACCCTCTATTTCACACTCACCGTGGAGAACGACAGCTCCGCCCCCATTCGCACCAGCGGACCGCCGCCGGGCACTGTGTACGAGAGCGACCAGAACTACGCGACACTGGGCGAGTACATTCAATCAGGTGTGTTCCGGGTCGCCATCCACTGCGAGAACGCGATAACCAACTACCCCTGGCGCTGGGCCGTGGGCGACGAAAGCGTCCTGGAGAAACGAGGCGATTACCTCTATCTGCCGCCGTTTACCCGCGCCGTGGTCACAGGGGGAATTCGCTTCGTCGACGTAGTGAAAGCTCGCCAGGAGCAGTACTGCTGGGCCGGGCTTATTCACGAGGATGTGGAGATCTCAGCGGTGAACGATCGCGTGGACCCGATCTCCCTGTTCATCGAGGTCCCGTAAGGTTCATACGTGCGTGTCCCTTCCAACTTGCACATCCTCCCTTTAGGATATATCATAAACCCGAATGGGTTGGAGATCACCTGACACCGCCCGAATGCGCCCGCGACGGTCGTGTGCGAAACAGAGGCCCCACGCCCGAACTACGGGCCCCACGCCCGCAACACGACAGAGAGCAAAGGATGCCTCCCTGCTCGAGACTGACGGAGGGACCGCACCGCACAGCCAGAAAGGAGGAGTCGACAGGAAACCATCTCGATAATGCAATGACAGCCGAAGTTTGTCCATCAGCAACCCCGTACTTGGTTTACACCTAAGTGCTAATATTCAAAAGGAGGCAGTAGAGAGATGTCTAAGAAGATCCTTATCGCAATGCTGACGCTCATGGTGGTCGGCACGATGGTCGCCCTCAGCGCCTGCGGCCCTGGAGAGCCGGAGCTGGGCTCGGAGGAGAACCCCATTGTTTGGTCGTTCGTCCCCTCGGGCGAGACGGAGCGAGTTGCAACCGGTGCTCAACAGGTAGCCGATCTCCTGCAGGATGAAACCGGTCTGTACTTCGACACCAACATCGCCACCGAGTACGCCGGTGTGATCGAGGCCATGTGCGCCGACCCGCCGAAGGCTCACATGGGTTCCCTCGCGACCTTCGCGTACGTCTTGGCCAATGAGCGCTGCGACGTCGAGGCCGAACTCGTCGCCGTCCGCTTCGGCAGCCCCACCTATAACGGGCAGCTCATCACCCGGGCCGACAGCGGCATTAGCAGTGTTTCGGACCTTGAGGGGAAGACCTTCTGCCGTCCCGATCCGCTTTCCACCAGCGGCTGGATCATCCCCCAGCTCACTATGCGCGCTCAGGGCATCAACCCCGAGCAGGATTTGGCCGAGGTCGTCGACGCGGGCAGCCACGACGCCGTCGTCGCCGCCGTCTACAATGGCGACTGCGATGCTGGCGCCACCTACGTCGACGCCCGCGCCACCCTCGAGGAAGAGCAGCCAGACGTGATGGAACAGGTCGTGGTCTTCGAAGTGACCGAGGACATCCCCAACGATGGGGTTCAGTTCCCGCCGGACTTCGACGAAGAGCTGAAGAACCAGATCGTCGAGGGGCTCCTCACCATCTCCGAGACCGAGGAGGGCCAGGAAGCCCTCGATATCGCCTACAGCTGGGCCGGCTTGGAGAAGCACGGGGACGAGTTCTATGATCCATTCCGTCAGGTTCTGCAGGCCTCAGGGGTCAGCATCGAGGAACTGCAGGGCGACTAGCCCCACGACAGACGGCACTATGCACGAGGGGGGGACATCCCCCCCTTCGTGATCGTATGTCGCTTTATGTCATCCTCAGCGTGTCGAGGGATGTAACGCACATCCTCACATCCTTCGACAGGCTTAGAATGTCTGTGGCGCCCCAGGTCACTAGAACGGAGGCAGCATGCTTGAGGTCAAGAACTTGACCAAGATGTACGACGACGGAACCGTCGCCTTGCGGGACGTCAGTTTTACCGTGGAGGAGGGTGAGTTCCTGATCATTATCGGCCTCAGCGGGTCGGGCAAGTCGACGCTCCTGAGGTGTATCAACCGTCTGATTGAGCCCACCGAAGGGCAGATCATCTGGAATGGGGAGAACATCACCGCGGCCGATGCAGCAGAACTACGTAAGATTCGCCGCAAGATCGGGATGGTCTTCCAGCACTTCAACCTGGTCAGGCGCTCCACGGTGATGACCAACGTCATCGCAGGCCGCCTGGGCTACGTCAATCAGTGGCCCAGCTTGCTCCATCAATTCCCCAAGAAGGATCGGGAGAAGGCATGGGAAGCATTGAAGCGCTTAGGGATCGCCGATCAGGCTCATAAGCGAGCCGACGAGCTCAGCGGTGGCCAGCAGCAGCGAGTCGGCATTGCGCGAGCGCTGATGCAGGACCCGGAGATGATCCTGGCCGATGAGCCCGTGGCCAGCCTCGACCCTGTCCTGGCTCACTCCATCCTTGATCGCTTGGAGCAGTTGAATCAAGAGGACGACATGACGATTCTCTGCAGCCTCCACTACCTGGACCTGATCCAGAAATACGCCTCGCGCGTCATCGGCCTCCGTGAGGGACGCATCGTCTATCGCGGGACTCGAGAGCAGATTCGCGCGATGACCGATGCCGAGTTTAAGGAAATCTACGGCGAGGAGGCCGTCCGGGTCACTGCAGCGCAAGGACCTGGAGGGATGAGCTAATGGTCACCCGAACGATTGGGGAAGAGACGAAGAAGAGCCTTGTGCCCGCCCCCGTTGCCGGGGTCGCCTCTCTGATCCTGCCCGGCGTAGGCCAGATCCTGGCCCGCAGAGTGTGGCGCGGACTGCTGATCTTTGGCTCCTTTCTGAGCATTGTCGGTCTCATCGCCTGGCGCATCGACTTGCTTGCCCATCGAGAACCGACAGCGATGGCGAAACTCGCCAAAGCATTCGACCGTCGTCCTTCATTTGTCGGACTTATGATAGGGGCCACTCTGTTGCTCTGGCTCGTCAACGCCCTGGATGCCTACCGACTGGCTCATCCAGAGCACAAAGGCCTTTTCTGGGTATTTGTCCTCATCCTGATCCTCTTCTTCACCCTGGGATGGCAGATCAGCGAGATCGATCTCCACGAAGCTGCCACGGGCCTCCCGGACACGTGGCCCCTGTTCTCCCGCGTTATGTGGCCCTGGCCGGCGGCCTTCACGCGGGAGACGAAGACCGTCAGCGCCGGGGCCCCAATCCAGGCTCCCTGCACCGACAACCCGCCGGAACCGCCGGAGAGAGAAGAGGGCGAGCCTTACTTGAAGGCCGAGCCCACCTGCGGAGAGCTCTCAGACCTGGATGAGAACAACGATATCATCCCTGGCACGATGCTCACCGTTACCGGCGACAACTTCGTCCCGAATACGGCAGCTCAGATCTGGTGGGAGGACCCCATCGGAAACGAGTTCCGCATCCGTCAGGAAGGCGAGTACATCACCGTACAGACCGATGATCAAGGGAGCTTCCAGCTCGAGGTCCTCATGCCCTATCGTCTGCTCCCTCCCAGTGCCGAAGGGCCCCAGATGCACCGCGTGGAGGCTCGTCAGGTCTCCGACGTCGGACCCCTTATTGCCAGCGAGCCCCTTCGGCTGAGCATCGAGCGTATGATTGAGACCATTTTCCTCGGCATGATGGCGACGCTCTTCGGTATCATCTTTGCCGTTCCCATCAGTTTCCTGGCCGCTCGAAACTTGATGTCCGGCTCGTGGTTCACAATGGCCATATACTACGTGACCCGCGGCATCATGAATATCGTGCGCTCCATTGAGGCCCTTATCTGGGTCGTCATCGCCGTCCAGTGGGTAGGGCTTGGTCCCTTCCCTGGGATCATCGCTCTCACCATCCACACCATCGCAGCGCTGGGCAAGCTCTACTCCGAGGCGATTGAGAGCATCGACCCCGGCCCCATCGAAGCCATCGAGGCCACCGGAGCCACTCGGCTGCAGACGATCATGTACGCCGTCATACCTCAGATGATTCCTCCCTTCGTCTCCTTCTCCATCTACCGCTGGGACATCAACGTCCGTATGTCTACGGTCGTCGGCCTCGTCGGTGGTGGTGGCATTGGTTTCATCCTCATTCAGTATATCCGGCTGCTGAACTTCCGCGCGGCGGGCATCGCCGTCTGGTTCATCGCCATCACCGTAGCCATCCTCGACTACGTCAGCGCCGAGATCAGGGAGCGCTTTGTGTAGGTGACGGTCACGCGACTATGCCGCACCTGACGGTCGTCATCGTCAGCTGGAACGTGAGGGAGCTGCTGGCTTCGTGTCTGCGCTCCCTCTTTGACGACCTGGAGGGCTCAACTCTGGGGGCGTCCGTCTGGGTCGTCGACAATGCCTCGACCGATGGCACGCCCGAGATGGTTGCCGGCACCTTCTCTGACGTCCAGCTCGTCGCCAGCGACGAGAACCTGGGGTTCGCTGCCGCCAATAACCTGGCCCTAGCAGAATTCCTCCGCGATGCAGGTCCCGCTACTGACGAGTCCCTCGTCTGGCTGCTCAATCCGGACACGGAGGTACAGCCAGGCGCGACCAAGGCCCTCGTAGGCACCCTGGAGGCTCACCCGAATGCCGGGGTCGTGGGAGCGAAGCTCCTCTACCCCGACAGCTCTCTTCAGCAGAGCGCCTTCCGCTTCCCCGGGCTGATGCAGCTGATGTTCGAGCTGTTCCCTATGCCCGAGCGGCTGTATGAGACGCCCCTTAACGGACGCTATCCGCGCCACCTCTACGCCGGTGTAGATCCCTTCCCCATCGACCATCCATTGGGGGCATCGATGATGGTCCGGGTGGAAGCAATCAAGGACGTGGGCCCGCTGGACGAGGGATACCGCATGTACTGCGAGGAAATCGACTGGTGTTGGCGAATGCACAAGGCCGGCTGGGGTGCCCTGTGCGCCCCCGTTGCGGAGGTGATCCATCACGCGGGCCAGTCCACCTCCCAGGTCCCCGTTCGCTCCTTTGCGAACCTCTGGATCAGCCGCGCACGGCTTTACGCGCGACACCACGGCCCCTTCACCTGGCACCTAGCGCGAACATTGGTTCGTCTAGCCATGCGACACCGGATGAACGCCGGCAGCGCCGAGATGGCTAAGGCTTGTCGGGACATCATCCGGGCCTGGGAGAACGCCCGATGAGCGTCACAGTCATCGTGCCCACGCTGAACGAGGAAGACAACATCCTCCCCTGTCTTGAGAGCCTGAACTGGGCGGGTCGCCGCGTGGTGTTCGACTGTTACAGCACCGACGACACGGTGAAGCTGGCCCGGCAGGCCGGCGCAGACGTACTTCAGCACCCGTTCGAGGACTACGCTCAATTCCACAACGCGGCGATGGACCGCGTAGAGGCATCCTGGATCCTCTTCGTAGATGCCGATGAACGAGTGACGCCCGAGTTAGCAGCGGAGATCGAAGCCGTAACCGCCGCCGATCCCGACGAGGTCCTCTGGTGGATCCCTCGTCACAACTACATCTTCGGGCGCCTCACTAAGAGCGCCGGCTGGTACCCCGACTACCAGGCCCGTCTCCTCCGGCAGGGCTACGTACGCTGGGAACGGCCCGTTCACGAGATCGCAATCGCAGACGGCCCAGAGGGCTATCTGGAGAATCCGCTTATCCACTTCAACTACGACGACCTGGCCGATTTCAAGGCTCGACAGGAGCGGTACAATCGGTATGACGCTCAGATCCTCTTTCAGAACCAAGTTCGGCCTCGTCTTTACACACCGTACACTCAGTTCATCCGGCATCTCTGGTGGCGGTTCGTCACGCTGCGCGGATACAAAGAGGGGTTCCACGGCTTCCGACTGAGCCTTCTCACCGCCTACTACGAACTGAAGAAATACCGTCATCTGGCACACATGTGGAGCGATCAGGAGTGAACAGTCCGCGCCCGTGAGCATCCAGGGTGCCATTGCGCCCCTGGTTCCTATGCTCTTTCTCCGCAGATCGTCCCCCCTCCTCGACGACGCCAACGACAGGATTCTTGCTGATGGTGACCCCCCGTTTCGTTGACGGCTTTGGCCAACTGTGTTATACTGATTTTGTCGACCTGGTGATAGTCCAGCCTTTACAGACGTCGTGATCACCGCATCCTAGGCGGGACGTAGAATTATCTAGAGGCAAGGAGGTGCGCGTTCAGGATCGAGAGGAAGCTGGACGACCCCGTTCTGGTACTCAACGGGAACTACGAACCCCTCAACGTATGTAATACCAAACGGGCGATGGGACTCATCCTAACAGGCAAAGCCACCGTGCTCGAGAACGGCCGGGGCATCATCCGGACCGTCTCCCGCACCTATGAGCGTCCCTCCGTCATTCGCCTCGGGTACATGGTCCATCGTCCGCGCCCCCGCGTCCGTCTCTGCAAGCGAGAGATCCTCCGCCGGGACAACTATCGTTGTCAATACTGCGGGCGGAAGACCAGTCGCTTGACCCTCGACCACGTCGTGCCTCGACATCGGGGAGGAGGCTACGATTGGGATAACCTGGTCGCAGCCTGCCCGCAGTGTAACCGCCGCAAGGGAGGACGTGCCCCGGCAGAGACGAACATGGAACTGCTTCGCCAACCTTTCGAGCCCAGGGCAACGCCCGAATACATCTTCGCTCGATATATGGACAGTGTCGACGAATGGTCTGACTATCTGGAAGGTTGGTAGAGACGCGACCCCAGGTCTCGATCCACAGCCGGGTGGAAATTCACCCGGCTTTCTTGTTGCCCCACAAGCAGAGAACGTCAACCCCATTCCGTCTAGAGCCCCGCCGACATACCGAGATAGAGACCATACAACCAGTCACATTGACGGCAGCAGCCGTACACAGCCCAGAGCAGCACCGCCGCCAACTGAGTCTCCAAAACGGCAACCATACGAGACGCAAGCATCACCAGAAGTGCGCCGAATGACTGAACAGACAAGGACGTGAGGTGAATGCCGACAGAGTGCTCCAGCATCTTCAGGAGTCCCGCCGACAGCTGGCTTTGACAACGCCGGTCACGCGGGGTAGAATGCGCCCTGCTCGAGGAGGCTACCGCGGAGACGCCATCGGGGATCCTCTCCTGGCGCGACTTGCGAGATCGGTTGGAGTGGACGGTCCCCGTTTTCGTATCACTTGTGCATGGCAAATTGACTGAAGAGGACTGAGTTAATGGGAGAGTCATTCAACTACGGGGGACAGGCCGTCATCGAGGGCGTGATGATGCGCGGCTCCCAGACAATGGCCGTGGCACTGCGCCGTCCTCAGGGTGACATCGTGGTCGAGGAAGAACGCCTCAATGAGACCCTATATCGTGGGCCCATCAGCCGCATACCCTTCCTGCGCGGCCTGGTCACCCTATGGGACGCTCTCGGGTTGGGAATGAGGGCCCTGATGACCTCCGCCGACGTCGCCGTGGG
>CAZQXX010000126.1:0-2375 GCA_964597105.1 uncultured Anaerolineales bacterium
GGACCGGGAGCCCGGTGTTCGTGCGCTCGGTGACGTCGATCGCCAACTCGCACGCACCGGTGGCCGTGGGGGACGCGGTGGCCCCGGAGGATCGAGAGCCAATTCTGGAGAGAGACATCACCAAGTACACGAAGGCGGGGTCGGCCATCGCCCAGGCCCAGCACCGCCAGGTGATCGCCCGGCTGGAGAAGGCGGGCGAGATCGTCAGAGAGATGGGGCTCAATGAGCTCCGACTGGCGAAGGAGGTGGGCGGTTTAGGGATCATCGCCTCGGGGTCGGTAGGCGCTTACCTCGAGGAGGGGCTCGCGCTGTTGGGCGATCAGGTCGTGGCTGCGGACGACGTCTCCTGGCTGCGCGCCCGGGGAACGAACCCGTTCCCGGCGGAGGAGGTGCGGAGGCTGTTCGACCGCTGCGGGGTGATCCTGGTCCTGGAGGAGCTGGAGCCGTACCTGGAGCGGGAGGCCTGGGTGGAGGCCCGACGGGGGGGCTTCGAGGGACGGATCGTGGGGAAGCTCGACGGCACATTCGAGCGGGTGGGGGAGTACGGCGTGGCCCATGTGGTGCGAGGCGTCAGGGAGGCGCTGGGGCTTGATGAGAGCAGATCGGTCGGAGGGGCGGGGCCTCTGGAAGAGGCGGAGGCGCTGGCTGCCGCGCGGCCGATCACCGTCTGCGCCGGATGCCCGCATCGGGGGACGTTCCTGGCGATCAACCAGGCACTGCGTGAGCTGAAGCTGAAGCGCGACGACGTGATGGTGACCGGCGACATCGGGTGCACGATTCTGGGGATGAACCCGCCGTTTGAGACGGTGTGGAACGAGGTGTCGATGGGCGCGAGCGTCAGCCTGGCGCAGGGGTACGCGTACAGCGGGCTGGAGACGCCGGTGATCGCCACCATTGGCGACTCGACGTTCTTCCACGGCGGGATGCCGGGCCTGATCAACGCGGTTCAGCATCAGGTGCCGCTGACGCTGATCGTGATGGACAACCAGTGGACGGCGATGACGGGCATGCAGGTGAACCCGGGGACGGAGGAGGCGTTTCAACCCACCGGCAGCAGGCGCATCGACCTGGCCGAGTTGATCCCGGCGATGGGGGTGGAGCACTTCTTCCTCATCGACCCGTTCGAGCTGGATGAGGCGACGGCCACGATCCGGGAGGCGCTGGAGCTGCCGGGGGTCAAAGTGATCCTGGCGCGCCAGGAGTGCGCGATCCAGGCGCAGCGACGGGGTCTGAAGGCGGGACAGGTGCGGGTGGACGCGGAGGCGTGCACGGTCTGTCGGCGGTGCATCACCGTCACCGGGTGCCCGGCGATCAGCCTGAGTGAGGAGGCGATCGTCATCGATGAGGGCCTGTGCTACGGCTGCGGTCTGTGCGCCCAGGTCTGTCCCTTCGATGCGATCGAGATGGTGAACGAGGGGCGAGCATGACAGAGCGAGGGAAGCGGGAGCGGTACGACATCTTTCTCGTCGGCGTGGGTGGACAGGGGGTGCTGACGATTGCGGACCTGATCGCCGAGGCGGCGATGGCGGAAGGTCTGAGCGTCAACGTCTATCCGACGAAGGGCATGGCGCAGCGCGGGGGAAGCGTGAAGGCGCAGGTGCGGATCGGGGGCGGCGTGAAGGGGCCGGAGATCCCGGAGCAGGGGGCGGATTTGGTGATCGCGATGGAGCGCTCAGAGTCGCTGAAGGCGCTGCGTCACGTCAAGCCAGCGGGCGAGTTCCTCCTGTTCGGCCGCGTCTGGGAGCCGACGAAGGTCATGCTCGGGAAGGCGAATTACCCGTCGCTGGAGAAGGTGCACGAGCAGGTGGAGAGATCCGGGGCCCAGTGGCGATACCTCGACCCGGAGGACCTGCCTATCCACGAGGGGCGGGCCGTGCCCCCCAACGTCTACGTGCTGGGCGCGGCGGTGGGGCGGACTTCTCTGGGGGAGGTTCTCGATGCGAACGGGGTGGCCGGGGTGGTGAAGGACCGCTGGGAGCGGTACGCGACGGTGAACGAGAAGGCGTTCCGGGCCGGACTCGAGGCGGATGTCGATGGCGTGTGACACTGGCGCTGTCGAGAGGTTGTTCACCCCGCGGGGCGTGGCCGTGGTCGGCTCCGCCTCGGAGGGGAAGCTCGGCTACGAGCTGATCCGTCAGATGGTCGACGGGGGGTATGAGCCCGTCTTCGCCGTCAATCCCCGGGGGGAGGGGGCACTCGGTGCACCCGGCTACAAGTCGCTGGCGGCTATCAAGGATCCGGTGGATCTGGCGATCATCGCCTCACCTCCCGCGACGGTGCCGGGGGTGCTGGCGGACTGCGGTCGGGCGGCGGTGGGGGCGGCGGCCATCATCACGGCCGGTTTCTCCGAGGTGGGCAACGACGAGGCAGAAGAA
>CAZQXX010000126.1:2475-5080 GCA_964597105.1 uncultured Anaerolineales bacterium
TGATTGGGAATCGGGGCGGGGAGAGGCGTCGAGTGGCCATCGTGACCAACTCCGGTGGGCCGGGGGTCCTGGCTGCGGATCGGGCGGAGGAGGTGGGCCTGGAGGTGGCGGAGCCGGATGCGGGAGTCCGGGAAGCGCTTCGAGAGGTGCTCCCGGCGCACTGCGCGCTGCGGAATCCGATCGACCTGACAGTGGAAGGGACCGAGGACTGGTACCGGCGGACGCTGGAGGCGGTGCTGACGACGTATGACGCGGCGGTGGCGATCAACGTGGCGACGCCGTACTTGGACAGCATGGCGCTGGCGCGGGGGGTCGCCGACGCGGCTGAGGGGAGCGATGCGCCGGTGGTGGCTGCGTTTCTGCCGGAGCGGATCGTGGCGGATAGCGTGGATGTCCTGGAGAGCCGCGGCGTGCCGACCTTCGCCACCGGGGAGCGGGCGGTGGCGGCGCTGGGCCTGCTGAGCCGGTACGATCCTCAAGCTGGCGCCACGCGACAGGCGCAGTACGAGGGGAAGGTGAAATCCCTGCCGGGCGGCGGGGAGATGCTGGAGCCGGCGGCGATGGCGTGGCTGGCCGAGAACGGGATCCCGGTGCCGGAGCATCGGTTTGTCGGCACTCGGGAGGAGGTCGCAGCGGCCTGCCGGGAGATCGGCTATCCGGTGGCGATGAAGGTGGTCTCGCCGGAGATCCTCCACAAGTCGGATGTGGGCGGCGTCGTCCTGGACGTGGGGAGTGACACAGAGGCGCAGGAGGCGTTCGATGGGCTGGCGGCCGTGGCAGCCGGGAGAGATTTTCGAGGCGTGGTCATCTATCCGATGATCAAGGGGGGACAGGAAGTGCTCCTGGGACTGTCGCGCGATCCCCAGTTCGGTCCGGTGGTAGCGTTCGGGCTGGGTGGGATCTACACGGAGGTCCTGGCCGACGTGGCGCTGCGCGTGGCCCCCCTCGGTCGGGCTGAGGCGGAGCGGATGATCCGGGAGGTGTCTTCATTCCCGCTGCTGGAGGGGGTGCGGGGGGAGCCGCGGCGGGATCTGGACGCCCTCGCCGACACGCTGGTGACGCTCTCGGAGCTTCCGTTTCGCTATCCGGTCATCGAGGAGGTCGATTTGAACCCGGTGTTCCTGTTCGAGGCGGGGGAAGGGCTGGTGGTGGGGGACGTTCGCGTGGTAACGAGAAACAGCACAAAGGAGTCAGAACATTGATGTCAGAGCACGTGACACACCAGTCGGGCCTGGATGCGCTGGATCCTTACGTGCCCGGGACGCCGATTGAGGAGGTCCAGCGCCAGTATGGTCTGGAGGACGTGATCAAGCTCGCGTCGAATGAGAACCCCTTCGGCCCCTCGCCGAAGGCCCTGGAGGCGATTCAAGAGACGCTGCCCAAGCTGAATACGTACCCGGACGGGGAGAGCCGCGACCTGCGGAGGGCGCTGGGCGATTTCCTCGACGTCGAGCCGAGCCACGTGACGGTGGGGAACGGGGCGGACGGGGTGATCATGGGGGCGTGCATGGCGTACCTGGATCACGATTCCGAGGTAGTCGTCAGCCGATCCTCGTTCCCGGTCTACGACATTTACACGCGGATCATGCGGGCGGAGCTGAAGAAGACACCCTTGAAGGGGTACGGCCTCGACCTGGACGCGATGGCAGAGGCGATCACGCCCCACACGAAGCTCGTCTTTGTCTGCAACCCGAACAACCCGACGGGCACGATCGTGACGGCGGACGAGGTCAGCGCGTTCATGGAGCGGGTGCCGGATCACGTGCTCGTGGTGTTCGACGAGGCCTATTACGAGCTGGTGAACGCGGAGGATTTCCCGGACACGCTGGCGTACGTCCGGGAGAGGCGGAGGAACGTGCTGGTGCTGCGAACGTTCTCGAAGGTCTTCGGCCTGGCCGGGGTGCGCCTGGGATATGGCATCGGGGTGCCGGAGGTGCTGGAGCCACTGCAGCGGGTGAAGGAGCCCTTCGCCGTCAATCTCCTGGCTCAGGCCGCTGGAATCGGCGCGCTGAAGGATCGGGCGTTCCTGGAGCGGACGGTGGCGATGAACCGGCGGGAGCGCCAATACCTCTATGAGCGCTTTGAGGAGCTGGGACTGACGTACGTGCCCAGCCACACGAACTTCATCCTGGTGAAGATCGGGCCGGACGCTTGCGAGGTTCAGGAACGCTTGAAGCGGCAGGGCGTCATCGTCCGACCCTGCACGGGGTATGATATCCCGGAGTTCCTGCGCATCACGGTGGGTGACCGGGCCCAGAACGAGCGGCTGATCGCGGCGTTGGAGAGGGTGTTGTAGGCGCCTGACTGCGCGGCGCGCGCCGCGTCCGACTACTCCGTTTGACTGACGACAGAAGCTGCCCCCGGGCAGCTTCTGTGCGTCCTGTCGTACCAGATGCGGCCGGCGGCGATCAGTCGGCCAGGGCGAGCATGGACCGCATCGCTCGGAGGGCAACCACCATGTCCTCGGCGGTGTAGCTGATCCGCCGCTCATCCCGCTTGGCGCCGGGCAGGAGGGCGGCCCGTTCGGCCATGTCGGACTTGGGGAACTCGACGGTCAGAGTGACGGGCGTGGAGAGGCGGAGGGGCTCCGGTGCGTCGCTCTCCC
>CAZQXX010000126.1:5180-7245 GCA_964597105.1 uncultured Anaerolineales bacterium
CCGACCAGGTCGCCGTTGAGCCAGAGGTTGCTCACGCGCTGGCTCGACCAGGTGTGATCGAGGATGCCGTTCTCCGTCCCCGCCCGGGCGTGGTAGCCGACGAAGAGAGCTCCGTCGACGCCAGCGTCGGCGCCGGTGATCATCCCCAGGGGCGAGGGCGAGCCGGTGTGGAGATGGGCGCGGGGGTCGAGCTCCTCAATGAGCACGTTGCGTCCGCCGGCGTGGCCGTCGGCGACCAGGACGGTGTCCGCGCCGCCCTCGCAGGCACCCCGGACGGCGGCGTTCACCTCGGCGGTCATGAGCTGGCGAAAGCGGGCGTATTCCTTGTGGTCGGGGTTGACGTGGTCCCAGTTGACCACGCCGGAGATGCCTTCCATGTCGGCGGCGATCAGTATCTTCATTTGGTCCTCCTGGTGATGGCTCGAAGAGTTGGAATTGTCTGTGATGCGATTGTAGCACCGTGCGGAGGGTGGGCAACTGAGGGAGGGGGGAGAAGGAGAATGGAGGATGGAGAAGGGAGAGGGGCGGAAGAGGACCTTCAGGCCGGGTCCGGGGCCTCGGGATGCTCGGTCCGGACGACGCGAAGCCCGACCCGGGCGAGGGACGCCGGGAGGGACCGGACCATGTCGCGGTTGAGCTCTTTGACGTCCTCGGGGAGGTCGTCCCAGGGGACGAGATTGGGATTGGTCCTGGCGTCTTCGTCCCGGGGCCCGGTGGTCCAGCCGTCCTCAAGGCGCTGTGCCATCCAGCGCTCGTGCTCCATCTTGGCCATGATCTCGATTTCGTCGGGCCGGAATTGGAGCGGGAGCTCATTCCAGTCGGTGAGGGCAGCGAGGACGCAGCCCGCGGCCCTGAGCTTGTCGCCGATGTGATCGGCCTGGCGGCGACACGATTCCCGGTACTCCTCAGACAGCTGCTCCCAGGGGACTGCGGTCGGACTGGGACCGGCCTGGAAGCCGAGATAGCCCTCGTGGACGGCGCGGGCGATGATCTCGTGGGTGCCGGCAAGCAGCCGATCGGGGACGCAGGTGCGATCGAGGAGGGCGAAGGCGTGGAGGTTCGCGTAGCTGTCGTCGGCGGGGTGCAGCCCCTCGATGAGCCGGGCTAGCCCGGTGGCCTGCTCCACGCGGACGATGATGGGGACGTCCTGTCCCAGCAACTCCTGACGGAGGGTCAGTGCCGTCGAGAGAGCCAGGGAATCATCGTGCAGGGAGACAATGGCGGCGCTGAGATCGTGTCCACCGTCGGGACCGAGGAGGACATCGCTGCCCTGGAGCGCCGGGCCAGAGACGTCGATGGCCTGAGGAACGAGCTGGCAGGCCTCTGTGAGGCGGGGGTAGCGTCGGCAGAGGGACTCTGCCTTATGATCCGCGTCCGTATCGACGACGGTGACGCGAAGAGGAGGAGTGGCCGCTGATCGGCTGATCGACCACCGCCTAGCCATCTGGAGCAGCAGGCTCTCTCCCAGGTCTCCGAACCCAATCAGAAGGATATGCGGAGGACGGTCGAAGGGTCCCTCGAGGGGAACGTACTCGTTCAGCAGGGCCTGAGCGCCGGCTTCGAAGACGTTGAAGAACTGGAGGCGGAAGCCCTCCATCCTCCCCGACTCAATCTCCCGCTCTCTCAGGAGATCACAGAGATGCGGGTTGGTGATGTGTAGGATACACTCGAGAGGGGCGCGGGCGTTCCCGGTCACGAGCCCGATGCTCTGGACGCCAGCCTCGGCGTTCACGCCATCGTCTCCGCACACGGAGATGAGCCGCCGGGCGGCGTGCACCCGGGCGCGGCGAAGTGTCTCGGGCTGGGTCGCGTCTCCGATCAGAACCGCGGCCCCCTCTGCTCTGGCAGCCTCGATGAACCCGTTGTCCTCGTGCCGCTCAATGACGACCACCGGATCTCCGCGCTGCCGGAAGCCACGCACGAGGCTGAGCCCCTTGCGCCCGAGGCCGCATATGACGGTGTGATCATGGAAGAAGCGGAGGCGGGCCAGTTGTAGCTGCTCGCGGAAGATGAGCGCCAGGGTCTGCAGGGCTGTGTATGCCGCGACGGCGGGGGCGAGCCAGCG
>CAZQXX010000126.1:7345-9362 GCA_964597105.1 uncultured Anaerolineales bacterium
TGAGCGCCAGGGTCTGCAGGGCTGTGTATGCCGCGACGGCGGGGGCGAGCCAGCGCGCGACCTCGAGGGGCCAGCCAACGGGTCCAGAAACAGCGCCGGACTCGAGGGTGAAGAGCTGGAGGGTGAGGTAGAGGATGGTGGAGAAGGCAGGGGTCTCTCCCCGGGCAGTCAAGTGACGGGCGAAACCGATGGCGCCCAGGAGCAGCGCCGCGAGCCAGAGCCCGCCGATGACGAACCAGCGGTAGTCGGCCCAGCGGGCCCGGAGCCAGCGACGGCGAGACCGCTGATCGGCCGAGGGTGAGAGTGAGGGTGTTCCGGATGCGGTCGTTACCATAACCTCCCAGCTACCCCTATTCACTCCGTTCGAGGCTCAGTACCGCAAGCCCCTGAGACGGGTCCGTTGCGAAGATCAGATCGCCCATAGCGCAAACGCTTGAGATCCCATCAAGCTCGGAGTAGATGGTCAATCTCCGAGGATCGGTTGGGTCGCTGACGTCCACGGCGATGACGCCGGCCTCAAGTGTCTGGGTCCAAGTGCCCTGGTCCAGCCCGAAACTGTAACTGACATAAGCAACGTCGTCGCTCACGGAGACGTCGAGCATGAGTTGACGAGTCGTGGCGCCGGGCGGCACGAGTTCGTGGTCTCCCACGAGTTCCATATAACGCCCCAGCCTGACAGGGCGGGAGGGGGTGCTGACGTCAAGGATCGACAATCCACCGTCCCAACCCGCGACGTACGCGATGTCGCCGACCACGTCGATACCCGCTCCCCAACCGAGATCGGACCCGCCGATTTCCACCGGCTCGCCGGGGTTGCGGGCATCCACGACGTGGAACCGATTGGCCTGCAGATAGACGATGCCATCCTCCACGCTGATGCCGGGGCTGGAGATGTTGGATGAAAACCCGAACTCCCCGACGGTGACAGGCTCGGACGGTGTGCTCACGTCGATCAGGATCAAGCGGTCGCTGGTGGTCAGGTACACAGTCTCCCCATCGACTGCCAGATGGTTCAGCGTACGATGGACGAATCCGCTTTCCGGCGAGTATTCCCCCAGCAGACGGGGAGTGGAAGGAAGGGATACGTCGATCACCACGAGCTTATCGTTGCCCGCCGTCCCACCGGTGACCTGTCCCTGGGCGGTGATGTAGGCGACATCCGCGGAGACGACCACGTTTCGTGCCTCCTCGAGGGCGTAGGAGCCGATCTCCTGCGGTTGGGACGGGTCAGTGACATCCACGATCACCAGCCCGTCCGCGCCGTTCGCCACGTAGGCTGTGTCGCCGTGGACAAAGACGCTATGGGCCTCGCGGGAGGTCGGCCAGTTGCCGATCACGCTGAAGGAGGGCGTCGGCGTCGGAGTGGGCGTCGGCGGTGGGAGGGTATTCGTCGGTGTCGCAGCGACAGTCGGCGAGGGAGGGGGCGTCGCGGGTTTCTGGCCGATCAATTGCGGGAGGAAGACGACGGCAAGGGCCGCGACGGCGATGACGCTCAACACGGCGGGCAAAGCGGGCATGGGCCACCAGCGGCGGAGGGCGGGCGAAGCATCTGGCTCGGGTTCGGTGAGCTGCTGACCGAGGACCGACGCGTCTTCGCCGGAGAGGAAGAGCTGAATGGTGGTCCCGAGCTTCTCGATATGCCGTTCCAGGGGCGGCGTCAGAGCGTCGAGCCAGTGCTCCGTGGAGAGGAAGTAGGCCATGGCCCCGGTAGGGTCGATGTTCTCGATGCGGAAGGGGATGATGACCACTCCGCTGGCCACGGCTCGCTCCACCTCTCGCACGACCTGGCGCGACTGGTTCGAGTTCCCCGAGAGGATGACGACCATGACCCGGCTGGCCTCGATGGCATCGACGATGGCTTCCCCCCAGGAGGTGCCGGGCATCACGTCGCGGGGCGCGATCCAGCAGCGGATGCCTTTCCCCTCGATGCCGGCGACGACGGCGTCGGCGACGGGCTTGTCTTTGCTTGAGTAGCTAACGAAGACGTCGTGGGCCATGATGTCGACCTCTCAGCGGG
>CAZQXX010000127.1:0-9338 GCA_964597105.1 uncultured Anaerolineales bacterium
TTTTTGACCCGTTTTGGACGGTTTGGGCCCTGATTGCACAATCGTTACGCTAGTGGCAAATGGCCTATCCAAATGAAGGAACGCAGCCATTCGATCTCCGCATGGTGAGTTGCCGTGGAGCCGAAAACCCTAACGAACGCTGCAGTGCGTTCGGTGGGAACAAACCGCGACCTTATCAGTCGGTCACAAGTGCAAGGGAGGATCTCTTATAGACAAATCGGGTAAAGGTTGTAGAATTTCGGCATGGCCAAGAGACAATTTCACCTAACTGATGAGCAAGTTCAAGAACTCGTCGCTGCTTACGACGCCTGTAGAGATGGTCCTACACGCACGCGTTACCAAGCGGTGCGGCTGTACGGCATCGGATATCCGGCTCAAGAGATCGTGGATATCACCGGCTGCAGCTACAGTAGCCTGATGGGGTGGTGTCGTGCCTATCGGGAAGACGGAGTGGAGGCCCTGGTCGACAAGCGCGTGGGCGGCAACCGCGCGAAGCTGACGCGAGAAGAGATCGAGGATCTGAGCAGGCGGTTGCGAATCTACACCCCGGCCGACCTGTTTGGTCCGACAGCAGCCATCGCGGACGGTCAGTTTTGGACTGTCCCAGATCTGAGACGGGTCGCGCAGCAATGGTACGGCGTAAGCTACCAGAGCAACACCTCCTACTATCGACTCCTCGACCTCTGTGGTTTCAGCTATCAGCACCCCGCGAAAGCGTACAAGTCGCGCTCGGCGTTCAAGATCGCCGAGTTCGAAGAACAGCTCGAAAAAAACTGCTCGATATCGCCCAAGACGCTCCCGAGACGGTGATTCTCGCCGAAGACGAAGCCAGCATGTACCTGCAATTGACGACAATGGCCGTCTGGGCGCCTCGTGGACAAACGCCTGTGGTGCGCGCTCATCCAGGGCGTGAGAAAGTGAACTTCTACGGCACACTTAACCTGCATACTGGACAGGAGATCGTGATGCAAAGCGCGGTCATGAATGCTGAAGCGTCGGCCCAGCATCTGGAACAGGTGCTGGATGCTAATCCCGGAAAGCCTCTCCTTGTGATGTGGGACCGAGCCCCTTGGCACCGCGGGCAACCCATCCGCGACGTGTTGACAGCGAATCCGCGTTTGGAGATTCTCTATTTCCCGGTAGCGGCTCCCGAGCTCAACCCTCAGGAGCACGTCTGGAAGGCTGGTCGTCGGGCTGTCAGTCACAACCATGTCATACCACGCTTGGCCGAGCTGGCCGACAGATTCGAGCAACACTTGGTCTCCAACACCTTTGAGAGTTCGTTTCTTGAGCGATACGCATTCGATGCAGTTTGTGCAATATCTAAGTGATTTCTCTATTAGCAAGAACTCTGACCGCTTTCTGACCGCATACAACAGGATTGAGGGACGATTGTGCCAGCTGACGGAACAAGGAAAAGGGACCAGCTTCCGCGCCTTGGTGAATGGAGCACAAATCGGAATCACGCGGTGCGGCAGTACGAGGATGACCTGAAGGAGTTCGGCGATCTGAGGAATGCCATCGTCCACGAACGCTCGGGTCATCGCGTGATCGCCGAACCCAACGATGAAGCCGTCAGAACTATGGAGAGAATTGCCGATCTTTTGGTTGACCCACCCAGGGTGGGAGAACTCTTCCGGAGGCGTGTCTTCCACGTTGAGTCTGACGAGCCAATCGGAAGGGCCGTGAAGGTGATGCTGGACGAATCGTATTCGCAGATCCCGGTCTACGATGGGGACGAGTTCGTCGGCTTGCTCACCACGAACACTGTGGGGCGCTGGCTGGGATCATGCGTGGAAGACGAGATCTTCGGCTTGGAGGAGACGCGTATCGCCGACGTCCTGCAGTATACAGAGGACGAGGACAACTACGTGTTTCTGGGCAGACGCGAAACGCTATTTGAGGCGCTTCAGGCGTTCGCCTCATACGAGGAAAGAGGCAAGAGGCTCGAAGCCATCTTGATCACTGAGCATGGCAAGCCCTCACAGAGCCTTCTTGGCATTATCACGATCTGGGATGTGCCCAAGATTCACCAAACGATCGGAACTTGAGGCTGCGCATATTGGAGCATAGTCGCCGATGCGGGTGGCTGCTGCAGGCGCGCGGGGTTAATGGTGGGTCGTAACCTTCCCGAAAGCTTGGTGTCGTTGAGGGTGTCGGGGGAGCTGTCGCTAGCGTCAGCTATTAACGGGACCAGGTGGTGCCATAGGTTTCGGGAAGGTGGGCGGCGAGGGTTGCAGGCTTCGCCAACGGTGCGATGGTTTGAGGGTGAGGACCGGTCGGATCGTCTAGAGGAGACGATGTGCTCAAACTGGTGTTGGCCCGATTTGCGTACTGGGTGAAGGGGCTGTTCGAGGACCCGGTGGCGCTGTGCCAGGCCCTGGGCGTCGAGAGGGACGATAGGATCCTGGAGGTCGGCCCCGCCATTGGCTACCACACGCTGCCCCTGGCCAGGATCGCGTCCGAGGGTAAGGTGATCGCCGTCGACGTCTGGGAGGAAGGGCTTGCTTACCTGGCGCGGCGGGCGGCCTCGGTGGAGTCGATCGAGGTGATCCACCGTAGCGCGGATGCCGTCGAGTTGGATGCAGGGTCGCTGGATAAGGTGGTCTGTTTTGACACACTTCACGAGCTGGACAGTCCGGAGGAGGCTCTGAAGGCGTGGGCCCGGTTCCTCAAGGAGGAGGGGAGGCTTCTCCATCGGGACCCGGTGATCCCGCCGGAGGAGATTGGGCCGCTGTCGGACGGTCGGTTTTGTCACGCAGGGTCCGTCAGGGGTGTCGACGTTTTCGTTCCAGAGTAACCAGACGGTGGACGCCTGTGGAGGCTGCGGCGGGCTGAGCGCGGCGAAGGGATTGTCGCCGGGATCGGGTGCTTACCGGAGAGGATGAGACCACGATGTTTGAAGCAGACCTGGGCGGCAAGCTTCCTGAGCTGACGCGCTATGAGGACTACCTGACGTCCTGCGTCTTCGGGGCTCTGAAGGTCCTGCCTCCGGCCGCTGGCCTGCTTCCCCTGCTCCGCGCCTCGACCAACCAGCGGTTGGGTATCAGCCTGGGGGAGTACCTCGGGTGCGAGGGCATCGAGCTGGCCGATTGCAGTGGGGTGCAATACCTGTTTTGGCCGAGGTCTGCCGAGTACGGGGAACCAGATCTGGTGGTCGTGCTGCAGGTCCAGACGCGCTCCTTCCTCCTCCCGATCGAGGTGAAGTTCTTCTCGGGGAAGCACGGCGAGGGGGAAGACGATCAGCTCATGCGGTACTACCTGGGTCTGAGCACGCTCGAAGGGAGGCGCACGTTTGGCGACGAGGCCATTCGACGGTTCTCGGGCGAGTTTCTAGCCCTGATCTACCTGACTCAGTTCCCGGCTGGGCGCGAGATCGAGGCGACCCTGGCTCGGCTGGCGTTGAGGGGGCTGGGCGAGGCGGAAGAGCGCATCTTCCATCTGAGGTGGCAGCGGGTGTATGAGGTGATCCGGAGGCTCTCGAGCGTGGCGCAGGATCCGTTCAGGCGGAAGGTCCTGGTGGACATCAGGAAGTTGCTGGAGCACAGAGGTCTGGTGCCTTTCAGGGGGTTCTCCAGACCAGATCCGGGCCTCACTATGGCTGCGCTGCGAAGGCGTCCTGTGTTTCTTAGCGTGAGGGATCCCAGCTATCGATAATCGCCCGGCTTCCCACGCGTTTGGGAACAGCGGGCTTCAGGAGGGAATGAGGACTCTTTGGAGGTTGACGATGGGTGACGGGGTTGGCGGAGCGGGCGCTGAGTTAGGAACGAGTATCAAGCTGGCTTTCGAGTACGTCAGGCAGGTCTTCAAGGAGACCGCTCAGTTGATGACGAAGCTCGATGACCTGATGGGGGCCGACTGGACGCCGTGTTACGGCAATACGATCACAAAGGACGTGTCACGCGATCTGCAGAGGCCGGGCGACTGGCTGGCAAGGGGATGCTTTCGACTCTACGAACGCAAAGGGGACCCGGGCGTCAGGAAGGGTATCGCGGTCAGGTATGTGGGCGGCGGCATCGAGCGACCGATCCTGATCGGCGGGCGGCTGGACTACGTCCTGGCGAAGGGGTCAGCCGCCCCGGAGGCGAGCGATCATTGGGACCTGCGCCATGCGTGGTTCGAAGCGGGACCGGAGGACAAGAGGATCGATGGGACGGTCTACTGCGCGGAGCCTGAAGAGGCATTGTTGGGGGATCACGTAGACGCCGCTCAGGTGTTCGCCATCCCGCTGGTCAGCATCGCGTCCGAGGACGACATCCGGACCGAGGTCTACGACAGGTTGATGGATCTGTAGGAGTGGTGGGACGGTAGACGACCGACGGCGGTGGGCGGTGTGAATGGTGGGTCCGCGAGGGGTGCAGCCTTCGCCAACGGTGCGATGGCTTGAGCGTGACGGCCACTCGGGTCGGCTAGAGGAGACGGTGTGATCAGACTGCTGTTGGCCCGATTTGCGTACTGGGGGAAGGGGTTGTTCGAGGACCCGGGGACGCTGTTCGAGGCCCTGGGCGTCGAGAGGGACGACAGGATCCTGGAGGTCGGTCCCGCCATTGGGTATCACACGCTGCCCCTGGCCAGGATCGCCTCCGAGGGGAAGGTGATCGTCGTCGACGTCTGGGAGGAGGGGCTGGCTTATGTGGCGCGGCGGGCGGCCTCCGTCGAGTCGATCGAGGTGATCCACCGCAGCGCGGATGCCGTCGAGTTGGACGCGGGGTCGCTGGATAAGGTGGTCTGTTTCGACACACTCCACGAGCTGGACAGTCCGGAGGAGGCTCTGAACACGTGGGCCCGGTTCCTCAAGGCGGAGGGGAGGCTGCTCTATCGGGACCCGGTGATCCCGCCGGAGGAGATTGGACCGCTGTCGGAGGGTCGGTTTCGTCACGCAGGGTCGGTCAGAGGTGTGGACATTTTCGTTCCGGGATAGCCGGACGGCGGGCGTTTCCGAGGTCCGCGGTGGGGTGAGCAGGGCAGAGC
Organism: uncultured Anaerolineales bacterium; assembly: GCA_964597105.1. GTDB lineage: Bacteria > Chloroflexota > Anaerolineae > B4-G1 > B4-G1 > SKLM01. Next base: position 4,972 of record CAZQXX010000127.1, read on the forward strand.
GATTGTCGCTGAATGGGAGACGTAAATGGGCCTAGAACGCTACGAAGACAAGGTGTCAGAACGCGAACTGCGCAGACTCCTGGGTCAACGTTTCGAGGCTGAGCATCTCGACTTCAAAGAGAAGCTGAACCCGCGCTCGAAGAAAGCCCTTCTTGAGCTGTGCAAAGACGTAATCGCGATGGCCAACTCAGGCGGAGGGCACGTCGTATTTGGGGTTCGAGACGGAGATTTCGAGCCAGTCGGCTTGTCAGACACAGACCGGCTCGATGAAGCCGACCTGCGGAACATGCTTGATAAGTACGTAGATGAGCGCATCGACTTCCTGCTGGCCTATCACAAGTTGCAGATTGACGATCAGCAGAGGCTCTTCGCAGTCCTCTATGTGGCTCCTTTCGCCACACCTCCGGTCGTCACCGCAAAGATCGGCCAGTACCAAGACGGCAGGAGATCCAGGACAGCGTTCAGCGAGGCGGCCATCCTGGTTCGCTCTGGCAGCCGTAGCCTTCCTGCACAGCCGAAGGAGGTGCGTGCTTTCTTCCGCGATGCAGGACCGACCGTTCAGTCCCTCCACCAGCTTCCAGAGCCGCCTCTCGTCTTCAAGGGACGCCGCGAGGAGCTGGAGAGGCTGTCCGCGAGTGTGCGCGAGGGTAGCGCCGCTCTTTGGGCTCTGCAGGGGTTGGGAGGGATCGGCAAGACAGCCCTTGCGCTGAAGCTAGGCCAGCAGCTGACGCTCGATTACCCCGATGCTCAGATCTTCCTCGATCTGAGAGGCACCTCCTCGCCCCTGGCCCCCGCTGAGGCGATGCGCCACGTCATCCATACGTTTCATCCCGGGGCTCAGATGCCTCAGTCAGAATCGGAGCGTGCCGGGCTCTATCGTTCGGTCCTTCGTGGGAAGCGCGCCCTCCTGGTGCTGGACGATGCCGCCGAAGCTGATCAAGTCAGGCCACTGCTACCGCCTCCCTCGTGTGCCTTGCTGGTCACGTCGCGACAGCGGTTCCGGCTCCCCGCGGTGCAGGTGTTGAATTTGGGTGTCTTGGACCGGGAGGAGGCGCAGGACCTGCTACGCGACATTGCGCCACGAGTCGCAGATTCTGCCGCCAACATCGCTGAGCTCTGCGGCTGCCTGCCTCTTGCGCTCGAGTTGGCGGCGACGGCCTTGGCAGAGCGGGTGGATCTTGCCCCAGCTGACTATGCGCGGCGCCTTCGGGACAAGCGCCAGCGCCTCGAATTGGTCGATGCGTCCCTCAGCCTGAGCTACGACCTGCTGGATGACCGTTTACAGCGCCTCTGGGCGCGCTTAGCCGTTTTCTCCATACCCTTTTGATCGCGCTGCTGTGGCCGCGGTCTGGGAGATGGAGGGCGAGCAAGTGTCGGGTCAACTGGGGGAACTGCTACGCTTGAGCTTGATCGAGTGGAAGGAGAAGCTAAGCCGATATGATCTCCATGAGTTGGCCCGCGTCTTTGCCTACGACAAACTGGAGCAGATCGGGGATCCGCGTCCGGTCCACGCGCTGGCGGCAGAACATCTCAACGGAAAGGTCACCGGCCATGAGCAGAGAGCGACTCCCCTAGAGATGCTCGAGGAGGTGTATCAGTGGGAACAAGCGGAGGCTTGGGAGCAGTTCGTGGTTCGAGCCCATAGCCTGATGAGCGAGCTGAAGCCGCTGGGGTACTGGGAGGAGATCGAGCAGCATCTCCGGCGCGCGCTAGAAGCCACGGAGCACCTCGACAAACTGGAGCTGGAAGCGGCGTTGCTGAACGATCTCGGGATGATTGCCTGCGACCGCGCAGCGTGGGACCGAGCCATTGAGATGTACGAACACAGCCGGGCTATCTCCGAGAGCGTTGGGAATCTGCATGGGGTGGCTGTGACTGACAATGGTTTGGGCATGGCCTATGCCGAGAAGGGTGAGTGGGGCCGAGCTGCCCAGATGTACGAGCGGAGCCTTGAGGCCTATCGGCATGTGGACGACCCTACTGGGATGGCTCAGGTGTTCAACAATCTGGGCAATGTGTACGCTGACAGGCGCGAGTTAGACCGAGCTGTTGAGATGTACCTGCAGAGCCTCGAAATTTACAAGGAGTTGGGCGACCTCCGAGCTATGGTGGAGAGCTTCACGAACGTGGCTCTGATATCCGCGGATAAGGGTGAGCTGGACCTTGCTATCGCGATGTACAAACACAGTCTGAGCGTGTTAAAGGCCGTTGGCGACGTCGCCGCCACAGCCAACGTCTGTAACAACCTCGGCAATGCCTACGCAGAGAAGGGCGAGTGGGACCGCGCCATCGAGACGCTTGAGGAAAGCATCGAGGCATTTGAGAGCTTGGGAGACAGCCATGGCGCGGCGCAGGCTCTCACTGGTGTCGCTAAGGTGTACGCCTACAGGGAAGACTGGGGTCGGGCCATCGAGATATGGGAACAGAGCCTTGAGACGTTTGAGCGCGTGGGTGCTCTGCACGACGTTGCTCTGGCTTGCTACAATCTGGGGGGCGCGTACCGCCGCCAAGGCGAGTGGGACCGGGCTGTCGAGATGTACCAACGGAGTCTGCAGACAAGTGAGGGCGTGGGCGATGCCCGCAGCATCGCGGAGATCCTGCACGGCCTGGGCCGCGTCTACCAGGACAAGGGCGAGTGGGACCGGGCCATCGACATGTACCAGAAGGGCATTCAGGAGGGTGCTGGAGTGGGTGATGACCAGGCTATCGCCCGCGGCTGCCAGAGCCTAGGCAATGTGTATGCAGACAGGTGCGAGTGGGACCAAGCCATTCAGATGTTTGAGGAAAGCCTTGAGGCCTATGACCGTGCGGGTGACGTGCACGGCGAGGTCCAAGCTTTCCATAACCTGGGCAGTGTCTATGTGGATAGGCGCGAGTGGAACCAAGCTATCAAGATGTACGAACAGAGCTTGGAGGCGAGCAAGCGTGCAGACGACTTCCGTGCTGTGGCCCGTGCCTGTGCCGCGTTGGCCGGCTTGTATCAGTGCACGGGCAAGCCAACCCGGGCCATCGAGATGTTCGAAGAGAGTCTACAGATCTTTGAGCAGGCGGGTGAGGTCGAACCGGTGGCCTCATGCCAGGCTGCGCTGGGTCTTATATATTTGGACACGGATCAGCCCGATGCAGCCAAGCGTTGTCTTGGTCAGGCGTGCTTGATTCTGTCCTGGCTCGGCTCGGAGGAAGCCGATGGCGTGTTCGACCTGCTTGCCTACGCTTGCGGATCGAAAGATGCTGCCAACGCGTACTTGGACCGCTTGCCGGAAAAGCCCCACGGAAAGCTGGAACAGACGTAGCCGCCGTAACCGGGGACGCACGATGAAGATCATCCTGAGCCGGAAGGGGTTCGACTCCTCGTGTGGGGGCGTCCCCAGCCCGATCCTCCCGGATGGCACGCTCCTCTCGCTGCCCATCCCCTCTCGGGACTCCCCCATCACGTACGATGACCTCCGCCTGGGGGATCAACCCATCGGCTCCTTGGTCGAGGGGCTGACGAAGGGGCGCCTACGGGGCGGGCATGGCGCGCATCTGGACCCCGATCTCCGGGAGTCGATGGTCCGTCGGCTGCCGGGATGGCGACCGCTCTTCGGTCAGGATGGGACGGCCCAGGGCCATCTGGCGAACTCGCGTGTCGGAGTGGGGGATCTGTTTCTCTTCTTCGGCTGGTTCCGGCAGGCGGAGGAGGGGGAAGGCGGGTATCGCCTCGTGAGGGGAGCTCCCGATCTCCACGTGGTGTACGGCTGGCTGCAGATCGGCGAGATCATCCCGGTCGAGGAGGGCGGCTCGGGAGCCCCGGCCTGGGCGAGGTACCACTCTCATTTCCACGGGGATTCGGAGGGGAGTAACACGGTGTACGTCGCACGCGACGATCTCGTTCTCCCCGGGATGGAGCAGGGATGCGCCGGAGCCGGAGCCTTCGAGAGCTACCGGGAGGGTCTGCGCCTGACGGCGCCGGGCCGGACGAGGACGTGGTGGCGCCTTCCGAGGTGGTTCTTTCCGGAGGATGGCCGGGCGGCGCTGACGTACCACGGGAACCGGGAGCGCTGGACGAGGCACGGGGATCACGTGCTTCTCCGAAGCGCGGCCCGCGGGCAGGAGTTCGTGCTCGATACGGCGGATTATCCGGAGGCGGTGGCGTGGGCGTGGGGGCTGGTGAAGCGGCGGGAGTAGGGGGAGAACGGCAGGAGTAGGGAATACGGCTGACCCGAGGGGTCAGGGCTATCCCAGAGGGATAGCTGGGCAGTTTCCGGCGCCCCGGAAACTGCGGGCAGGAGAGTACGGCGGGCGTGTGCATGTTGGACGGTGGATTGTCTGATCTCACAGAGCCAGATGGCCGCACCTTGCGCCAGTTGCGGTCGAATCGTTTCTAT
>CAZQXX010000128.1:0-9333 GCA_964597105.1 uncultured Anaerolineales bacterium
GAATCAGGATGGAGGATTCGGACACGCCCTGGAGCCGGACGTCCGTACACCCAGCTCGTCCGCCCTGGCGACGGGCATCGCCTTGACCATCCTCAAGGAGCTTGGGTGCTCGCCGCGGCACGAGATGGTGGCTGGTGGCGTGCATTTCTTGCGCGAGACCTTCGATGAGAAAGAGGGCGTGTGGCGGGCGATCCCGCACGACGCGAACGACTATCCCCACGCTCCATGGTGGCACGATGAGGACGGCAGCCTGGCCTGCACGTTTGACGACTTCCTGGTCATCCCGCGGGCGCAGATCGTGGGCCTGCTCCACACCTACTCCACCCTGGTACCCACCGACTGGCTCGAAGCGGTGACGGAGGACACCGTCACGGCCATTGAGACGCTGCCGGACGACGCCTTCGGGGGCGGCGGCGATACCCTTCGCTATGCTCTGGAGCTCGCCGAGACCGATGCGCTGTCGCAGCGCTTCAAGGATCGGCTCATGCCGCGGCTCCGCGACCTGGGAACCCAGGTGGTCTGTCGAGACCCGCAAGAGTGGGGTGGATACTGCCCCACACCGCTCAAGATCGCCCCTCTGCCCCAGTCGATCTTGGCGGACGCGCTGCAGGACAGCCTCCAGTTGCAGTTGGACTACCTGATCGACCATCAGACTCCCGAAGGGACCTGGGAGCCGACCTGGACGTGGGGCAACTTCTATCCGGAGGTCTGGGAGCAGGCAAGGCGCGAGTGGCGGGGTCACGTCACCCTGGAGACGCTGACCTCGCTTGACGCATTCGGGCGCATTCAACGGTGACAGAGAGAGGCCCCTTGAGCAAGCGCGAGTTCACGCTGGAGGACGAGCATCGCTACAATCGTTCCGGGCCGGTACGCTGGATCGTTTCTCACGCCACCCGATACCCCATCTTCCCGTTAGCGACGATCCTCTCAGCGCTGTTGAATAACTGGGCCTACAGCTACCGCCAGGTGTTGATCGGTGAGGGCTTCGATCTGATCACCACACCGGGCTGGACGGGGTCGGCCCTGCTGACGCTGGCGCTGGGAGTGGCAGCCGCCGCCGTGGGACAGGGGCTGACCGGCCTCGTGCGCAACTTCTCGATCGAGTTCCTGGCGCAGCGCATCGAGCGGGACACGCGGGATGAGCTCTACGTCAGCCTGCTGGGAAAGAGCCAGACCTTTCACGGCAAGCAGCGCATTGGCGACATCATGGCTCGCGCGACGAACGACGTGCGACAGCTCAACCTTATGTTCAGCCCCGGCTTGATGCTTATCATCGATTCGGCCATGGCGATCGTCGTCCCTATCGTGCTGATCGCGCAGTTCAGCTGGCGCCTGCTCCTCGCTCCGCTGGTGTTCGTCGTCCTGTGGGCGGTGACCGTGGCCGACTACAACCGCCGGCTGAAGCCGGTCAGCCTGGCACAGCGGGAGCAGTTTGGAGAGATGAACGCCGGGCTCGCAGAGGCGATCGCCGGCATCGAGGTGGTCAAGGCGAACGCCCAGGAACGACGTGAGTGGCTACGGTTCGCGCGCGACGCCCGCCAGTTCCGAGACATCTTCGTCGAGCAGGGAAAGATCCAGGCGCTGTACTGGCCGATGCTAGTATTCGCGTTCTGCTGGGCCGGCGGATTCCTCCACGCGATGCTACTCTGGCGCGCCGGAGGCATCAGTCTGGGACGGGTGGTGGCCTTCATGGGGCTGATGGGCACGCTTCGCTTCCCCACCTTCATCTCGATCTTCTCGTTCAACCTGGTCCAGTTGGGCATCGCCGGCGCCCGGCGCATCCTTCAACTGATGAACACCGAGACGGAGTTGGACGAAAACGAGGCCGGGGTCTCGAGACCAATTCGAGGCGACGTGGTCTTCGAGGACGTCAGCTTCGCCTACGATGGGAAGCCGGTGCTGACCGACGTCAGTTTCGCAGCTCACTCGGGGGAGACGGTAGCTATCGTCGGGCAGACCGGCTCCGGCAAGACGACGCTGACCAGGCTCGTCAACCGCATCTTCGATGCCGACAGCGGGCGCGTGGTGGTGGACGGAGTCGATGTGCGCGACTGGCGCATGGAGTCGCTACGCTCTCAGATCTCCACGATCGAGCAGGATGTCTTTCTCTTCTCCCGCACGCTGGCCGAGAACATCGCCTTCGGTTGTGCGGGTGCGAGTCGAGAGGAGATCAAAGAAGCGGCCCGCGCCGCCCAGGCTCACGATTTCATCACCAGCTTCCCCGATGGCTACGAGACGGAGATCGGCGAACGGGGTGTGACCCTCTCTGGCGGACAGCGCCAGCGCATCGCCATCGCCCGGGCATTCCTCACGGACCCCCGCATCCTGATACTGGACGACTCGACGAGCGCCATCGACAGCGCCACAGAGGATGAGATCCAGCGAGCGATGCGGCGCATCAGCCGAGGGCGCCCTAACGCCCCGAGAACGACCTTCATCATCACCCATCGTCTCAGTCAGATCCGCTGGGCCGATCGCATCCTGGTGCTGAGGCGGGGCCGGCTGGTGGATCAGGGCACCCACGACGAGTTGATGGAACGCAGCGAGGATTATCGGCGCATTTTCGCGAGGTACGACTGATGGGATTTGTGCTTGACGGCCTAGATACCGAATCATACGACCGGACCTACGGCGACCGGGAGCTCGTGCAGCGCATCATCAGCTACTTCCGGCCCCACGCCCGTCGGATGATCCTGGTGGGGATTATGATCGCGCTGAACTCGGCAGCCGGCACAGGCGGACCGATTCTGATCTCCAGAGCACTCGATCTCATTGGAGAGCGCTCAGCGCTCGGCCTGATCCTGCTGCTGGCCGGGGGTGTGCTGCTGATGGAGATAGCGAGCTGGGGGTTCAACTACATCCGACAATGGTTCTCGGCGCAGGTGGTGGGGGACGTCGTTCTCAAGCTGCGGGAGGACGTCTTCGAAGCCACGATCGGACACGATCTCTCCTTCTACGACGAGCACCCGTCGGGTAAGATCGTAAGCCGCGTAACGTCCGACACCCAGGACTTCTCCACCGTAGCCACTCTGGTGATGGATCTGGTCAGCCAGCTGATGCTGGTCCTCATCCTCGCGACCTGGCTCTTCACGATCAATGCCCGACTGACGCTGCTGTTGTTGGCCATGGCACCATTCGCCATCGGCATCGCGCTGAGCTTCCGCAGGGTAGCACGACGGGTGACACAGAACGCCCGTCGAGTCACAGCGAAGATCAACGCTCAGATTCAGGAGTCGATCAGCGGCATCATGATCGCCAAAAGTTTCCGTCAGGAGCGGGCCATCTACAATACGTTCGAAGACAACAACGCCCAGGCGTATCACGTCGGCCTGCGACGGGGCCTGACTCTGAACACGATCTTCCCCGTCATGGGCATGGCCTCTGGTGCGGGTGTGGCCGTGCTGGTCTACGCAGGGGGACTGGCCACACGGACCAACGTCAGCCCCGGTAACTGGTACCTGTTTATGCAAGCCGTGGGCTACTTCTGGTGGCCCCTGATGAACATCTCCTCCTTCTGGAGCCAGTTCCAGGACGGGCTCTCAGCAGCCGAGCGAGTCTTCGCGCTGATCGATGCCGAGCCGCGGGTGGTGCAGGATGAGGACAAGCCCGTCGAGGAGCTGGCGGGTCGCATTACGTTCCGCGACCTCACTTTTGCCTATGAGGGCGACGAAATCGTGCTCCCGGACTTCAACCTGGAGATAGCTCCCGGGGAGACAGTCGCGCTGGTGGGGCACACAGGCGCCGGCAAGAGCAGCGTGGCGCGTCTGATCTCCCGTTTCTACGAGTTCCAGGACGGACAGTTGCTGGTTGACGGGCAGGACATCCGCCAACTGGACCTGCGTGCGTACCGACGCCACGTGGGCGTCGTGCCGCAGGAACCATTTCTGTTCTCGGGATCCGTTGCCGAGAACATCCGCTACGGCAAGCAGGAGGCGGACAACGATGAGATCGAGGCAGCTGCGGGCCGGATCGCAGGCGGCGATTGGGTTGCGGATCTGCCCGATGGGCTGGATACGGACGTCGGCGAGCGCGGGGCGAATCTATCGATGGGGCAGCGCCAGCTGGTGGCCCTGGCGCGGGTGCTGTTGAAGGATCCGGCAATCTTCATCCTGGACGAGGCGACAGCCAGCGTGGATCCCTTCACAGAGATGCAGATACAGGACGGGCTGGAGGCCGTGATGAGCGATCGGACGGCCATCGTGATCGCGCACAGGCTCTCGACGGTCAAACACGCGGACCGCATCCTGGTCATGGACCACGGCCGCATCATTGAGGAGGGCACGCACGAGGGGCTAATGGCTCAAGGCGGTCACTACGCCCAGCTCTACAACACGTACTTCCGGCATCAGTCTCTGGACTACGTCGAGAGTGCGCGCCAACTCGGCGGCTCCTGACACGTCGCACACCGCAACGAAGGCGGTATCCCTACGGGCGAAAGAGATCGTCGATCAACGGGTTGATCACCTCCCAGCGCGGCAGGAGCACCGCACCACCCGTAGGGGTCGTCCATGGGCGGGTCATATCCCGTTCAATCACGTGGTGCTCCATGCCATCCGGTCCCACTCGCAGCGCCGTGACCGATATCTGGAGCAGTGCCAGCGGCCCGAGATCCGTGTCCACGCCACCGGCTACAGCCTGATACACGGCAGGCACGCGCAGCCAATTCTCGGGCGCCAACACGCGCCGGGCTAGCGCCAGTATAACCTGCTGCTGGCGTTCAGCTCTCTCGAAATCAGACGATCCGTGACGCGAACGGACGTACTGGAGCGCCCGCTCCCCGTCCATATGCTGTGGTCCGGCAGGGATCTCGATACGCGTGGTGCCGTAGTTCTCAGTGGGATAGGCATTGTCCACGATCCGCTCCTCGACCACGACGTCGATCCCGCCGACGGCATCGACGACCCTCACGAACCCGTCGAAGTCCACGCGGACGTAGTGCTGCACGGGTATATCGAAGTTGTGGGCCACGGTATCCATCGCCAGGCGGGGGCCGCCCCCCGAACCCGCCTGCTCCCCCCAGACGTGAGCGGTGTTAATGCGGCTCGTCCCGTGTCCGGGAATATCGACGTACAGGTCCCGGGGAATGGACAGCAACCCCAGGCGCGGCTCCTGTGGATAGGCAGTCATCACCATAAGGACGTCCGAGCGGACCGCGTAGCCCTGCTCCGGACGCCGGTCGAGGCCGAGAATGAGGACATTCGTCCGGGAGCCGGTCGCCTGCGGCAACCATACACCCGCCAGGCCGAGACAGCCGCAGGAGAGAACCACGATGAGGACAGCCAGCACGAACGGCGACGAGAGACGACGTCGTCTTTTCGTGGTTCTGGGGACCACCGGATACCCTACTGCCGGGGGCGGCTCCCGCCGCTCCGGAGCCTTGTAGTGCGACCGCTGTGGTGGGGGGACATCCCAGCGGGAGGGTTCTTGTCTCATGCGCCTTTCACCACCTCGCGGGCCGCTCGCCGGCCCATCTCCACGGCGTAGTTTGTCCCTCTGTCCCAGGGGTAGACCTGGCTCATGTTCGCCATCCAGAGGCCAGGGACCGGGGTCTTCAGTGCGGGGACGTTACGCGAGTGGTTGACCTCCGGCACCGGCTGGGCGTACTCCTCGGTGAACATCCAGCTGGCCCGCACCCATTCCGGGCGGAAGTCCGGGTTGATTCTCTCCAGACCGGGCAGGTAGACCTCCAGCAACTGCTCCTTGTCATACCCAAAGATGGGATGGTCAGGCGGGAGATAGTCGCCGCAGTAGACCAGTCGATCCCCGCCGTAGTGCTCGGAGGAGACGTAGTTTGTGTGTTCGACGAGGCCCATGAACGGGATCTCGGCCCCCTTGGGCAGGTTGATCCAGTAATGCTCGTCGGTGAGACCCCGGTCGAGGGCCAGGACCAGCGCCACAGCCCCCATTGACTTAAGCCGTCGCAACTTCGAGGCATAGGGACCCGTCAACTCCGGAGCGAGCTCCAGCATCGTCTGTGGCGACACAGTGGCAATGACCGCCTCGTGCTCCACCTCCCCGGCGCTCAGCGTCAGGCGGATCCTTCCTTCGGCACGCTCAGGGCCTTCTGGCTCGAGGCGGCGTATGCGCTGCACGGGGGAATTCAGCCGGACGGCTCCTCCCTGCTCGTTCACTCTCTGCACCAGCAGATCGACGAAGCCCTGGAACCCACCCTCGAAGTAGCCGAGGCTGGCCGTGCGCTTGTACAACCGGGCCCACATCCAGGCCATATTCACATCCCGGTAGTGCTCCTCGCCGAACTTGCTGACCAGTAGCGGCCGCCACAGGACGTCATAGGCGCGCTCGCCCACCGTCCTGCGCATCCACTCATCCGCAGTCACCCGCTCCAGCGGACGCCAGTCCCGGATGAGGGTCAGGTACGCCCCCACCAGGCCGGCCCGCATCCGCTCGAAGAAGGATAGCGGCTGGAACTGGAGCACGCGGACGGCTCGATGGAGCGGGGGAAAAGGGATGAACGCCAGTCCAGGAACCGGGCTGTCCAGGGGATAGAGCTTCCCCTGATAATAGAGGCTGGTGGTCGGCCGGCGGAAGAAGAGCCTGTCACGGGCATCCAGATCCTCAATCAGCCCGATGAGGTCCTCATCGGATGCAAACCAGTGATGGTAGAACCGTTCGAGGTGCCAGTCCCAGCCCTCACTTCGGAAGCCGGCGGACAAGCCGCCGGGGTAGGGACGGGCCTCGTAGACGGTCACCCGGTGACCGTGATTCGCCAAGTCGTAGGCGGCCGCCAGGCCAGTAACACCCGCGCCGATAATGCCAATGTCCATCGTCTGTCGCCCCAATCCGCAGTTAGCGAGGCCGGATCAAGCCTCGGGCTTCGAGCGCTCAAGCTGCCACACCTCGGCCCAGCGCACACCATGTCTCACCATGAACACCGCACCGAGGAGCGCTATCGGAACGAGCAGTATCACGTGAAGAACAAGCACGTAACTGGCCGCCGTTCCGCGCGGGATCCCGATAATTCTCAAAACCTCGATCCCTCCTGCCTCAAAGGTGCCGACGTAGCCCGGCAGAGAGGGGAGTGCCGTCAGCAGATTCACGGTGCCGGCCATCAGCAGAATACCGAAGTAAGGCAAGCTGAGCGTGAAGGCGAAGCTGACCAGCCGGTATATGACCGTCTCCAAGATCCAAATCCACACAGTCACGCCGAACACAGCCAGCACGTCACGTCCGCTGCGGAGACTCTCCAGCCCGGCGATGACCCCCTCAACAAGCCCAAACAGACCCTCCTGGAACCGCTGGGGCACGAACGTCTCGATCAAGCTATGAGCTACGCGGTGGAGGAGATCCGGTTGAGCTGCCAAGAACAAGAACGCCACCAGAGCCCCCACGAAGGCCACGCTGGCGATCGTCACAAGACGGCTGAAGAAGGGTGACATCTGCACGAAGAGAAGGCCCGACAAGACGAAGAGAACCATCGTCAGGCCGTCAAATAATCGCTCCAGCACCGCGGTCGTGAGGGATGTACCGATGTTAATCCGTTCCCGCCGCCAAAGCACGTAGGCACGGAGGATCTCCCCCAATCGAAACGGCAGAACATCGTTGCCCATGTAGCCGATCGCTACGACGGGGAAGAGGCGAGCGGCCGAGATGCGCTTGCTCCCACGCAATAGGAAGCCCCAACGCCAGCTTCGGAACCACACGGAGATGAAGTAGACGCCGACAGCTGGGATGAGCCACCAGTAGTTGGCACGTCGCAGCGCCTCCAGGATCTCACGCAACTCAAGATCGCGAAACGCAAACCAGAGAAGGCCCGCACTGACCAGCAAGCCAAGGAAGAGGACGAACCAGCGACTCTTCAGGCGGCTCAGGAGGCCCTGCATCACGCTACCCCGCCCGGGCGAGCGTCCTCGGAGCTAGCAAGCACGCGGCTATTGAGCCCTCTGCCGCTGACGCATCGCCTCATAGAGCACGATCGAACCAGCCACGGAGGCATTGAGGGACGTGACGACCCCTCGCATCGGCAACTGGATCAGGAAGTCGCATCGCTCCCGCACCAGGCGCCGCATCCCTTTCCCCTCGCTACCCACCACGACGCCCAGAGAACCGGACAGATCAGCCCGATCGTACCGCTGGGCACCGCGCACCGCCTCCAGGCCGGCCACCCAGACGCGCTGCTCCTTCAGCCAGCCGATAGCTCGCACCAGATTGGTGACCTGTGCCACGCGCAGATGCTCAACGGCTCCGACCGAGGTGTGGACCACGGTGGGAGTGATGTCGACAGCCCGTCGCCGCTGGATGACGACACCGTGAACTCCGACAGCCTCGGCCGTCCGCAGCAGGCTTCCCACGTTGTGAGGGTCCTTCAGGAGATCGAGGAGCAGGAAGAAGGGAGGCTCATCGCTCGACTCAGCGACGCTGAACAGGTCATCAATTGGCATGTACGGGTACTCACTCGCCTCCAGGACCACACCCTGGTGGGTGAAATGGCCAAAGCGATCGAGCTGTTGCCGATCAACGCGGTCGATCGGGATCCCTTCCGCTTCAGCCAAGTGAAGAATCTGGTCGAGGGTGTCGGTCTCTCGGATCCCCTCAGCCAACGACAGCTGGTAGAACTCCCGCCGACCGGCTCTCAACGTCTCATAGACCGCGTTTCGCCCGTAGAGCGCCTCTCTCATGGGGCGCCCCGCTCCAAGCGCCACGTCGTGCCTTCGGGCCGGTCGTCGACCGAGACGCCGAGATCAGCCAGCCGCTCACGTAGCTCGTCGGCCTTCTCCCACGCCTTCTCCTGGCGAAAATGCTCCCGAATATCGAGGATGACGTCGATCAATCCTTCGACCAACTCACCGCTGACATCTTCAGCCAGATCATCGGGGATGATCCCGAGAATCTCGCCGCCTAGCTCCCTATAGATGTCGTCGATGGCGGCTACCGTGCCCTGACTCAGCGTCTTACCCGAGTGCAGCAACTGGTTGACCTCCCTGTTCAGATCAAACAGGGCAGCGATGGCCTGAGGCGTGTTGAAGTCGTCGTCCATCGCCTCGAGAAAGCGTTCTGAGTACGGCATCAGGTTGCCGATGTGGGAAAGCTCAGCCGTCCCCGCGGGTTGTACGCTGTCCTTCCGTTGCCGCAAGGCTCTCACGGTGTTGTGAAGCCGCTCGACACCCCGCTCGGCGGAGAGCAAGGCATCCCGGCTGAAGTCGACGGGTTTCCGGTAATGGCTCGACAGAATGAAGAACCGTATCGCCTCCGCGCTATAAAGGTCGAGAGCCTCCTTGATGGTGATGAAGTTGCCAAGGCTTTTGCTCATCGGAACATCATCGACAGTCAGGGATCCAGTCAGGACCCAGTACCGGGCAAAGCGCTTGCCCGTGG
>CAZQXX010000129.1:0-1643 GCA_964597105.1 uncultured Anaerolineales bacterium
CAGCACGGCGCGTTTGTGGGGCACTGTGACATTGACGCCACGGAAGCCGAGGGCGGCCAATCCTTGCATCGCTGCGTCGACCCGCCCAGGCGGCACGGGCAGGGGCACGTAACGCCAGTTGAGGTGCCGAGCCTCGAAGGCGGCGTTGTGCATGACGGGAGACAGAGTGTGTTCCACCGGCCAGCCGATGAGGCCGATGAGTTGGGTGTGACCGTCAATGGGAATAGTCGACATAACGATCTCCTCCAATGGGTGACCTGCGAGACGTCAGATCGCGCCATAAGCCGTTCGTCCAAGCGGTCAGTCTATGTGCCCTCCAAGCCGTTGCATCGTCGCGACAAACCTGGGATATGAATCTCGGATGCATGCGGTATTCTGGATGATCGTCTCGCCGCTGGCGATCAGGCCGGCGATAGTCAGCGCCATGGCGATGCGGTGGTCGCCGTGGCTGTCGACGACGGCACCCTGAAGAGGCGTCGGTCCAATGACGATGAAGCCGTCGGGCCGGGGGTCGATGTCTCCGCCCATCTTGCGCAGCTCCGAGGCGATCACGGCGATACGATCCGTCTCTTTGACCCGTAATTCGGCGGCATCCTGCACTGCAGTGACCCCGTCTGCCTGCGTCGCAGCGACCGCCAGCAATGGGAACTCGTCGATCATCCGCACCACCGTGTCACCGCTGACCTGAATACCGTGCAGGTGGGACGTCCGAGCCGTCAGATCGGCGACCGGCTCTCCCCCTTGCTCGTGGATGCAGTTGATCTCGATCGAGGCCCCCATCTGGTCGAGCACGTCGAGCAAGCCCGTTCGCGTGGGGTTGATACCCGTCTGTTTCACGCTGACCTCAGAGTCCGGGACGAGCAGACCGGCCACCAGCGGGAAGCACGCAGAGGAGATGTCGCCGGGAATGTGGAGGTCAAGAGGGCGCAGCGGTGCGGAACCGGGGGTCAGGGTGACCGTGAGGCCGGAGACCTCGATGTTGGCCCCCATGGCGCTCAGCATCACTTCGGTGTGGTCCCGGGCCGGTCCTGGCTGCTGGACGATAGTCGGGCCTTCGGCGTGGAGGCCTGCCAGCAAGATGGCGCTCTTGACCTGGGCGCTTGGCACCGGGAGCACGTGCTCACGCCCGTGCAGCCGGCCTCCGCGGATGGTGAGCGGGGCGTGTCCATCAGACGTCGTGATGTCCGCGCCCATCTGCCTGAGCGGCCGTCCGATACGCTGCATAGGGCGACGGAGCAGCTGCGGGTCCCCCGTGAGAACGCTGTCGAAGCGCTGTCCAGCGAGGATGCCCGCCAGCAGGCGCATAGTCGTCCCGGAGCGGACGCAATTCAGACGCCGGGCTGGGGGTCTGAGGCCGTGGAGGCCGCGTCCATAAACGGTGAGTGTCGTCGGGTTGTGGCTCTCCACACTGGCGCCGAGCGCCTGGATGCAGTCCTTCGTGGCCAGGCAATCGGCTGCGGGAAGAAAGCCGCGAATCTCGCTGCGGTCATCTGCAAGACAGCCGAGGAGCAGCGCGCGGTGAGAGATCGACTTGTCACCGGGCGGATACACGCGGCCTCGAAGGGATCGGCTGCTGCGGATTGTCATCTGGTTCACAGGATCTTCTCCGGGTTGGGCGGCCCTCACGGGTACATTTCCAGCCG
>CAZQXX010000129.1:1743-4302 GCA_964597105.1 uncultured Anaerolineales bacterium
GTGGCGACGAGGGCGCAGGCCATCAGATAGGGGAGGTGGCTCAGGGTGCCCGTCAGGAAATCCTGGCGCTCTGCCTCCAAGACCAGGGGCTGTGATCCGGCGGCCCTGACCAGGGCTCGGCCCAGCTTCAAGGCCTCCACCGACGTCCGCGCCAGGGGGCTGAGGATGAACGTGGCTCCCTGGTAGATGAAGGGATCCGCGGCCGGCAGGCCAGAGGTCTCCTTGCCGCACATAGGATGGCCCCCCAGCGGCTGAACGTGCTCGGGGAGCTTCGCCATCTCCGCGACGATGTCCGCCTTGGTGCTGCCTAGGTCCATAAGCAGGCAGCCCTCCGGCAGGAGCGGGCCGATCTCGCCAATCTGCCGGAGGATGACGCGCACGGGGGTCGCGAGGACGACGACGTCAGCTCCGGTCAGCCCGTCCGCCAGCTGAGTGGTCCCTCGCTGGATAAGCCCTCGTTCGAATGCTGTGTCGATGGTCTTCTCGCGTCGGGCGACGCCCACGACGGCCTTGCACGCCCCCTGCAGCGCACCCGCTAGCGATCCGCCCATCAGCCCCAGCCCAACTATGGTGATCTGTGCCTCGCTCAGTGGTTTCATAGCCACCTGTTCATGTGGGTTTGCTTTGACCACCGCGGCTCCACCCCGAGCTTGAGCCTTATCATGGTCGGGCGATCTTGGCTGACCCGGATACCCCTCTCCCACTACATCCTCCGTCCTGTCGCCTCGGCGATGGGCGCCAGGTTGCCCATCAGCGTAGCGAAGCGTTCCGGCTTGAGGGACTGGGCGCCGTCGGACAAGGCGTCCTCTGGATGGGGATGGACCTCGACCAGAAGCCCGTCCGCCCCGGCGGCCACGGCAGCACGGGATACAGGCTCGACCAGCTCCCATTTGCCGGTTCCATGGCTCGGATCAGCAATCACCGGTAGGTGGCTCAATTGCTTGAGCAGGGGTATGGCGCTGACGTCGAGCGTATTGCGGGTGTAGGGTTCGAAGGTGCGGATGCCCCGCTCACAGAGGATGACGCGGTTGTTCCCGTGGGACAGGATGTACTCGGCCGACATCAGCAACTCCTCGATAGTAGACATCATCCCGCGCTTGAGGAGCACCGGCTTCTGTGCCTCCCCGACGGCGTGGAGCAGGGCGTAGTTCTGCATGCTCCGCGCGCCGATCTGCAGGATGTCGGCGTAAGCGGAGACCAGTGAGACCAGGTCCGGCTCCATCACCTCCGTGACGATCAACAGACCCGTCTCGTCCCTCGCCTCGGCGAGCAGCGTCAATCCCTCCTCGCCAAGCCCCTGGAAGCTGTAGGGGGAGGTGCGGGGTTTGAAGGCACCCCCGCGGAGCACCTTCGCGCCGGCATCCTTGACAGCGCGGGCGGCATCGAACAGCTGCTCACGGCTCTCGACGGCGCACGGGCCGGCTATGATGGTCAGGTGTTCCCCGCCGATGGAGACGCCGTTCAGGTCGATGACCGTGTCCTTAGGATGGAAGTCCCGGCCGGCCAACTTGAAGGGCCTCAGGATCGGCACGGTCCTGTCGACCCCGGACAGTCGCTCGATCGGCTCGCGGTCGAGAGGTCGTCCGTTCCCGATGACCCCGATGATGGTCCGCTCCTCCCCCTCCGAGATGTGGGCCTGGCAGCCCCACTGCTCGATGCGGGCGGTAACGTTGGTCACTTGCGCCTGGGTGGCGCCTTGCTTCATCACGATAATCATGACTGAGCCTTCCCTTTCTCTTGACCAGCCTTCGATGTTTTCTTCTCTTTGATGGATCTTTCTCCAGCCAAATCCGGCCGCAGCGCCCGGGCCTCACCCAGATAGACGTGACGGATCTGATCTTGCGCCCGCTCGGTGTTCCAGTGGATCAGCACGCGGATGCAGCGCGGCAGCGTGTCCGCGACGGCCATCTCCTGCATACAGAGCAGGGGTACTCGCGTCCAGCCCATCTGTCGGGCGGCACGGGCCGGATAGGCAGCGTCCAGGTCCGGCGTGGCTGTGAAGATAGCGCTCGCCACGTCGTCGAGCGACACGTCGTTGGCCGCGACGATGCGTTCCAATAATTGGCGGGTTGCTTCCAGAATCGCCTTTTCCTCGTTAATCTCGGCGCAGGTGGCGCCCCGTATTCCGCGACAGGTCATCGTCCCTCCCATAGGTACGAAAAAAGCGTGGAACGGTCCGCTCCACGCTTGTCAATCCTTCCTCCGGATGTTGCCCAATACCTTACTGCATCAGGACTCCACCCGCCGTGAAGCAGCCGCCGGTGGCGGGATGAAATAGATGTAGGTATAGGCGAGTCCGTTTTCGAATCGGCAATTCATAGACGTCATTCCTGATGTCTCGTGTCGCAACGTTGGCGCGATGATACTACGCAATCGAGATCTGTCAAGTTCGAGAGCAATTCAAGTGGCGGGAGATGCTCGGAGTGCCGACCTCTGGGTTGGGAGGCTTGAGCTTCTTTTCCGGAGTTGATATTGCCTGTAGGGTTACTGCCTCGGATTGCGGCGCGACGTCACTTGATCAATGAGAAAGATGGGCGTATACTTCGATCATCCCGGAGT
>CAZQXX010000129.1:4402-9184 GCA_964597105.1 uncultured Anaerolineales bacterium
CTGGAGCGCAGCTTCAACGAGGATCACGTCCTGGCCATGTGCCAGGCCGTCTGCGAGCTGAGGCGTTCGAGAGGGATCACGGGGCCCCTGTACGCCGGCATGGATACCCACGCCCTGTCGGAGCCGGCGCTGCGTACAGCGCTCGAGGTCTTCGCCGCAAATGGCGTGAACGTCTTCGTCCAAAAGGGGTTCGGCTACACGCCGACGCCCGTCATCTCTCACGCTATCCTGACCTACAACCAGGGCCGGGCCGCGGGCCTGGCCGATGGAACGGTGATCACGCCCTCCCACAACCCACCCGGCGACGGTGGGTTCAAGTACAACCCCCCGGAGGGAGGACCGGCGGATCCGGAGACAACGGGGCTGATCGAGAGGCGCGCCAACGAGATTCTGGACCAGGACCTCAGGGGAGTGAATCGCCTGCCTCTGGCACAGGCCCTCGACGCGGATACGACGCATCCGCACGATTACGTCATGCCGTACGTCAGGGACCTGGATAGCGCGCTGGATATGGAGGCTATCGCGGCCGCCGGTCTCAAGATTGGGGTCGATCCTATGGGTGGGTCAGGTGTGGCCTACTGGGATCCCATAGCCGAGACGTATGGGCTCGATATTGAGGTGGTGAATCCGCGGGTGGATCCGACCTTCTCCTTTATGACCGTGGACCATGATGGGCAGATTCGAATGGATCCCTCGTCCCGGTACGCGATGGCGGGGCTGTTGGAGCTGAGAGGGGAGTTCGACATCGCCTTTGGTAATGATACGGACTACGACCGCCACGGCATCGTCACCGAAAGCGGTGGACTGATGAACCCGAATCATTACCTGGCGGTCGCTGTGTGGTACCTGTTCCAGAACCGGCCTGAATGGGGTCAGGACGTAGCAGTAGGGAAGACGCTGGTCTCCAGCTCTATGGTCGACCGGGTGGCAAAGCATCTGGGGCACCCCCTGTGTGAGGTTCCGGTAGGCTTCAAGTGGTTTGTGGACGGGTTGCTGGATGGCTCGCTGGGCTTCGGTGGAGAGGAAAGTGCCGGCGCGTCTTTTCTGCGGAAGGATGGGACGGTCTGGACCACGGACAAGGACGGATTGCTTCTGGATCTCCTGGCGGCAGAGATCACGGCCAGGACAGGTCGGGATCCGAGCGAGCATTACGAGGAGCTGGAGGAGATGTTTGGAAGCCCGGTGTATGAACGTATCGACACGCCGGCCACTACAGGGCAGAAAAAGGCGCTGAAGGAGCTATCGCCAGAGATGGTCGAGCGGGAGGAGTTGGCGGGGGAGAGGATCACGGCAAAGCTGACCCGGGCTTCCTGCAATGACGCGCCAATCGGGGGATTGAAGGTGGTGGCGGAGAACGGTTGGTTTGCTGCTCGACCGTCGGGCACGGAGGATATCTACAAAGTCTACACCGAGAGTTTTAAAGGGCCGGAGCACCTGAAGCGCATCCAGGAGGAGGCCCAGGAGATTGTGGCAATGGCCTTTGAAGCTGCCGGGGTTGAGACGTCCTGATATAGCAGTAGCTTCAAGCGGCGATTTGATCATCTGCTAGTTCTGGAGGTAGAGAATGTCTTTCCCTAAGCCGTTCTTCCGCTGGAGGCCGCACCCATGGCACGGCCTGGACGTGGGGCCGGAGCCGCCGCGGATCGTCAACGCGTACATCGAAATCACGCAATTTGATCTCATAAAATACGAGATCGACAAGACCACGGGGTATATGTGGGTGGATCGACCACAGCGAACGTCTTCCCAGCCGCCGACGCTGTACGGGTTTATTCCACGCACCTACTGCGGGGGGAGGGTGCACTCGCTATCGCCGAATGCAGAGCGAGGAGATGGCGATCCGCTGGATATCTGCGTGATCAGCGAGAGGCCGCTCAATCGCTCGGAGGTGATCCTGAGCGCCCGGGTGGTGGGGGGCTTGCAGGCGATTGATGGGGGCGAGGCGGACGACAAGATCATCGCCGTCCTGGAGAACGACCAGTTCTGGGAGACGGCTTCGGATATTTCGGACGTGCCAGACGTGCTCGTCAACCGGTTGCAGCATTATTTCAGCACATACAAGATGGTCCCTGGGGGAGAGTCGAAGATGGTGATCGAGAAGGTTCTCGACCGCGAGTACGCCTTGCGGATTGTCGAGGCGGCCATCGAGGACTACGAGGAGGCTTACGGCGAGTAGACCGAACCCGGCTGCGCAGAGGTCGCCGGCGTTCGGCTCGGTCCTCAACGGCTTTGGACGAGGTTTAACCATAGGATGGGCACATAGACTATGACGCTGTACGGGGGCATTGAGGCAGGGGGCACCAAAGTGGTGTGTGCGGTGGGTTCCGGGCCGAGCGACATCGTGGCCGAGACCGAGTTTCCTACGACGACGCCCGAGGAGACCATCGGGCGAATGGTGTCGTTCTTGGATGCCCAACCCGGCTCAATAGCCGCGTTGGGCATCGGCTCCTTTGGCCCGGTGGATCCGGATCCTGGATCACCCACGTATGGGACCATCACCACCACGCCCAAGCCAGGTTGGCAGAACGTCGACATCCTGGGCCGAGTGTCGTCTGCGCTGGAGGTGCCGGTGGCGTTCGATACCGACGTCAACGCCGCTGCCTTCGGCGAGCACGAGTGGGGTGCCGCTCAGGGCCTCGATACCTTCGTATACATCACTGTGGGGACGGGCATCGGCGGGGGCGCTATGGTGGAGGGGAGCCTGCTCCACGGGCTGATGCATCCCGAGATGGGCCACTTTCGCGTCCCTCACGATCGCGATCAAGATCCATTCAACGGGGTATGTCCCTTCCACGGTGATTGCCTGGAGGGATTGGCATCAGGGCCGGCGATCGAGGAGCGCTGGGGGCAACCTGGCGAGCACCTTCCCGACGATCACCCGGCCTGGCTCCTGGAAGCGCATTATCTGGCGCTGGGGCTGGTGTCTATCATCTGCGTCCTGTCGCCACAGCGCATCATTCTAGGCGGTGGGGTGATGAAGCAGGCGTTCCTATTCCCGATGATTCGCTCGGAGGTGCAGCGTCTCCTCAATGGCTACATCCAGGTCCCGGCCATCACCGAGGAGATTGAGACCACCATTGTGCCCCCCCGATTGGGCGGACGCGCCGGTGTGCTGGGGGCAATTGCGCTCGCGATGAGGGAGCTCAATCGATCATCGCCGGGGAGAGAGATCGAGTAGGCGCTTACCGTATCGCCAGGGCCGCCCGGGCCGGAGTGGGGTGTCGAACCGGGCTATCCCTCTGTCAGATGTAGCTCCTCAAGGGCCTGGGCCAACACGCCCATACCGCGTTCGACGAGCGATACGGTTGCCTGGCTGCCCATGTGACCGATGCGGAACACCTTGCCCGCGAGCGGGCCCAGTGACCCGGCCACGACCATACCACGCTGCCGCAGCTGCGTATCGAGCGCGTTCCAGGTGATACCGTCCGGAACCTTGAGGGCCGTGACGGTAGGTGAACAGGCAGCTTCGTCGACGGGGTACAGCGACAGGCCCATATTGCGGGCCCTCTGACGACAGATGGACGCTGCTTGTTCGTGGCGGCTGTAAACTTCCTCAAGCCCCTGATCTAGCACCAAACCGCATGCGGCGTGCAAGGCTGCCAAGCTGGCCCAGGCCGGCGTGTAGGGGAACCACCCCTTCTCCAGCGCATCCCGATACGGGAGCAGGGCATCATAGCCTGCATAGTCGACCTCGGCCACGATGTCCCAGGCCCGGTCGCTAACGCCCACCGCCGCTAGATCCGGATAGGCGGAGAGTG
Organism: uncultured Anaerolineales bacterium; assembly: GCA_964597105.1. Lineage (GTDB taxonomy): Bacteria > Chloroflexota > Anaerolineae > B4-G1 > B4-G1 > SKLM01. The sequence continues at coordinate 8,161 of CAZQXX010000129.1, forward strand.
CTTTCTGGGTCCCGGCGAGACATAGGTCGATGTTCCATTCATCAGCCCGGACTGGCGTGCCGGCGGCGCTGGCAACCGCGTCCACGTAGTAGAGCGGAACCTCGTACGTGCGCACGAGGTCGCCGACCTGATCGACAGGATTGAGGGTGCCCGAGGGCGTCTCGCAGTGCACGGCGGTGACCATCTTTGGCCTGAACTCGGCAATTGCCTCCTCCACCGGGTCCGGCCGAAGCGTCTCGTCGTACCCGAACTCAACCCAGCGGACGTCGGCCCCGATCGAGGCGGCCATCTCCCCGATCCCATATCCGAACACGCCGGTGCTGACGGACAACACCCGATTTCCGGGCTCGATGCAGCTCTTCAGCGCGCTCCAGAGGGCGATCATGCCCTCTCCCGTCATGATGGCCACTTTGTTCTCAGTCTCGAGTATGGTTCGCAGTGCGTCCTGGACATCACTGTAGAGCTCGACGTATTCCGGCTCCAGATCGGCGGAGCCGTAGTCGGTCAGATAGACCTGTCGCACCAGACTTGGAACGTGGGTCGGTCCGGGGACGAGTGGGATCTCATACGTGAGCATCTTGTCCTCCTTTGAGGGTAGAGAGGCGACAGGCAGGCAGACCCAGCTAGATCTGATCGGGGCTATTGTAGCACAGGTGTCACTTCACTGTAAGTGGCGAAGCACGACGACGCCGGCAAGCTGGTTCATGCCTTCTGATTGTCCCGTGCGTGAACTGCCACTATAATTGCCTACTATCATCGGCTGTCAGCCGCGGCTGTTGCTCGTCATGAGTCCGCGGGGGATTTTCGGGGATCGCCCGATTTGCTTGCTTTATAAGTATAAGCGGGGTGTCCCGAACACCTGTCGGTCGGCATGCGAAAGGACAGCGGCGATGGCGCGCTGGTGCGGCAGTTCCTGATCCCGGTGGAGCATTCTATGCGCGTGGCACCTATTGCGGGCCACGTTCAAGGTAAGGAGCGGTGATGCATAAGACCATTGGTATCCTGGGAGGTATGAGCCCGGAGT
>CAZQXX010000130.1:0-9037 GCA_964597105.1 uncultured Anaerolineales bacterium
TGCCGGCGCCGCCGGTGGAGCCGGTGCCCTCGTTCTCCTTGACCGTGCAGCGGTTCAACGTGACCACGGCACCCCATCTGACCGCCACCCCGCCGCCGGCCACGTTGACGATGTTGTTGGGGCCGATGACGCAGTCGTTCATCGTCACCACGCTCCCCAAACCCGCACGCAGGCCGCCGCCGAAGTAACCCCGGCCGTCCCGGAGCGTGAGCCCGGACATGGTCACGGTAAAGGGCCGTCCATCCCACAAGTCTTCATCTGCTTGCACCGTGAAGACGCCCTCGTCCATCGCCCCGCCGCTCACGGCGAGCTGGTCGGCGCCCGGGCCGGTGACGGTGAGATTCTTGTCTATCGGTATTTGTCCCTCCGTGAGCGCGATGGTGGCGGGCAGCTCCAGGTCGAAGTCGATGGTGTCGCCCGCCATCGAGTAGAGGACCGCCTCGCGCAGGCTGCAGTGATCGACATCACAGGCCTCGCCCACCACGTCGTCGAGCGCGTTGACGGTGAGGGTCATCGGGGGCCGCACGGTCAGCGAGGCGCTGGCCACGTTCGAGTCGTAGTGGGAGTCGTTGACGTGGTAGGTGAAGCTGTCCGTCGTACCGCCGCCATCGCTGGGCGTGTAGAGCACCGTGCTACGACAATATAGATCGTAGGAGGTGTCTGCCCACACCTGTTCGCATTTGGGCTCAGTCGGGGCGCCGAGCGACCCATTGGTCGGTGGGCTGTCGATGACGAAGGTCAGGTGGTCCCGGACATATCCGAGGGTTCCGCCGGTGTAGATGACATCCGGATCCGTGGCGTCCAGCATGACGTAGGTGGGGACCACGGAGCTGACCGTGGCCGTGATGGGATCCGCCGTGGGTGCGGTGTTGTTGGACGCCACCCAGAGGTAGATGCTCGTCGGCCAGGAGTCCAGGAGGCCGTCGTTGACGACGAAGGTGAAGCTGTCCTCGCCGAGGAATCCCGCCGTTGGCGTGTAGACGACCGTGGATCGACAGGTGAGCACACTGTAACCCGGTTCCCACCCCTCGGTGGTGCACATGGCGGGGCTCGGCGCGCTGAGCGTGCCGCTCACGGGTTGGGTCGCGATGCTGAAGGTCAGCGGCCTGCCGCTCAAGCTGACGCCCTCGAGGGTGATGGTGGTCGTGTCGGGATGCTCCGCAGCCAGCCACACATCTTCCATGCCATAAGGCGGCGAGGCCTCCTCGACGATGAGCGTCAGGGTGACGGGGCTCTGATTGCCCGCCAGGTCCTCGATAGCCCCCGCGATGGTGTAGGCGCCGGGCGGGTAGTCGTCGGGGACGGTCATATCGACGTCGACGGAGCCCAGATCGTGCTTGGCCGCATCGACCAGGGTCACCGTCGAGCCCTTGATGTAGACGAAGGGGTTCATCCCCTCCACGGCGTTCTTGAGGTAGCTCAGGTACGGATCGGGAACCCCTCTGGCATCGTAATAGGCCTGTAGCGTGGTCGTGCTCACGGCCGATTCCACCAGATAGAGGCCGAAGTAGGTGTCGGCCAGGGTCTCGGTGGCGGTGGTTCCCTCGGCGAACTGGATCAGGTGGTCGATGGCGGCATCGCCGGTGTTCAGCAGGACGAAGCCGGTGTCCAGGTCCCCCTGCATAGGGAAGCCGTCCTGGGTCGCGCCGGTGATGGTCAGTTCCGGCGGCGTGGTGTCGCTCGGGGCCGGGCTGCCCAGCGTCCCGTCGGGGCCCACGCCCTGCATATAGATGTCATAGTCGGTGCCGCGGGAATCCCTCCAGACGGCCACGGCGCCACCCTGCCCGTTGCCCGCCAGCCGCGGACCATGTTTTTGGTAGATGTGGCTCGAGAGCACGACCCCGTTAGCAGTCCAGAGAGGATTTCCGTCCTCGTCCGCCCTCTGCGCGCGAACCTCCTCGAGGCCGCTCACCGAATCGTAGCTTACCCAGGCTGTGATGAACCCGCCGCTGCCGTCCTCGACGGTCTTTCTCGGTGAATCCGAAATATCATAGTAGTCGCCGGTGTCGGTGAGCTGGGCGGCGCTGGGCCAGAGGAGGCTGCCGCCCGAGCCTATCCTTTGCGCGTAGAGATTGTCGTCGGCCGTATCGAACCAAGTGACGAGCGCCCCCCCGGATCCATCCGAGGCCAGGCTGTGGGACTCATCTCCTGTGACGGCGTCCGTGACCTGGACGCCCCCCGCGGCCCACTGCGGTGCGCCGCTTCCGTTCACCTTCTGAGCGGCTATGTGCGAGGAGCTGTCCTGCCAGATCACGATGGCGCCGCTGGCCCCGTCCGAGACGATCCTGGGAGACCAGTCACTGGCTGAGGCGCCCAGCACAACCGGCCTTCCCTCGTTCCAGAGGAGGCTGCCGCTCGCGTCGACGCGCTGGACCGCGGTGTTGATGTCCTCCACCCAGGTCAGGATGGCCCCCCCGGCCCCGTCCTCGATCAGCATGGGCGAATCCGTGTATGCTCCGTAGATGACGGGGTTGTCGGCGGTGGTCCAGGGCAGCGTCCCGTCGGGCGCCACCCGGTTGACGGCGCCGCTCCAGCTCACGACGATGGCACCGCCGGATCCGTCGGCAACGATCCATTCGCAGTAGTCCTCGCTCTCCCTGGCGATCACCGGCACGCCGTCGTCCGCCCACTGAGGCGTACCGTCGGCGTCGAGAAGCTGGGCGTAGATCTGATAGTGACCGGATCTCCGATCGTCCCATGCTACGATGATGCCCCCAGCCCCGTCTAGGGCCAGTCTGGGAGCTTCTTGGATTCCCGAGGCATCACACACTACCGTGCCGTTCTCGCCCCATTGAGGCTCGCCGGCCGCGTTGAAGTATTGGGCGTAGATGTCTGTAATGGTAGCTACGGTGCGCTTGTCCTGCCAGACGACGAAGTAGCCGCCACTGCCGTCGTAGAGGATTGTATGGTAGTCCTGCGCCCCGCTGGCTGTCACGACGGGCGTGTTGACCGCGGAGTTCGCGCTCCACTGCGCCAGGACCGGGTAGGTCGCTGTGACCAGTCCCAGCACCGCCACCGCGAGTACTGCTAACCGTCCTATCTTCTTCATCAGTCTTACCCTCCTATGAGGCTGAGGTGATCTCTCGATGCCTTCTGACCGGAGAGACGCTCGTCCTCCGACCCGACGAGGCAGTTGGCGCGAGAGGTGATTGGATGTGCTGGCCGCCTCTCCGATGCCCGGGCGCGACTTCGATGCTCCTGTCGTCATGCCCCTCACATGTCTCTCCCTCCTGATATGTCCCGTTGAACGCCGTCTGCTGAGCGACCGCCACCGTTCGGACGTCCTCAGCGCCCGGGCCGTCTAGCTCGGTAAGGGGCCTGGGTGCCTGCTCGTTCGTAACCGGCGCATTACTCTCTAAAGGGGCTCCCTGTTGGCGAAGCCCTGTGGATCATGAGACTCGTGCTCGACGATCTCTCTCAGCCCCTGCAGGGTGAGAGAACGCGTTTCCTGCCCGGTGACGAGCACGGCCTGGTTGTGTTCCGTGTCCAGGCCGATCAGCACCAGGTGCGGGTTCTCGAGGAGCAGCGGCAGGACGCGGCCCCGGTTGGAATTGGTTAGATCAAAGATCACCACATCCGGCACACGCTCGGCCAGGAACCGTGTCACCTCCGCCCAGGTGGCGGCATGGGTGACGCGTAGGTCAGGGCTCTTCTGGAGGCAGGCCGCCACCAGCGGAAGCAACAGCGATTGGCCGTAGAGCAGCACCGTGCGCTTGATCATGGCTCCATCCTATCAAACGAGGGCGCGTCTGTATACTCCCCCCGGGGATAGGAAAAGGATAGTCCCGGTACTGCCAGACTATCCTCAGGGATAGGATCGAGCAGCTACCAGGGGCAGGAGACTATACTCGGGGATAGGATCGTGCGTCTGTCAGGGGTAAGGGTGAGGAAAGCAGAGGGAAGGAACTGGGAGGGCTACGAACTGCCACCCCGCGTCAGCCCGTGCCGTAGGGCGTAGGCCACGACCTGTTCGCGGTTCTTCAGGTGGAGTCGCTCCAGGATCTGGCCCATGTGGTACTTGACCGTGGACTCGCTGATACACAGCGTGGCACCGACCTCTTTGTAGGTCGATCCACTGGCGACTAGCTCCAGGACCTCGCGCTGGCGGGAGGTCAGGTCGGGGCCGGGAGGTGCACCGCGAAGGCCGGGGGCCTCGCGCGTCTCGAGTTGTGCCGCCTGGTGGGCGAACTCGTGCAGCACGCGGGCGGAGAGCTGGCGGGAGAGCGGGGCCTCCCCGCGCGCCAGGCCGGCCAAATAGTCGAACAACTCATCGGGCTGGAGGTTCTTGAGCAGGTACCCGCTGGCGCCGCTCTTGAGGGCCTCGAACAGGTCGGCGTCCTCGCCCGACGTGGTTAACATCACGATCTTGATCTCCGGCAGCTCGGCGTGGATCAAGCGCGTGGCGGACAGTCCATCACAGTCGGGCATGCGAACGTCCATCAAGATCACGTCGGGGCGGAGGTCGCGAGCCAATTTGAGGGCCTCGAGCCCGTCGCGTGTGGCGCCCACCACCTCGTAGCCGCCGGCGTGGAGCAGGTTCTGCAGGCCCTCCAGGAACAGCCCGTGGTCGTCTACCAGAAGAATTCTCATCTGCCACCTCCTTCTCCCTGGTCTGGGCGGATGCCTAGGCGGCCCTCCGCCCATCCGCCGGCCGCCGCAGGCGGCACAGCCTCATCCGATGCACGTGAGACGGAGGACTCGCTTGGCAGCGGCACCGAGACCCGAACGGAGGTTCCCTCTCCCGGTGCCGACTGCACGCTGATCTCCGCACGGATTCGCGCTGCCCGCTGACGCATCACCTGCAGCCCGAAGTGGCCACCGCCGTCGCCCGTCGGGCCCGGGCTGAAGCCGGTGCCGTTGTCCGCAACCGTCAACTCCATCTGCCCGCCATCAGCCCGCAGTGCCACGCTGATCTCGCTGGGTGACCCAGCGTGCTTCCGCACGTTCGCCAGCGCCTCCTGTACAATGCGCAGGAGCTGCACCCCGGCCGCCGGGGGCAACGCCGCTGGGTCGCAGGCCGATTCAGCCCCCTCGTTGATCTCCAGGCGGATCGGCACGCCGATCTGCTCTTCAGAGCGGCGCACCGCCCCGCGCAGCGTGCTGCAGAACCCCTCCGAGGGCAAGCTCACGGTGAGTAAGTTGCCGATCAGCTCCCGCGCGTCTCCTTGAACCTCCAGGGCAACCTCCGCCAAGCGATTCAGACTTTCGTGGGCCGCGTTTGCCTCTCCTCTCTGGAGATGGATCTTGGCAGCCTGGGCCTGGAGGTTGAGGAAGCCCAGGCTCTGGGCCAGGCCGTCGTGCAGCTCCTGGGCCAGCAGTTTCCGTTCCTCGAGGGTCGCCTCGGCCCACTGTTGTTGCAGGGCCTGTTCCTGCGCACGCCGTCGCTCGGTCACGTCGCGGAGTAGGAGCAGACGCCCTACCGCCAGCCCGCGCCGGTTCTTCAGGGAAGACGTCACCAGCGAGTAATGGCGGGTTTCGGACCCCGTCCCCAGGGTGATTTCCGCCTCGTCCGCTCCTGAAGAATCGAGAGGTCCATAGACCTCGGGGTCCGCTGGCAGGACATCATCCACCCGACGCCCGATGGCGCTCTTTGCCGGCGCCCCGACGATACGTTCCGCGGCGGGGTTCAGGGTGGCGACGCGTCCGTGATCATCGAGTACCAGCACGCCGTCGCCCATCTGCGCGATCACCGCCCGACGGGCCAGGGGGACGGGGTCGAAGATGTGGAGGCCAAACATGGCCACGGCGTACGTCATCGACGGAACCGCCAGCGCGACCAGGTCCAGTCGCACGGGGGACTGCGCGACACTGGCAGCCTGCAGCGCATAGAGGACGCGCCCGGCAACCTGGCCCGTCAGCATGAGCACCACCGGCCAGCGGTGCCCCGGCGAGCGGATGAACAGCGGGACAAGGACAACGATGTTAAGAACGCCCAGCCCATAGCCGTATGCGGTGATGATCCAATTGCCCGCCCCGCGCTGCGCGATGAGCTGTCCCTCATAGCTGAACCCGCGCCACGCCAGGTGATGAACGTCGTTGGTCAGGACCATCACAACGAACAGCAGCGGGGCAATGGATAACAGGGCCAGGTTGCGGCGCGTCAGCCAGCGGCCGCGCTGGGCGTACACGAGGACAAAGCAGGTGGTGGCGGTGATGGCTGGCAGCTGAAAGGCGCCCTGGACCTTGAACCAGGTGATCTTCGTGTCCACCTGGACAGCCGCAGACTCCATGACGGAGGCTGCCCCCCACGCGGCGGCGAACAGGACGCCGATGGCAAAGGGCAGTGCCCCGGGCACGCGACGGCGGCGCCAGCTGTAGATCGACAGCGCGACCCACAACAGGACCATGAAGACGGAGGGCCAGATTCTGGTCGTATAGGCGTAGCCCTGGATCATCAATGACCATCTCCCTGTCGCTTGCGGGCAACTTCTACGTCGGAGAAACAGTCGCCGCCGAACGATCCACCGATGGGGATCCGGTGACGATTTGATTGTACATCAGCGCCAGTATGCCGTCAATGATGAAGAGCGCATGAGCCGGGCCTTCATCGTTGTCGATGGATACCCTGAGAACAAAGGAAGTCCACGCTACCACAATGGTTCCCTACGTACGAGACCCAGCTCCGTCCCGTGATGGTCGTACTCGGCTCAGTGGTTCTCGAGCAACGACTGGAATCGCTCAGACAACGATGTCGGTTGTTGCAGCGACTGCAGCTGTTCCGTCGTGATCATGGCAGCCGCTTCAGGGGTTTTGGCGCAACGACTGAAGTCGTTACGGCAGCGGCTTCGCTTGTAGTGACCGCTCCCGCATTGAGTTCATCCTGAGCCAAGTCGAGGGACTTCATCCGACCGTCAGCCGTTCCGCGCAGCCCCCAGCGGCACACACACCTTCACGGACGTCCCCTCCCCGGGCGCCGACCGCACGCTGATCTCCGCACCGATCCGCGCTGCCCGCTGCCGCATCACCTGCAACCCGAAGTGGCCACCGCCGTAGCCCGTCAGACCCGGGCTGAAACCGCTGCCGTCGTCCGCAACCGTCAATTCCATCTGCCCGCCATCAACTCCCAGAGCCTCGGCGATCTCGCTGGGCGATCCGGCGTGCTTGCGCACGTTGGCCAGCGCCTCCTGCACAATGCGCAGGAGCTGGACGCCTGCGGCAGCGGGCAACGCCGGCGGGTCGCAGGCTGAATCAGCGCCCGCGTCGATCTCCAGGCGCACGGTCAGGCCTGTCTGCTCTTGAAAGCGACGCGCCGCCCCGCGCAATGTGCTGCAAAAGCCCTCCGACGGCAGGCTGACAGTGAGCAAGGTGTCGATGAGCTCGCGCGCGTCTCCCTGCACCTCCAGGGCACCCTCTTGCAGGCGCTTCAGGCTCTGCTCCGCCGCCTCCGCCTCTCCGCGCCGTAGATGGACCTGGGCAGCCTGGGCCTGGAGGTTGAGGAAACCTAGACTCTGGGCCAGACCGTCGTGGAGCTCTTGAGCCAGCAGCTCGCGCTCCTGGAGCGTCGCCTCGACCCACTGCTGCTGCAAAGCCTTCTCCTGCGCCCGGCGCTCCTGGGTCACGCCGTGCAGCAGGAGCAGGTGGCCAATCACCACCCCCCGCCAATCCGTCGGTGCTGAGGGCTCGAGGAGGTAGCGGCGCACTTTCCTGTTGCTTTCCAGGCTGACTTCAGCTTGGCCTGGCTGCCCGCCTGGGAGATCTGCCAGCAGACTAGCAGACGAGGGCAAGAGATCCCGAGCCGGACGACCCAGGGCGCGCTTTGCTGGCACCCCCAGGATCTCCTGCGCGGCCGCGTTCAGGCTGGCTACTTGTCCCTCCGGATCGAGCACCAGCACGCCGTCCCGCATCTGGGCCATCACCGCATGGCGGGCAAGGGGTAGCGGATTGAACATAGCGAAGCCGAAAAGGGCAACGGCGTACACCACGAAGAGGGAGACCAGGGTGATCATGTCCAGGGGGACGATAGAGCGAACGAGATTGGCGGCCTCGATGCTGTATAGCACGCGGGCGCCGATCTGCCCTGCCGCGATGATCGCTACCGGCCAGCGGTGCTGGGGCGACCGAGCAAAGAGCAGGCCGAGAACGATGAAGTTCGCAAGCCCCAGTGCATAGACCGCCCCAACAGTGGCCCAGTTGGCGGGCCCTGGCAGTGGGACAACTGCGCCATCGAAGCGAAAGCCGCGCCAGAAGAGGTGGTGGAGATCGTCGGTCGAGACGGCGAGCAGGATCAGCAGCGAAGGAACGGAGATCAGGGCCACATTGCGAGGGTTCAGCCAGCGCCCGGGCCAGGTATACTCGAGGAGAAAGCAGGTGATCGCCGTGCCGGCGGGGAGGTGCCAGAGGGCCTGGAACTTGATCCAGAAGATCTTCGTGCTGACGTCTATCGCCGCATGAATTCCGGGTGGGGATCTTGAGACGGTGCAATTGTACACTACTGACCCGAACGTATGAAACTAAATTGCCTCACCGAGGATGGTAAGCGCTTGACTGGACGCTCAACGTGAAAAGCCTGCTTGACAGCCGCCGAGGTGCCCATCTACAGCCCTGGATCCATCCTGTGGGAGCACCATCTGGACGGCGGTTTAGAAAGTAATGCACGGATCAGTAAGGGCCGGATGACGTCAACGATGGAGCGTGCATACGCACCGTGAGTTGCGGAGCAGAATCAGGCGTTCGGTTGCGGCGTGCTTTGGAGAGGCTTTTTCAGGAGATGACTGAATGAAGAGAAGAACGAAAAAGGGCCATCCCTTCTGGCATGGCCTCAGCGGGGCCGTCGGGTGCCGATCCCGCTAGAGCTTGAGAGGATCAACGGGATGGCGCTGAGCCTGCCTCGGCCACCTAGCGCCTGATCGACGCCTTTGTGCCCTGCCACATTGGCTCGCCTACGCCTGCACTCGGTTCTGAGAACTGCCCACCGGAGATGGACCCCTGAGTCGCTTCCAATACTGAGGATCCTGTCAACAAGAAGCTGAAGCGGGGTGGTTCCGCGCGGCGGACACGCTGGGGATCGACGTCTTCCGCAACCGGTACGTCAACGTCA
>CAZQXX010000131.1:0-3604 GCA_964597105.1 uncultured Anaerolineales bacterium
CCGACATATGGATCGCTAGTCGGCTCTGCCAGGCAGTCCTGGACTCTGTGAGAGAATCCCCACAAGATCTGGGCTGAGGACTACCTGGTCGCGCTGACTCGCCGTGGGCATGAAGCCTCGTTCTAAGCTGTGCCAGCCGAAGAGCACATCGCTTCTGAGATGCCGTCAAACTTTGTCGATCACCATCTCGCTGGCGGCAAACACAGATACCGTCCAGGTAAACAAGTCCCCCGATGCTAACTCCGACCGGAGCATCACGGCCTCACCGTCTGCGAACCCAACACCCGTATGCTGGCCCATAGTTCTGTCCGCCACAGCGCTGGCCACGGAAGGTACAGGGTCGCGTATCACGAGTCGTTCTTGTTCGGGTAGGCCAGCTGGCGGGTTTGCGCGAACGTATCTGTCTATAGGACCTGGGGAAGGTGTTGGACGGCAATTGGAAGTGCCCACTATGAGGATCGGCGATGTCCCTGTAGACTAGCCTGCACGCATTCAACAACCTGGCCTGCTTTCGCACAGCTCACCTGAAGACGTGGCATACGAAGATGGTCTACGTCGGAACGCAGGGCAGAGGCGGGATAGACCAGATCGGCCCGCGTGGCTACGCGAAACCTAACCAGCTTTGATAATACCGGAGGGCCCTATGTTCCATGAGGACGGCACGTTCAACTTCCACAGTGAGGTCATGGCTTTGGCCGAGGAGTTCTGTCGAGAATGGGTAGGTCTTCAAGGCTCCTTCGAGAGCGACCTGGAGGCGGCGCTTGTGTTGAATTTCGCCCTTTGCACCATCAAGCACGACCTGGACGAGTTGCTAGATCAGCTAGAATGGCAGCCCGTCTTTCAAGGTATGTCGCCTCGAGCATTGTACGAGCAAGGCGGATTTGGACACGAACCGCCGGAGGAACTGAGCGACAGAGACGTAATCCGACTTGTGGAGAAATCCTTGCGGCGCATCCGTCGCAACTGACCACACGTGCGCGGAGGCACCAGGCTTGTCCAAAGCCAGAGGGAGCAACTCTGGCCCAGAGACAGTACTCCGATCGCGATGGTTGCGTCGCTCACCGCCTCCGCAACAAAGGACATGGCGCCGAGGCAAGGTTCCAAGCATTCGCCCAATGCGCGAAGCACATTCAGGGCTATGGTTCTGCCTCACACGCTGCTCCGGCCAGCAGGGCGGGAGCCCAATAATCCCTGTCGTGTCGTGAAGCCGCTATTCGCTGACCAGTGGCAATCAGGGGCCCGCAGCCACAAGAGACTGCGTGGCACGTATTGACGTGGCTGCGTCGCGAGACACCAGAGAAGGGAAGCGGCTCCCTCTGTGGTGCCGAAACGACACGCCTGCCCACACTACCCACAGGCCCGGCGACTACGAGGTGGTCCCCTTTTCGATCATCAAGTGGTCCCCTTTTCGATCAACAAATGGTCCCCTTTTGAGTTGACAAAAACAACTGCATGAGCGATCAAAATATGCTGACTCTGGACTGGTTCGCGACAGGTGTTGTGGAGGAAATCCGCTGACCCCTGGGCCGGTTGCTTCTTGTAGCCGGAGGATTGCTCGAGTGTCGTAGCAGACTGACTGCGCCGCCTCCACAGGGCTCTGAGCGCGGGGGTCCCGGCGCTGGCGGCAATTGGCTTACCGACTGTGGGCGGTCGGAGGGTACGACCATGGCGGCGGGGACGGCATGGCGAGAAGGCTCAGGATGGGCTTGCCCGCCATCAGAGTCGGTGTGGCGGGCTTCTCGTCGGGCTTGCATGGCGATTTTGGCAGTGGGCAGATTGTGGTCAGTAGGGGCATCAGGAGGACGGAAATGTGTGCGCCGAGTACGCTTACTGCTTCTCGTAATAGATCCACATCTCGTCGTGAGGGCGCTCAACACCAAGGGCCTCCGGGATGAAGTCAAAGCGCTATTGAGCTAGACAAACACTGCTCGGGATAGGTTCTTCTGCTCAACCCAGGGCTCCCGGCTCACCTACCAGGAGAAATCCCCGACTTCTCGGTGTCTTCTCGTCTTCCTTGGCGACCTCCTTTGAGCGCGTGCGCCCATCTTGTCCTGATCGACCGACCATCTGGCAGGCCACTTCACCGCAAAGGGTGATGAGGCACCGCGTTCATGAAGTTCTGCGGCGCCGCCTAACAACATCTGGAATAGGCCAGGCAAGAACGTCAAAAGGGGTTCGAACCTCGTTCGACGTGGCGAGCAGACGTATCGCGCAGCAATTCTCTACAGACGACGGATCAATACCCATGCTCAGAGTCGGATCTCCCTCCGGGCCACGATCAGTACGGCGCGTGTCTCCGCGGCCCTGCCTTCGGCTTTCCCGGCGGGGTGGGGACGCCTGCGTCCATGGGACCGAAGCGTCGATCAAGCCGTTCTCGGCGCTTCCTGACCTCCTCAAGTGCCTCCTCTCGGGGTCGCGTATGGCGCTCAATCATCTCTCCGCGCAAAGCCTCAAGCTCCTCGGCAGGAGGGGGATCGAACGACGGGAGCTCCAGCTGCCGTGGCTGACCGTGGGCCGCGCTGGTGACAAAGAACGTGTGCGGCTTCAGCTCTTGAAGTCGGGCGGCATAGAACGCCCACTGTTCCTGTGGCGTGTAGAAGATCGGACGCTGCTCGACGCTGTAGTCCTTGACCAGGCTGGGGTCGGGCTCGAAGATCTCCCGCGCGATAACCCGGGCTTCCGGTCCGGTCACGCCAAAGATAGCCCGGTTCGTGCAATTCACCGTCACTGCGTCGCGAAGTTGTGGATCGATCATCCCTCGCGTCTGGCCGATGAGTGTGAGACTACAACCAGTCTTCCCCGCCTGGCTGATGAAGTCCCGGGTCCCCTCTGGCACCATCTGGTCGAACTCGTCGAAGACCACGTACACTCTCTGGCGATCCTTGAAGGGCTCTCTCAGGCGCTGCATGAGAGCGAAGATCAGATCCGTCGCCAGCAGGCCTCCGATCAGGTAGGCAGCCGACTGAAGCCGAGCCCAGCTGATGGCCGCCAGAAGGACCTGATTCCCATCGACAACCCGCGCGAGACTGAGCGTGCTTTTCGCTTGTCCCAGCACCAGGGCCACCTCCGAGTCGTGGATCAAGGCATTGAGGCGCATGAGAGAACTGGTCACCTGTTGATGGCGCTGATGTGCTGTCAGGTGGTTGAACCAGCACAGCCACTCCCGCAGACCTGGATCACGTATCCCCTGTGCCAGGTGGTTGCGGAAGCTCTTCTGACGCAGCGCACGCGGGAGCTCGAGCAGCGTGAGGCCGTTGGCAGCGAGCAGGTGGAGCATATGACTCATCGTGTCAGAGACCCGGACGGGTATCTCGCCCTCAAACGGGAACCAGATCCTCCGCGTGGCCTCCACCACAATCTGGGCGCGGGCTCGTGGCGTCCACTGCCCGGTCACCTCCAGGGGATTGTAAGCCATCACCCGCTCAGGGGCGCCCGGCTCAAACCAGATCACATCCCGCCCCGCCTGGGCACAAGCCGGTAGCAAGCTCAATGCCAGATCGCGATGGGGGTCAACGACCACCACGCCATCGCCCCGTCGGATGTCTTGGCTGATCAGATGGCTGGCCAATGAGCTCTTGCCCCGCCGGGTGCCGCCCAGGATGAG
>CAZQXX010000131.1:3704-7186 GCA_964597105.1 uncultured Anaerolineales bacterium
AGCCTCGTCTTCCGTATCCAAGACCGTCGCCGCATCGTGCCTCGGTCGATCTCCACAAAGGCATGCCGGAGAGAGCCGTCGCCGAGCTTCAACACGATGTAGGCATCTGGGGTGAACTGGCGCTTGCCTCCCTTGAACGCCACTTTGTCGCGCAAGGCGTTCTCGGTCTCCCAGCTGATCAGACGGTCTCCAGCCGCCTCCCAGACGTGGATCATGAACTGAGTGATCTCCAGCCGGTGCTCCAGAAACAGGTCGCCTGGCGGCTCGCTCCCCCCGAGAAGCTGTCGCGCAGGCCGTTCCAGCGCCTTAGAGGCCAGAGCGGCCCCCCGCTTGTCCAGGCTGTAGAGGAACTGGTGAGAACCGGACAGCCGTCCACCCACGGCAGCAGGCGGACGGTAGCGACGGAGCAGCCCCTCCGTGGTAAGACGGCGCAGCCGTCGGTTGGCCGTGGCCGTGGACGGGAAGAAGAGCCGTTGGATCTGGCCGCGGTTCGCCAGCTCTGCTCGAGCTAGGAAGAGGATGAGGTCCTGATCTCGCCCCGTTAGGCGCAACGATCTGGATGCAGTCGCCCTTTCCTTTACCCGTCTGCTGCGCTGAGGTCGCCTGGGCTTCCCCACCCCGCTCCTGTCCACCTTCGGGGCCTCCGGCACGGACCAAGCAAAGCCACACCGGGCCAACTTCTGAAGGACGTTGGCAGACGGGGGACGGCCCTTCTCCTGATAGACCCCCAGGAGTAGCTTGATGTACTCGGGGGAGAAGCCCGTCATCTCAGCGATGTCTCCGGCATCGTGACCCTCGCTCTCCATCCAGCGTTCCAGCGCACGCTGGAAGGCGATGACGTGTTTTGAGGTCATCCTGAGAGAGGGCTTCCGACCTCTTGACATACACCCTTCCTCGTTCCGCGGCGCCAGCCGAGACGGGCCATCCCCGCGCCCCGCCGTCGTGCTCAAGGCGTCCCTCCTGCCCGCCCCCAGCGTCTGCTCAGGGGCATCGGAAGACGCCCGGGAGCGGGACGTGGTTGCCAGGAATGACCAATCTGTGCACCATCAGTGTAGCGACGATGCGTAAAGCGGACCTTTACACTGGACGACAAGCGTGCTGAACTGACCCATTTTGGGACGAGAGAGGGGCTCATTTCCGGCCTTGAAGCCTCGCTCGCCATCGCCAGCCTCGATCAACCACCGCGCTCGAACGATTCAGAGAGCAGCGCCGAATCTTGGGCTTGCCCATGTAGAACAGATGTGCTATTATGCCCGCACCGCTGAGGAGAACGCACGGGGACCAGAGACAGTGCAGAGCTTGCGGACGTACACCAGGAGACCCTCAACCAGCAGAATGTTGGTTGCAGAGCGCGCGGCCGCCTCACCACGATCTCAGATCTGGGCGACCCAACCAGGTCCTTGTAGCAGGTCCCGGCGGGTCCCCCGAGATCCGCACCCCCAGCGGCCTGCCTCGCCACCCTGCCCCTCTAGGCAGAGGGGATCAGAGAGCCTGGACGCTGCCTTGACACCATGTAAAGCGTCGCTTTACGCCGCGCGGTGGAGCTCGTGAGAGAGTACACCTTCGCCGAACGCCTGCGTTTCCACCGAATCGCGGCCCGAGTCACCCAAGCGGAGCTCGCTGACGCGGTGAACCGGTCCCGCCAGACGGTGATCAATTGGGAGAGAGGCGACTATCTCCCCAATAGGGACACCGTGCAGGCGATAGGACGGTATCTCTCCCTCAGCAAGGCCCACTGGGATGAGTTGCTGGTGCTCGCAGGTCACCCACCGTACTTCGGACAACTCCCCGGGACGGCGTCAGATGAGCTTCTTCACGCCTACAACGATTATGTCGCGAGCCTCCATCTGGAGCGGGACTACGGCCCCCCTGCTCCTTGGTCGACGGGGTGGGTCGAGCGCACGCTGACCCCGGCACCCGGCGCGTCCACGTCAGGAGCGGAGATGAGTCCCGCGCATCTTCTGGACTCGCGTCGCACCGTAGTCATCTCCCGCCCGGGGCTGGGCGGCACCACACTCCTTCGGTACCTGGCGCATATCGCTCACCGTCGCGATCTGACCCCCGTCTTCGTCGACCTGTGCTCCCCTCCATCCGCCATACGCGAATCTCCCGGGCCTCTCAACCTGGCCAGATGGGCCGCCTCCCAATGGCCCGACGCGCAGAACCACGACCGACTGGAGGTGCTCACCCTGGCACGAATCCTCCAGGAGCGAGGTCGGGCCAGTGATGGAGGAATCCTATGGCTCTTGGACAACGTCCAGGCGCTGACCCAGGACGAGCGGACCGCGTTGTTCATCGAGCTTCGACGCCTTGCCGGGCGCGCGGTGGTGGTGACGCAGAAGACTGCGGCCGAATGCCCCCGCGACATCCAGGTGGTGACGCTCCAAGGCTTGAGGGGTTCGCCCGCGCAGCGCACCTTCGTGACCAAGCGCCTGATCGACACCGCGGCTGACGGAGAGGCGGAGAGGGTTACCCAGCTCCTCAACGCCGACCCGCGACTGCACGATCTCCGGGAACTGCCCCTGGCTTTGGAGGCTGCCTGTAGTCTCCTTCTGGAGAGGCGTTTGAACGGCTCTCTGGTCGTCAAACGCTTGCTTGAGGCCTTGCTGCGTAGAGCAGGAACCAGAGACCTCGACGTAAGGCACGACGTCTTCCTCTGTCTGGGAGCCGCTGCCTCCGATCGACTGCACCGTCTCGAAAGAGACCTACATATCGACACGCGGCTGGTTCGTCTGAGGTGGAGCGAGACGCTCAAGCACCAGCATCGGGGTTCCCGGACGGCGGATGAGCTGCTGGCTCTCGCCGAGAAGGCAGGGATCCTCCGCAAGGAAGGATCCGGCAGCTATCGATTCCGAAAAGCCCAATTCCGGGACTGCGTGGCGGCAGTGGCGGAGGATTGTACAGGGCCCATCGGGCAGTTGAACCCGGTCGTCTGGCCCTACCTGCTGTACGTGGCCGGTATCACGGGGAACCGGGAACGACGAACCACCCTCCTCAACTCCCCGAGCCTCCGAGATACCTATCTCGATATGGGCACGCTGCTCATGGCTGACTACGCCATCGAGGTTCACCGAGGCGGGGCTGACTGGCGTGCCCTGTCACACAGTCCCGAGCTCTTACTGGACCACCTGGAGCGGCTGTTCCGGGCTGATGACGGTCTGGACATGAAACGCGCCGTCCTGAGACGGCTGCGGGAGCTGGATCCAGCCCGTGCTCTCAACCTGCTCAAGGACGATGGGCCAGGGCTCAATCGGCGCTGGCACGGCGCCGCGGCGGTCGAGCTGGCCACGGCACTGGACATGGACGAGGGTTGGGAGCTAGTGGCGCAGGAAGGCGCGACCCGCCAGGAGCTTCGACGCTCGGCTCGCGCCGTGCTTGCGGCCCGGGACACCCGCGCCCTCACCTACGACAGTCATAAGGCCGCCCTTCTCGCCCTCCGCTCCGGTTCGACGCAAGAGATTCTCCACGCCCTCCACTGCCTG
>CAZQXX010000131.1:7286-8827 GCA_964597105.1 uncultured Anaerolineales bacterium
CTGGCCCTCAGGTACGGATTTCTCGTCCGAGACAGACACGAGATCGTGCGTATGGACGGGACGATCATCGCCGTAAACGAGACCACGGCCCAGAAGCTGGCGCCAGTCTTCGATTGGTCGGCTCACGCACAGGGTCTGACGATGTCCCGGGCCGGAGGCAAAGACTGACCCGGGCGAGAGAACGCACCATCTGCGTCGACCGTCCCTCGGATCTATGAAGGAGAGAGCCAGAGGCGGACTGGTGTCGCGGAACCCGAGATCTCATCTCGGCTGGCATCCTGCCCAGAGTTGGTGCCACGCGCGATCTTGTACCTCCACGCACATGTAGCAGCGCCTGCTCCAATCGGTGATACACCCACTGATACAGATCTCTGACACAGGCAGAGAGCGCCCTCCGATGCTCCCTCAGCCCTCCCACGAAGGGGTACCTCTCCCTGGTCTGGAAGGCTCAGCAGGAGCAACATCTGGATGAGCAAGAAGCCCTGGACCGCGCCGAGATCATGAGAGACAGTCCGAACCCGGCGATGGACTGGCCTCATCCGCAAGGCCATCTGTCCAGTCGCTTGCTGGATGCCGAATCGACCCCGCCCCTCGGCCGAGGGCCCGCTGCGGCCTAGTACCGCAACAGTCTGCCACGGGCCTGATCCAGCCCCCCACGCAGTGGAACGGTCGCCATCCTTGGCCCTCGAGATGCCTGATCTGCAGCACCTGTCCGCACAAGATACCGCAGCAGCGCGTGGCGAACGCGGTCATCCAAGCCGCCACCCCGAAACCTGAGAGATAGAATAGGACGTCAGACGCTGGAGACTGCTTGGGTAGCGGCACCCCGTCACTCGATCTTAAGCGACTCCCTCTCAGCTTGGGACTACCCCACGATAGTGCATCTTCAGCCTGCTGGGCCTCCTTCCACCAGCGACGGGAACCGGTGATGAGACTGAGTCACGCAACACAGAGCCAGCGCCTCTTCCCAGCCTGACCGGGTGGACATCGTCCCATGTGGCGGTGGTGTCCCACCAGACCTTAGCCAGCACCCTCGCTCGACACTCAGACGCTATGAGAGCAATGCCGAACACACCTACTCCAGGTCAGCCGCAGGCGGCCGATCCGGATCCGTCCGGCCAAGGCCCTCCTGGAGACCTCTGCATCACCCCCCCGGGCCAGTAGCCGGCAAGGGGCTGCACGCTTTCGCTTGTTCCCACGACAGTCACTGGTGGGGGCCCCTCGCCCCAGCTGCAAGGGAGGGGGGACCGGTTGCGACTCCCGGAAGAGTATTCGCAGCTGACGGACACGCACTGCCCTCTCTCGACTAGCTTATGAAGAGCACGACAAAAGCACTCCTGCCCCACCATCGGCGCGCCGTGCCCGCGCCGTTCACACTCCGTGATCCGGACCATGCCTCACCCAGGGAGACATCGTCATCCTACATCAGTCTCCCCTGCTTGAGTTCACCGCTCCTGGGACTCCTCGAGCACCGCTCCAGAACATAAGGCAAGCGGCGGTCAAGCTCTCGTTTCTTAGCAGCTGGCCCCGTCGAAAGCTGC
>CAZQXX010000132.1:0-5998 GCA_964597105.1 uncultured Anaerolineales bacterium
CTAGGAGGGGCTTGGTGCCTCTTCACGACGATCCGTTCGTGCGTACAGTATTAGGTTGATGTACTGCTTTGTGTATGTCAGCCAGTCACCGAGTCTTTCCGCGACCGCGAGGCTCCGCTCGTACATTTCGATGGCCCGGTCCCACTCGCCCTTGTCCTTGTACGCGCTGCCTAGGTTGCCCCAGGTCTTGGCCATGCCGTGGACGTCGCCCATGCGCTCGAAGGTCTCGAGGCTCTGCTGGTAGTACTCGGTGGCCCGGTCCCACTCGCCCTTGTCTGCGTACACGAGGCCCAGGTTGACCCAGGTTGTGGCCATGCCGTGGACGTCGCCCATGCGCTCGAAGGTCTCGAGGCTCTGCTGGTAGTACTCGGTGGCCTGGTCCCATTCGCCTTTCAGCAAGTACACGTTGCCCAGGTTGACCCAGGTCTTGGCCATGCCGTGGACGTCGCCCAGCCGCTCGTTGGTCTCCAAGCTCCGCTCGTACATCTCGATGGCCCGGTCCCACTCAGCGCCCTTCCATGCAATGGTTCCGAGATCATCCAGCAGAGTCGCTTCCAGCTCCGGTGCATCCAGGTGATCTCTGACGGCGCAGAGCGCCCGCTGCAGACGCTCCTCAATTTCCTCCCAGTACCCTAAGCGGTCCACGCTGCCCACGAGCGCGCTCGCCCGCCGGGCGAGGTGCTCCCAGTCCTCCGCCTGCTTCCACTGATCGACTTCCTCCAGCGCCTCCTGTGGTGTGCCTTCCCGCTCCTCGTCCGTGATCTTCGCGTTGAGATAGGCGGCGGCCAGCGCATGGACGAAGCGGAAATCCCCGGTCTCTTCCAGCTTGTCATAGGCGAAGATGCGCACCAGATCGTGGAGGTCATACCGCCCCAGCGTGTCGTCCCAGTGGATCAGGCTGAAGCGGAGCAACTCGCCGAGTGGATCCAGCGCCTCCTCGCTCTCCATCTCCCACACGGCAGCGGCGGCGTCTCGATCGAAGGGGATCGAGTAGATGGCAAGCCGCATCCAGAGATGCTGCAACCGTTCGTCCAGCAGGTCGTAGCTCAAGCTGAGCGAGGACTCTACCAGATCCAGCCGCCTCTGCTTGTCGCGCAGGCGGCGGGCATAGTCGGCCGGGGACAGGTCCACCCGCTCGGCCAGGGCGCCGGCGGCCAGCTCCAGCGCGAGAGGCAGGAAGCCGCACAGCTCCGCGATCTCATCGACAGAGTCACCGATGCGTGGGGCAATCTCGCAGAGGAGCGCCCGAGCGCTTTCAGGATCCAGAACGTGAAGGTCGAGCCCGTGCATGCCGGGAATGCGGAATCGCGTGCGGGACGTGATGATCAACGCACAAGAAGCAGGCGGAACCAGAGGCTCTATCTGATCAGCATCGGCAGCGTCGTCCAGCAGCAGGACAGCCCTCTTGCCATGAAGCACAGAGCGGTAGAGCCCGCCACGCTCGGACTGGCTCGCCGGGAGATCAGCGTGAGGATAGAAAGCGTGAATTATCTGTCCCATTGCATCAGCCGGGGCAAGCGGGGAAGAAGTGCCATCTAGGTCAACGAGAAGCTGGGCATCGAGGTAGTCACCTTTCAACTGGTGAGCGACCACGTGGGCCAGAGTGGTCTTGCCAGTGCCCCCCATGCCAGAAATGATGACGCCAGTCTCCTGAGTGGCCGTTACCAGTTCGTCAATCTCGTTCTCACGGCCTTTGAAGTGTCGAGGCGGATCCGGGATCTGATGCAGGGATTGCGGCGGTGATGGGCCATGGAAGTGGATGTCACCTTCCACGTGGGCGTGATCGCCCATCACCCCGATCTGGGAGCCGCGGGCATCTATCGTGCGCTCATAATCCATCCGTTTCTCGCTTTTCCAGCTGACGCGTGCCTCAGACGTGAAATCCCTCCAGTCGGCCTTTGGCTAGTCCCTACTCCTCCTTAGAGCCGAAGTGTATCCCGCCACTGACCTCAGCGTTGTCGCCAATGACGCCGACCTGACTGTTTTGCATCTGGATGTTGTACCTACTCAACGCCTGCTCGCCTTCCGCGGTTTCCTTCAGGGCCGCGATCAGTTCCTGCGCCTGCTTCATCAACTCCTCGTCCTGCGCAAGGTTGGCTTCGCCTACCTCTTCCGCAAGCATCGTCTTCCGCCCTTCAGAATCGGGCTTCTGCTCCAGTTTCTCAACGGCCTCGGCGACGTCGCTTTCTGCCCCGACCTTCCTCTTGATCGCGTTCTTAAGTCCTTCGTACGCATCGACGACGACCTTCTTGCCAACTTCGCCGGCACCGCTGGCGACGCCGGCAGCGAGGGCGGCTACGATTGCTCCTGTAATCGGGTCCACTTGTCTGCTCCTTTCTTCTAATCGAGTGCGCGTATCACCAATGTGGTGAATCTGACTTCCATAGAAGCGGTATTCGGTTGTCGGTCGGGGCTCCAGGTCGCGAACACGGCGAGCCTGTGGGGATTCGATCCCATTGAGGACCTCGCTCACGCTGATGGAATCGACACATCCGGGAGGCGTAAACTCTCTCCGACCTGCGCGTTCAAGGTCGCGTAGCCACTTATAGTCCACCGGTGGGAGGTCCGGATGGTTGGGGAGCGGAACCTCCTCCTTGGCCCGTAAACCCTGGATAGTGTCGTGGATCGCATCGAGCTGCTCGCGGATGCGGGTGAGGAGCTCGCGACGTCCAGAAGCTGGACCGCGAACCCGAATGGTGATACGGTTGTCTGTCAGATCGGCCCTAACCAAGGCGTCGTTGCCGTTAAGAGTCAGAAAGACACCAGTCCGCCAGACGGTGTGCTGCTTGATGCAGCGGTGCATACGGACGATGAAGCGGGACATAACGCTACTGGGGAGGACATCGTAGTGAATCTGGAAAGTCAGCGCGTCAGACCAATCCCCGGTGTACCGTTCCTCCTTGGGCAACAAGTCAGGGACGAGGTAAGCGTGATCCTGGCCAGGAAAGGGATAACAGAGCTCAAATCTGCGCATCATGTCAATGATGAACATATGCTTATCACGGGGATAAGCTTCGTCGTCGAGGATCTGGGTGACAAGATCCCAGGTGAGCCGTCCGTCATTCTGGAAGAGGGCGTGGCTGTTGAGAATGCGGTAGACGCCTTGGGTGACCCACTCTGGATTGAGAATGTTGGTGGTCTCCAGGCGGGGGCCAGGGAAGTGGAGCACGACGCCCAGGTCGTGTAGAAACCCGAGCAAAGTGTGTTGGCTGCGACTCTTGGTGACGCCCGCTTCTCGGCACATCTCTAAGTATTGGGCGTAGGGAATGTAGTCGGCGTCCAGTTCTTCTAGTCGCGCCTTGACGTCGAACCAAGTGGCGAGGAGCTCGTCGAACACGTGGGGGAGGCTGGGAATTTGTTCGGCGATGGCGTCGTGTAGGTTGTCTATCCCGTCGCCTGTCATGCAGGACGTCTCGATGATGTTCTTGATGAACGGATACTTATCACGAAGTCCTCGCCGGTCAATATCGAGTGGTTGCTGATCCGTCTTGTTGCCAACGAGGATGACGGGGGAATCGCCGCCGAAGCTGCGGATGATCTGCAGCCAGTAGTCAAGGCGGTTCTCGGCCTCACTCAGGCGAGCGTCTAGCACGAGCAAGTAGAGAGTGCGCCGGGTTAGAAAGAACTGGTGCGTCGCGTGCATGATCTCCTGACCACCGAAATCCCAGACGTTGACGCGGATGTCCATAGATTGGGAGCGAGCCAGACTGGTAGATTGGGAAAGATGGAGTTGCCAGTGACAGATGTCGATGCCTTCGGTCTTGGTCACGTGGGGATCGAAAGCGTCAGGCCCGTCAAGAAGACAGGTGACGAGCGAGGTCTTGCCGACGCTGCCCTGACCGACGAGAATCATCTTTATCTCATTGAGCGGGTAGCGTTGCCCGGAAACAAAGTCGAAGTAGGCCTCGATGATCGTCTGAGGGGCGCCGATTCTCTCTAGGATTTCAGGGGGAAGAGGGATATCATTGTAGCGCAAGTCCAAGATGGAAAGGTTAGGTAGTTGAGCAATGGATTCCGGCAAAGACGCCAGGACTCCTGCCTGGTAGCTTTCCGGCGGGGGGAAAAGACGAGATTGCTGTGGGTGGTTCAAGCCTACCGACAAAACCTCCAACTTCGTCAGCTCTCCGATCTCAGAAGGGAGCGTCCTGAAACAGTTCTCCCCGACATAGAGTGCAGCTAGGTTGGATAACTGCCCCAATTCCGGGCGGAGTACAACCAGTTCATTACTGTGAAGATTGAGTGACTGCAACGCATCCAGCCGACTGATCTCCGGCGGCAAGTCCGTCAGTCTATTCCGGCTAAGCGTCAGATGCTTCAGTTGAGTCAAATGACCGATCTCCGACGGCAGAGATGTCAGTTGATTCTTATCCAGGGCTAGAAGCCTCAAATCCAAGAGCTGACCGATTTCCGACGGCAAATCCACTAGCTCGTTACCCTGAAGAATAAGTTCCTCCAGTCGGGTTAACTCGCCGATCTCCGAGGGAAGAAACGTCAGTCTGTTCTCTCCGAGGTTCAGGTCCCGCAGCTGCCTCAGCTGTCCGATCTCCGGCGGGAGTGAAGTTAGTCGATTGCTCCAAAGATCGAGGGACTGCAATTGAGTTAACCGGCCGATCTCGCGTGGCAACAGCGTCAGATTGTTGGATGGAAGATCAAGTGACCGTAACCGCTTTAACCGGCCGATGTCCGGGGGCAGAGACATTAGGTCGTTATCGCTAAGCGTCAGTAACTGCAACTGAGTCAACTCGCCGATTTCTCGCGGTAGAGTGGCTAGTTGCGTGTCCCTAAGGTTGAGGGACTTCAACTGAATCAGCTGGGCGATCTCTTCGGGTAAGGTCCTGAGTTGGTTGTATTCAAGATCGAGTTCCTCTAGCCGAACTAACTCCCAGAGCTGCGGAGGCAGGGTTTTCAAGTCATTTCCACCAAGGTTGAGAGTTCGTAGATGGGTCAGCTTGCCAATCTCGGTAGGAAGTGCCGCCAAGTCATTTCCCCAGAGATGTAGTCTCTGCAACTGAGTCAATTGGCCGATCTCCGAGGGGAGTTCAGTGACAGCTTCATTAATGAGGTCAAGCTCGGTCCAACCTTCAAGGGCAGCGCGATCTATGAGCGCCAAGACTTCATCGCGATCCATGGTCTTTCTCCTTCAACATCCACGCGGCGATGCGGTGCTCCCGTTCGTGCCAGTCCGGGAGGTGGATGCCCATCAGCAGCTCCCAGCTCCGGTTGTGATTCGGTGCTTTGCGGTGGAGCAGCTCGTGGCAGAGGACGTAGTCCACGAGATCCCGCGGCAAGCGGAGGAGGTCGCGGTGGAGCGTGAGGGTGCCGCGGGAAGAACAGGAGGCCCACTTGGTGCGCATCTTGCGGAGCTGGACGCGGCCCACCTCGACATCGAGGCGCTCGGTCCAGGCGGCGATCAACTCGTCGAGTTCACCAGGGGCCATCGGCTCGGGTGCGGGTTCCGGTGCGGGGAGCCGTTCGATGCCGTGCTCGATGAAGCGGCGCACAGTCTCGTCGGCCGGATCGAGCTCGCGCGGGATGAGGGCCACTAGCCCCTCAGGCGTAGCACGGAGGGCCAGACTCTGGCGCGCCTGCCGGCGGATGATGACCTCACTCACAGCGAGCGTCATCCCTGCACCACCCGGCTCATGCGGAGGAGCGCGTCGACGGTCCCCTTGAGGACGGTCGCCTTGTCGTCCGCGTCGATGTGGGGGCTCAGTAGCTTGTAGAGCTTCAAGCGTACCCGCCGCTCCTGGTTCGAATCGTAGGCCCAGGCCGGGAAGCGGGCCATCTCCTCCCGGGCCTCACGGGCGATCTCCTCAGCCGCGTCGAAGCCCTGTCCCTTGAGCACCCAGTAGAGGGCGAACTCCCCGGGGTCGACGTCGCGCTCGGCCTGCTCCTCCTCGGCAGCCGCGGCATCCTCGACCAGCCCGGTCAGCTGCTGCAGCGCGGTCTGGGTGCTGATCTGCTGATCGCGCAGGCTCTGGATCACGGCCTCCACCTG
>CAZQXX010000132.1:6098-8752 GCA_964597105.1 uncultured Anaerolineales bacterium
CGCTCGGCCTCGGGGTTGTAGGTGTGGTAGACGACCTTGTAGACGTCGGTGATGAAGGCGTAGTCATCCAGGTAGTCCCGCAGGAAGGGATCAGGGGCCAGGGTCTCGTAGGCGGTCTGGAGCTCCTTGTAGGTGCGGACGAAGAAGGGCGCGCCGTTCTTCGTCGAAGAAGTGGTCGATGATGCGCCCGGTGCGGCCCGGCGTGTCGGCCAAGTCGACAGGCGTGAGCTGGGCCTTGATCTCGGTCAGCAGCTCGGCGAAGCGGTTCCGCAGGGTCTCGATGTCGAGTAGCCCCTTGGTGATCGTCTCGTCCTCGAAGGCGAGGGCGCGCTGGAGGTTCTCGAAGACGCCGATGTAGTCGACGATCAAGCCGCTCTCCTTGCCGGGATAGGGACGGTTGACGCGGGCGATGGCCTGGAGCAGGGTGTGGTCCTTCATCGGCTTGTCGAGGTACATGGCGTAGAGGACGGGCGCGTCGAAGCCGGTGAGGAGCTTCTGGGTGACGATGAGGATCTGGGGGTCCTTGTCCGGGTCCCGGAAGGCGCGGCGGATGCGTTTCTCCTCATCGTCGTGGATGTGGTGCTGGCGGAGGAGCGGCCGATCCTTATGGTTGGCGGTGTAGACGACCTGGATCATCTCCTCGGGGAGGTAGCGCGCCAGGGCCTGGTGGTAGAGAGCGCACCCCTCGCGATCGATGGCGACGACGAAGGCCTTGAAACCGAGGGGCGCGACGTTCTCTTGGTAGTGTTGAGCGACGTGCTGGGCGATGCGATCGACGCGTTCGGGGGCCTTGAGCACCGCTTTGAGTTTCTCGGCCTTGTCGAGCAGCCGGTTGAGGGCCTCGATGCTGGCGATGCCGGCCTCATCGACGGCCTGAAAGAAGTCCCTCTCCAGCATCTCGCGGTCAAGGCGCAGCTCCAGCGGCGTGAGGGTATAGTAGAGGGGCACGGTGGTGCCGTCCTCCACCGACTCGTCGATGCCGTACTTATCGAGATAGCCATCGGGGTCGGGCTTGCCGAAGGTTTCGAAGGTCCCCTGCCCCACCCGCCCCTTGTCGACGGGCGTGCCGGTGAAGCCGAAGTAGGTGGCCTGCGGCAGGGCCGCGCGCATATAGGTGGCCAGGTCGCCCTCCTGGGAGCGGTGGGCCTCGTCAATGAGGACGACGACGTTCTCGCGGCGGCTGAGGTTCTTGTCGAGCCGATGGAACTTGTGGATCAGGGTGACGATGAGGCCGCGATAGTCACTGTGGAGCAGCTCTTCCAGGTGGTCCTTGCTCTCAGCGCGGACGACGGTGGGAAAGCCGAAGGCCTCCAGGTTCTGGATCATCTGGGACTCGAGCTCCAGGCGGTCGACGACGATGAGGAGGGTGGGGTTTTCCAGCTGGGGCATGCGGCGCAGCCGGGCCGCGGCCACGATCATCGTCAGGCTCTTGCCGGAGCCCTGGGTGTGCCAGATCAGGCCGGAGTCGGCCTCGCCCGTGGCGACGCGGCGGACGATCCTGTCGGTGGCGCGCATCTGGTGGGGGCGGAGGATGAACTTGTGGGTCTGGTCGTCGGCGCGGTAGAAGATGACGTAGTCACGGAGGATGCGGAGCACGTGCTCGCGGGCGAGGAGGGTCTTGCTCAAGCGCTCCAGGCCGTAGTCCTTCCCCTCGGCCTTCCAGCGGTAGAAGGCCTTGAGGTCGTCGTTCCAGGTGGCGCCGTAGTGGAGGCGACGGTCGCAGGCGGCGAAGAGCTGGGTGAACTTGAGGAGCTCGGGGATGGATTCGGTGTAAGTGCGCTGGACCTGCTCGAAGGCCTCCAGCTCCGGCCCTTCCTTTTTAGGACTCTTGTTCTCAATGAGGACGACGGGGAAACCATTGATGAAGAGCATCACGTCAGGCCGATGGTTGTCCCTATCGGCAAAGGCGAATTCCTGGGTGCCGTGGAAGCGATTGGCGCCCAGGTCGTCGTAGGCGACGAGGGTCAGGTTCCGTTCCCGGTTGGCGGCCTCGTCGTAGACGGTCCAGTGACCGCGGAGGGCGTGGAGGAAGGCCTCGTTGCCGCGCATGTCGGCGCGGACGGTGCGCAGGCGGTGGAGGACGTCGGACACATTGTCATCGGTGACCAGGCCGGGGTTGAGGGCCATGAGCCGGTCGCGGGCGACAGCGGGGAGGAAGGGCTGGCGCGGATCGTCGACGCGGGCGTGGAGCGCGTCGACGGGCGGCAGGTACTCCCAGCCGAGGCCACGGAGGTAGCTGATGAGGGCTTCCTGGACGTCGCGCTTCTCGGTGATGCGGGACATCTAGCTAACTCGTTGACTCTGATGAATCTCTGTTTGGACAGGGGGAGACTTCCTTACCGTCATAGAGAGCCAGACCGCACGCGTACTCGATCACTTCATGGTCAGCTTCGACGGATTCACCGCAGATAGTGGCCACCTCTAGGTCGTAATCCATCAGTGTCATCGGCGAGCCGCAGTGTGGACAGGAAAACTCCCGCAAGACATAGCTCGCCTGGTCAAGCTTCTCTCGAAACCTCTCAATCTCGACACGCGCTTCTGCTAGTTCCTGCTTCTTCTTTTCAATTAGCTCTTCGTTCTGATCCTGGTCTTGAGACAAGCGTTCTAGAAGCCCGGCCGAAAAGTATGCCTTTCGCGCAAGTTGTGCTAGACTA
>CAZQXX010000133.1:0-8732 GCA_964597105.1 uncultured Anaerolineales bacterium
CCGCGGGGTCTTGTCATTGATGGCCGGGTGATATAATCACCCCAGCTTACTTCGCCGCTTCACCTGACGCTCGGCGGCGTCCAAGACGTTTCTCATAAGTATGACGTTCGTCATCGAGCCGGTCCCACCTGGCACTGGCGTGATCGCCCCGGCGACTTTCTTGACCTCCTCGAAGTCGACGTCACCGACCCACTTGCCGTCCTTCCTGTTAAAGCCGAAGTCAATAACCGTCGCCCCTGGCTTGACCATATCCGCCTTGATCAACTCCGGCACCCCGACGGCCACACAGAGGATATCCGCCTCTCGCGTCACCTCACCCAGCGGCCTGGTGTGCGAGTGGCACAAGCTCACTGTGGCGTGGTGCTGCATCAACAGAAAGGCCATCGGCCGCCCCACAATATTCGACCGTCCGACGACGACTGCGTGCGCTCCATCCATCTCGATCCCCGCGCGCTTCAGCATCTCCAGCCCACCCAGCGGGGTGGCCGGGACGATGTAGTCCCGCGTCCCCGAATCACGCCCCACCGGGGATGCCTGCGCCAGGCGTCCCGCGTTGATCGGGTTGACCCCATCCGCGTCTTTCTCCGGCCTGATGGCCGACTTGATAGCAATGTCATCAATTCCTCGCGGCAAAGGCTCCTGGACCATAATCCCGTTGACTGAGCTTTGCGCATTAAGCTGGGTGATGACGTCGGTCACGTCGTCCTCGTCAGCTGTTCCAGGCAACGTCCGCAGAATGAAGTTCATCCCGGCGTTCTCAAACGAACGTTTGATCATCTTGCCGTAGCTCACCGAGGCCGGGTCTTCCCCTGCACGGACCACCGCAATCGTAGGCGTGAAGCCGTACGCCTCCTCAAACTCCTCCACGCGAGCGATGACTTCCTCTCTCACTTCCTCCGCCATAGCGCGACCGTCGAGGATCTTGGCGGTCTCAGCCTCTTCTTCATCGGAGGCCAGATAGGATTTGAGAACGCTCACCCACTCGTCTACCTCTATCGCGGTGACCTCCTCACTCCACACGTCAACCACCCGCTCATCGGAGCGGATAGCGTCTATGAAGGCCGTCACCCGTTCATCCTCGCCCCCGTCCTTGCTGACATAGGCCAGCGTAGCCTTTGTCAGCAAGGATTTCGCCGTCTGCCTCCCGAAGGCTTCGATCAGTCGAGGTTCTATCTTAGATTCAATGGCCTCTTCGATGTCCATGTCTCTGCCTCCCTTCATTCCTAGGCCGGCACGCTCACGACCACTTTGGTTCCTTGGCCGGGCTCAGACTCGACCACTAACGATCCGCCTAACAAACGAGCGCGTTCGTGCATACCGATCAACCCAAGCTTTCCCGTAACTGGGGGATGGTCCGCCAGTGTCGGCGGGTCGAATCCCTTACCATCATCCTCCACCGACAGCGTCACCCCGCTATCACCCATCTCAACCGTGGTGACCACGTGGCTCGCCTCCGCATGTCTCCTCACGTTGTTCAGCGCCTCCTGAGCAATGCGGAAGAGGGTCAATTCCATCTCCGATGATAGCCTTCTCTCTTTGCCTCTGACCCGGAACTCAGCGTCCAATCCATCCTGTCGATCCAGATCAGCCGTCAGCTCGTCCAACGTAGGCAGTAGACCGAGGTCATCGAGGATCGACGGCCGTAAATCTTGGCTGAACCGACGTACGCGCTTGATCATGTCCCCGGTAGCCTCCTGGAGCTCGGCGACACGCGCGGCCGCTTCCGCAGACAACAGGCCGTCCGAGGTCCTAAGCGCTTCCATCCGGCGTGACAGCCCCACCAGGGACTGAATCGTATCATCGTGGAGCTCGCGGGCAATGCGTCTTCGCTCGTTCTCCTGTGCCTGTGTGATCTGTCGAGCATAGAACCGCATGTTCTCATACAGGTAGGCGTTCTCGATGGCGATGCCAGCCTGACGCCCAATGGCGGTAAGAAGACGGATGTCCCTCTCCGAGAACGCCTTCGTGTCGTTGATGCTTAAGACGCTCAGCGCGCCGAACGTCCTGTCCCCCGTCACCACCGGTACTATGGCAACACTCATGAGACCGGCCTCCACGAACGCCGGAACGGCCTTCGGATATGCCTGATAGTTGTCAATGACCATCGGTTCGCCCGTCATCATCACCTGCCCGGACAATCCCTCCCCTTTCGACACAGTCACGTCCGCCAGCTCAGGGGAGAGATGATGGACGTAAGGATAGCGGATGATGTTTCGCTCTTCGTCCAGCAGCGCAATCACGCCGCCGTCTGCCCCCACCAGGTCGACGGCGATCTCCATGACCTTGGGAAGCACCCGATCCAACTCAAGCTCAGACGTGACCTCTTCCGTCACCTTGATCACCAGCCGCTCGACCTGCAACTGGTGTGTCCGTTCTTGATACAGTCGGACGTTCTCAACGAAGACCCCCATCGTATTGCATACGGTGTTCAGTAACTCCTCATCCTGGCGCAGGATCGGACAGGCTCGACGGTCACCCACAAAGAGCAGGCCCTTGATCTCACCCTTGGCGCGCAACGGACCTGCCAGCTTGCACTGGAGCTCTTTGTGGCGCGCGAGAAGCCTGGAAGAGGCGAGGCCATCCGCCTCAGCCGTGATCTCCCGGGGCAGATTCCGATGAGCGACCAGCGTAAGGCCCTGCCCGCCCTCGTTCAGCAGGTAGATCGCCCCCGTGTCGAGCCCGAAGACTTCCAGGATTTTGTCCAGAATGTCATCCAACGTCTGCTCCAGATCAAACGACTGGGTCAGGGCAGTCGTGACCTCGTTGATCGTCTGTAGACGGGATAGCGGGTCACGGACTCTACGCTGTTCATTTGATTGTGTCACTTTCTGTGCCATAGTTCACGAGCCTTTCGCCTTCAACTGATACGGCCGGTGGTGATGGGCATAGCCTGCAGAACACGGGGCAGGGCGTAGCCCGTGGCGGTCGCCCGGATGATAGGCCCGCCTGACAAGGAGGTATAGGGGCACGACGAATCCGAGGGTAGCACGCCCGACGAGTACATTGACGCTGTGACGAAAGAATAGACCAACCGACAACGGTCCGCAATACGTCAGGAATGATGGTGCACCGGACCAGAGGACGCAGCTATGCGCCCTCCTGGCTGCCATTTCAGAGCGTGTCTTCGAGCGTGATCAAACCCTTTCGAAGTGCGAATACCACCGCCTCCGTGCGGGACCCAACGCCCATCTTATTGAAGACGTTCGTCAGGTGGGTCTGGACAGTGCGGACACTGATGGTGAGTGCCTGGGCGATCTCTCGATTCGACATGCCTTTCGCGGCCACCTTGAGAACTTCGAGCTCCCGCTCGGTGAGCTGATCCACTGAAGGATGGACAGTGTATGCACTCTCCTCAGGCTTGGCGAAGCGGTTGATGACCTTCCTGGCAATAGCAGGGTGGAGGATCGACTCTCCCGCGTGCACAGCCCGTATGGCATCCACCAGCTCATCGACCTGGACGTCTTTGAGCAGGTAACCGGCAGCGCCTGCCTCCAGGAAAGCGAAGATGTATTGGTCACTATCGTAGGCGGTCAGCACGAGGATAGCAACGCCGGGGGCTACTGCCTTGATCTGCCGCGTGGCCTCGATGCCGTTCAATTTCGGCATCGCGAAGTCCATCACCACGACGTCGGGACGCTCCTTGATAGCCTTCTGGACAGCTTCCTTGCCATCGCTGGCCTCGGCCACGACGTCGATGCCGTCCTCGCGCTCGAGGAGTTCTCGAGTACCCTGACGAACCACAGCGTGGTCGTCAGCCAACAGAACCTCTATCACGTCCTTGCTCATCTCCTCCTCGCTCGAATCGTTCAAAACAATTATAACATTCTACGATTCAATACGCAAACATTTTGGCCGACTCACGAAGCCCGCGCATCCGCGAAATCTCGCACTCAGGACGTACGCCATAACGCGTAATGGCGAGTAAGCGATGCTACGTATCCCCCATACACAGAATAGCTGTCAAACCGTCGCCCGACTCACGCTTTTCTCGCAAGACTAAGCCATGGGAGAAAGATGGATGCTTTGGCCGATGACAGGCAGCCGCTGCCATGATAGGATATAAGCGAAATAGAGAAAAATGAGACGAAGCGACAAAGGCAATTGTCACCAATATAAGGGGGAAGAGATGAGCGCTAAGATTCTGGACGGCCGGAAAGTATCGAAGGAAATTCTAAACGAGATTAAGCAGGAAGTGAAGGCCTATGAGGCCGACTACGGCGCCACGCCGACGTTGGCCCTGGTTCGTGCCGGCGATGACCCCGCCTCGGTCAGCTACGCGGGGATGATTGAGCGCACCTGCAACAAGGTTGGGATCACCTTTGTGGGCCACACCCGCCCCTCAGACGTCACGGAGGATGAGATGGTGCGGTTGATCCGCAGCTTGAACGACGACGAGACCGTCAACGGCGTGATCATCCAGCAACCAATGCCCGAGGGCATCCGCCCGGAGGTCGTGGTTGAGGCCCTGGACCCCGGGAAGGACATCGACGGAGCCCATCCGCTCAACGCCGGACGCTTGGCTCGCGCGGCTTTCGTCGATCGACCGCAGAACGTCGGCCCCTACTTCGTGCCGGCCACGCCTCTCGGCGGGCTGGAGCTGATGAAGCGGTACGATATGAACATCGACGGCGAACGGGCCGTGATCGTGGGCGCCAGCAACCTGATCGGCAAACCTTTGTCACTGTTGCTCACGCGCCACTGGGCTACCGTGACAGTCTGCGACCTGCACACCAGGCCCCTCTCCGACGTGACACAGCAGGCCGATATCCTCGCCAGCGTCACCGGCGTTGCTCATCTGGTCACCGCCGACATGGTCAAAGAGGGCGCGACGGTCTTGGACTTCGGCTTCACCGAGATGGACGGGGAGTGGGTCGGCGATGTCGACTTCGAGAACGTGAAAGAGATCGCCGGCGCCATCACCCCCGTGCCCGGCGGCACTGGACCGATGACGAACGCTATGCTGATGCGAAACACAATGACCGCCGCGCAGCGCCAGGCACGGCTCGGCGTCAAGCAGGCAAGTCGCGTCTCGACGGTCGCCGTCAGCCCCACGCCCTTGGGCGAGGAGGCCAGCCAGGCGAGCAGCTCGTAGGTTGGACGCGTAACTAGTCTGCGATAGTAACGCTCAGTAGGATTTCCGGAGGGCGTCTCATTTGAGACGCCCTCTTCGTCTTCCCACCCACCGAATCCACCGCCTCCTTTCTGCGAATCACGGCGCCCCGCAATGCCGGCCCGGGCACACCCGCCTGTCTCGCCTCACGCGCCGTCCACTTGCTACCCACCCACCCTGTGCTATAGTTGACGTATGCCACGCGTGATGAGATGACGCTCATCACCGAGGCGCTACACGGTCAGCAGTCCGTCGCGACGTGCCCACCCGGCACGGTTCCGTTCGTCAACGCGATACCACACTGGAGGAAGACGATGACCCTGTTCGAGAAGACGTCCCAACGCCCGGCTGACGCCGAAGGTCGAGGCGCCACAGCATTGATCGTTGAGACCTTGGGAGTTGTGGGTATCGTAGCCTATTACTTCTTCGGTCCCCGGGAGCTACAGGGACTTGATATGGTCATGCTCTTCGTCATCGTGAGCTTCGCTGCCTACGGGACGATGCGCACGACGATCCGGGGGCTGTTGACCGCGGTCGCCGTGTACCTTGCGACGGGCATGGCGGCCAGCTTCTACCCCATCCTGACGCCCTATGCACGCAGCTTCCTCAATCTCCTTGGGTTTCTCGGCTTGAGCGCGCCGCCTGCCGGCACCGTAGATTACTCCGCCCTGGCGCTCTCCTTCGCCGTCTTCACCATCGTTCTATGGGTCATTCTGGAGCTGCTGTTCCATGCCTCCTTCGAAAACACCCACGTATTGGTCCTCGGGCCGATGGATCGAGTCGGCGGTGCCATCGTCTATCTGATTGTCGGTATCGTGGTCGCCGCCTTGCTCTTCAACACGATTGGATACGGGGTGACCGGACGCCCGGCACACGACCAGGCCTCTCTTCGCCCGGAGTTCAACCGAGTCATGGAGCTATACTACAGGGGGCAGTCATTCTGGTTTTCCCGGCGACCACCGGCAATCTACGTCTATGATCTGAATACGTCGTGAATAAGAAACATCTATCCACTCTAGAGTATCCAAAAATCCTTCACACCCTTTCGACGCATACCAGTTTCTCGGCTGGCCGAGAAGAAGCCCTGCTGCTCGAACCAACGTCCGACTACCAGGAAATCGAGCAGCAGCTGGAGACAACGCGTGAAGCTCGCGTCCTCCTCGAGGATAGACCGGGCACCTCCGTCGGCGGCGCGCATGACGTACGACCATTGACCGCCAACGCAGAGCGAGGCATAGGTCTGCCTCCCCAGGACTTGCTCGACGTGCGAGACACCCTCGTCGCCGGTCGCCGGCTCTATCGGATGCTGAATCGGCTCGAGGATCAGTTGCCCCGCTTGGCCCGCATCGCGAGACAGATCCAACCCTGCCAGGAGGTCATCGACGAGATCGACCGCTGCATCAACGACCAGGGCGTCGTCCGTGATGATGCCTCTCCGGCGCTCGCTCGCATTCGCCGTGAGGTGGGGCTCGCCCACGATCGCATCCAGTCCAAACTCGAGAACATCATCGGATCCTCGAGGAACAGCTCGTATCTACAGGAAGCCATCATCACGCGCCGCGGGGGCCGCTACGTCATCCCGGTCAAGGCCCAGTTCAAGGATAAGATACCGGGCGTGGTCCACGATCGCTCAGCGTCCGGGGTGACCCTCTTCATCGAGCCGCTGTCCGCGGTCGATCTGAACAACCAGTGGCGCGAGCTCCAGCTCGCAGAGGAAGAAGAGGTACGTCGCATCCTGGCCGAGCTGTCCCTCCTGGTCGGTGAGCACGCCGGCGACATCCGGGCAACGGTCGAGGTCCTGGCGCAGCTTGACGTGGCCTTTGCCAAGGCCAGGTATGCCGCGGCTCTCGACGCTTCCCAGCCCGAGCTTATCCCCTTCGGCAATCGCGAGGATGGGCATCCAGGGTCGACCGTCCGCCTGTTGGGCGCACGCCATCCCCTCCTAGACCCGGAAGGGGTCGTGCCCATCGACGTGGATCTAGACGAGAAATCTCATATCCTCGTGATCACCGGTCCCAACACCGGCGGCAAGACAGTCAGCCTCAAGACAGTCGGGCTGCTGACCCTGATGGCTCAGGCCGGGCTCCACATTCCGGTCGAGTCGGGCTCCGCGCTCTCCCCCTTCGAGGGCGTGTACGCCGACATCGGCGACGAGCAGTCGATTGAGCAGAACCTCTCCACCTTCTCCGCACATATGACCAACATCATCTCGTTCCTCGATGAAGCCGATTCCCGGAGCTTGGTCCTACTCGATGAGCTGGGTGCGGGCACCGATCCGGCCGAAGGATCCGCCCTGGCGCGGGCGCTCCTGGAGCACTTCCGACGACGGGGATCGACGACGTTTGTCGCCACCCACTACCCCGAGCTGAAGACCTATGCTCAGCTCACTCCTGGCGTGCGAAACGCCTCCGTCGAGTTCGACGCAGAGACCTTGAGCCCAACCTACAGGCTGACCATCGGGCTGCCGGGACGTTCGAACGCCTTGACCATCGCACGACGGCTGAACATGCCCGAGGAGATTGTCGAAGAGGCGCGGGAGATGGTCTCTGCGGAGGATCTGCACACGCAGGCGATGCTCGATGACATTCACCGCTTGCGCATAGACGCGGCAGAGCAGCGCGAGGAGGCCCACATGACGCGAACGGAGGCAAGACAGGTGCGGAACGAGCTCCGTGAGCGTCTCGCCAGTATTGAGGAGGAACGGAAGGAAGTCCTTCGCCAGGCCCGTCGGGAGGCCGAGGAGATCCTGGAAGCTGTCCAGGCGGAGGTCCGCCGGCTGCGGAGCCGGCTGAGGGCTGCAGCGGCGCCTGTCGAAGCCGTCAGTGACGTCGAGAGAGGGCTCGAGTCCCTGGAGGAGAAGCTGCCAGCGGCGGAGCCCGTCGAGTCGCCCGTCCTCCCACAGGTCGATGATGAGCCCGATGAGGGGCCCCAGCGTCCCATCCGGGCGGGGGACACCGTCTGGGTGCGCCCATTGAACTCGAAGGGTGAAGTGCTTAGGGTCGACGATGGGGAGGCCGAGGTGCAGGTCGGTCGAGCCCGCACCCAGGTGAGCCTCTCGGCGCTGGAGCGCCGCAAGGCAGACAAGCCGGAGCCCATTCCCGAGGAGGTTGGGATCAGCGCCACAACGCCTGAGTCCCCGGGAAGGAGGATCGATCTGCGAGGACACACAGTTGAGGAGTCTCTGGAGCAGCTGGATCGTTACCTGGATCAGGCTATGCGCGCCGGACTGCCTGAAGCACAGATTATCCACGGCAAGGGCACCGGGACGCTGCGCCGTGCCGTGCGCGACTTCCTCGCCCGCCATCCGCTGGTCGCGGACTACGAGGGGGCTGGCTATCGCGAGGGTGGCGAGGGCGTCACCGTCGCCAAGATCGTCAAGCGCTGACGAAACAAGCTAGTGAAAGGACGCTACCGTGAGTGACAGGACAAGCATTGAGGTCTGGCTGTACGGGCCTATCTCCCGCTACGCCAACGAGATCGACGACGATCTTGTGAGAGACCGCACCGTGGCCTCAAGCCACGCCCAGCTCCATCTCGAGCTGCCGGAGGGAAGCAGAATTCAGGACCTGCTCGATCACCTGGAGCTTCCTCCTGAGGACAAGGGCATCACCTTCATCAATGG
>CAZQXX010000134.1:0-8719 GCA_964597105.1 uncultured Anaerolineales bacterium
TCCTGGAGGAGCTGGCGGCCGGCGGACGGGTGCTCGAGCTCGGCATCGGCACCGGCCGCGTCGCCCTGCCGCTGGCGGAACGGGGCCTCGACGTCACGGGCATCGACGCCTCCCCCGCGATGATCGAGAAGCTGCGCGCCAAGCTCGGCGGGCGCGAGATCCGCGTGGTGGAGGGTAGCTTCGCCGAGATCCCCATCGACGGCCGCTTCGAC
This sequence comes from uncultured Anaerolineales bacterium, assembly GCA_964597105.1. Lineage (GTDB taxonomy): Bacteria > Chloroflexota > Anaerolineae > B4-G1 > B4-G1 > SKLM01. Next base: position 213 of record CAZQXX010000134.1, read on the forward strand.
CTCATCTTCGTCGTCTTCAACACCTTCTTCGCCCTCCTGACGCAGGAGGCGCAGGTGGGGTGCTTCCACAGCGTGGCGGCGCATCTGAGTGACGGAGGCTCCTTCCTCATCGAGGCCTTCGTGCCCGACTTGGCCCGATTTGAGGACGGGCAGGCCGTGCGCGTGGTCGAGCTCGCGGACCACAGCGTGCGGATCGATGCCGCTGAGATCGACGTCGTCAACCAGCGGATCAGCAGCCAGCACGTCCTCATCTCCAGGGAGGGAAACAGGCTCTACCCCGTCGAGCTGCGCTACGCCTGGCCCTCCGAGCTCGACCTGATGGCCGACCTGGCAGGCCTGACCCTGAAGCAGCGCTGGGGCTCGTGGCAGAAGGACCCGTTTACAAAGGAGAGCGGGAAGCACGTCTCTCTATATGGACGCTCGGGTTAGGTGCTGATGGAAGGAATTCACAACTTCCGCGACGTCGGCGGCCAACGGACGGAGGATGGTCTGCTGGTGAAGCGGGGGATGCTCTACCGCAGCGGCAGCCTGGCGGACGCGTCCGACGCCGACCTGGAGAGACTGTCGACGCTGGGAATCCGAACGATCTGCGACCTGCGGACCCACCAGGAGAGAGACGACAATCCCTCTCGCATCCCGCGCCACGGCGGTATCCGGGCTCTCCACGTCCCGGTGAAGGTGAACCAGCACGACGAATCCGGACTCCTTCTGCGAGTCTTGTGGCTCCTCTTCGGGAAGGCCCGGAGACTCGACTACGGGAAGCTCGCCCGGGAGAGCTACCGCGAGTACGTGACAGATTTCCGTGCCCAGTTCTCGACGGTGATGAAGCTGGCCGCCGAGAGCCACAACCTGCCTATGCTCATACACTGTACGGCGGGAAAGGATCGGACCGGCTTTGCCTGCAGCCTGATCCAGCTGACGCTGGGCGTGCCGCCGGAGGCGGTGCTCGAGGACTACCTGCGCACCAACGACCACCTGGACGCGTTCACCGACAAGATGCTGCACAAGCTCCGCTTTGCGTCCCTGTTTGGCCTCTCCCGAGAGAAACTTCTCCCTCTCTTCGAGGCGCGACGGGAGTACCTGGAGGCAGCATTCGATCAGATCAGACACGACTACGGGACGGTATCCGACTACGTGCGTAAGGGGCTCGGCATCTCTGACCAGGAAATCCGACGGCTGAAGGAGCTCCTGCTGGAAGACGGCTAGCTGCGGATGGTGGCCGACACCCTGACGAAGGAGAGCCCAAGAGGGCTCGATTGGAGGGAAGCATGGAACTGGATCACCTGACGTCTCAGATGCACCACCACGCGCAGGCGATTGCCGCCCTGGTGGCGGATCTGTCGTCGGATCAGGCTCGGTGGCGCCCCGAGCCGGACGCCTGGTCGATCCTGGACGTGCTCAATCACCTGGCGTACGAGGAGGTACACGATTTCCGGGATCGCCTCGATCTGGCCCTTCACCGCCATGGGGAGGCCTGGCCTCGAGGTGACTCAGCGCGGGGCGTCACGGAGCACACGCGGCAGCGACCGCTGGCGGAGGCCCTGGACGCCTTCCTCGCGGCCCGGGAGGAGTCGCTCGCCTGGTTGAGCGGTCTGGAGGCGCCAGGCTGGGATGCGGTGATCGAGGCGCCCTTCGGGCAGATTAGAGCCGGCGACGTCATGGCAGCCTGGGTGGCGCATGACCTGCTCCATCTGCGCCAGCTGATCGAGCTCCGCTATCAGACCCTAGCACATCAGGTTGAGCCCTACGGGGTGCGGTACGCCGGTGACTGGTAGCCACAGGCGCATCCGAATCACTACGAGAGGATCCGGGAGATCCCCATGGACCGTGCAGAACAGAACACGCCGTTCCCCCGCCTGGAGACGGAGCGGCTGATCCTCCGGCGAATCACCCCGGACGACACCGATGAGGTCTTCCGCCTCTTCTCGAACCGGACAGTGGCACGCTACCTCGACTTTCCGGTGCTCAAGCGCGTGGAGGGAGCAAAAGAGATCGTCGCCTGGTGCCAGAAGATCTGGGAGGAGCGCACCGGGCTGCGCTTCGGCCTGGAGAGGAAGGGGGACGACGGACTGGTCGGTACCTGCGGCTTCCATAACTGGGCCCATCGTGACTTCCGGGCGGACATCGGCTACGATCTCCTCCCTACCTGCTGGGGCCGGGGGCTGATGCGGGAGGCCCTGACGCGCGTCATCCATTACGGCGTCGAGGAGATGGCCCTCCACCGCATCCAGGCCATGGTCAACCCGGCGAACGAGCGCTCCCAGCGGCTGCTGGAGCGGCTCGGGTTCACCCGGGAGGGAACGCTGCGCGAGTGGCGCTTCTACCGGGGGGAGTTCTGGGACGAGGTATGCTACTCGCTCCTTGAGCAGGACGTGACTGACCTCCGATGAGGAAAGGCCGGGGCCCGGCCTGCCCCTACATGCTGCTCGCGGTAGAGGCCATATCTACCGCCTGACCGAAGGCCAGCAAGAGCCGGCAAGATGAAATGAGAGTGACGGGACAGGAGCGGGCCCGAGGGCCCGCTCCTGTCGTGCTCCTCACACGTTACGACCGCCCATCGCCCCTCACGGCGTGCCGGACACCACCAGGGGCAGGAAGACCTCGTACAGCTCCCCGACCAGGGCCAGATCTATCCCCGTCACCGCGTCCCCGCTCACCCCCACGAGGTCCGGCACGTCGTCATCATCCGCGTCGTACCAGGTCACCAGGTCGTCGGGGTCCGGCGCGCCGCCTGAGTCGTTCACGTCGATGACGGCGCTGACGTAGTAGCTCCCGTCGGGCATGCCGCCGAAAGTGTACGGCCCGCCGGGCAGCAGCACGTCCTGGGTGGCCACTGGTGCCTGATCCAACGCCAGATGGAGGGCGACCTCGACGTGCGTGACGGGAAGGTCCTTCCCGGTGTAGGTGACCGTGCCGCTGATCGAGCCCTGGCTCTCCTCCTCCACAATCAATGAGAGTTCCTCGCCGCTGTAGTCGATCCGGAACCTCAGCCCCTCGCCCGGATCGGGCAGGATCACCTCCTCGAAGGCACCGGTGTGGGACCCATACTGGAGAACGGTGAAGACCTGACCCGCCGCCGGGGTGAAGCCGTCGATCAGGCTGACCACCAGGGTGCCGTCCAAGGCAGCGGCCCCGTCCACAACGAGCTGATCGTACCCTGTCCCTGCCACGGTCCCGCCCAGCTCAATCTCCAAACCGCCGCTTGCCGTCTGGGTGTACGCGCCGGTCACGCTCAGCGTCCCGGGCGAGGCGCCCGGGCTGACGGTGCCGCCGTTTTCGAGGTCCCCATCGATGGTCCCCGTGCCTTCCAGGCTGCCGCCGGCAGGCACCATCATCGTGCCGACCGGGCTGTACGTGCCGCCGTCCATCTCGAGGATCAGCTCGCCGGCGACTACGTTCAAGGTCCCCAGGTCGATCAGCCCGGCGGTGGAGATGGTGACGACCGCCCCCTCCCCATTGAGGGTAAAGAGATTCCGACACGCGAACTGTCCGTCGATCGTGACCATGCGACCGTCACGGAAGGTGATATACTCGACGTCGATGCTCGAGGTCGACCCAAACACGTTCTCCTCGGGCCCGCTGGACGTGGGGAAACTGAGGTACCTGCCCCTGAAGTCACCGCTGTGCGTCCCGGCCATGTGCAGGGCCAGGAAGCCCTCCGCGCCGGTGTTGACCGTCCCGTGGTTGTCGAAGGGCGCGTAGACGTGGAGCCCGTGGCCCGTCTCCTCCTCCACCACGATGGTGCCGTGGTTGGTGAACTGACTAGCGCTGACGCTGACGTTCTCATCGACGGTCAGCGATCCACCCACCTCTATCGTGAGGGTCTCGACGGCGATTGTATCATGATACGTCCCGAGCACCGGATACTGAGACGCCCCGGCCCCGATGATGACGGCGTCCGTGCCACCCGGCTCCTTCGGATCTCCGGACGTGCCCACGCAGCTGTCCCAGTTGCCGGGCTCGTGCCAGTCGGTGCTGACCGCCCCGCTCCACGTGCACGTCTCCGCCGCCGGCGCCGTCTCGATCACCCCACCCGCCAGCGTCAGGCAGATCCCGACCGCCACCATCACCCCCACGAGCTTCCCGAACCTGCCCATCATCCACACACCCTCCCCATCGCGTCTTAGCTGGGCTTCAGGCTCTCTGCGCCCCGCGCCCGGTTGGACTCGAATCCGCCCCTCGTTCCTCTGGCTCCACAGCCAGCCCAACCACCTCTGCGACCCCTTCATCACGAATGCCTCCTATGTCTGAGAATCCCCTTGTTCGGAAAGGCAACGCCGAATGCAAGCTACCAGCTCCTCTCGAGAGTGAAACCGGCTCACCTCCTGCGTCGTCACGTCCTGAATCTCGCCGCGCCACGTCGGCGGCGTCTGGTCCAGATACTCGGCCCAGATCCGAACGATCAGCGTGTGCGTGCGTCGGCTCAGCAACCGGTCCACGGACACCCCCGACAACGAAACATGCTACGGATAGCGCGTCCGTAGCATCATAGCAGAGGGAGCTTACAATTGGCTTAATCGGGGATCAGTTCGCTAGGTCTCAGGCAGTGGGAGGCCACCGCCAGGTGGCAAGAGGTCGTCTCTCGCGGGTGATCCCACCGCCGGAGGGAGTGGCGGCGAGGGGGTGGGGTGGGGTTGTCGATCAGGAGTCTCGTGATAGCAAGAGGGGAGGTCGGGCGGGACGCGAGCAAGGGAAAAGGCCGCCGGGCGGCACCCACGGCTCAAGCACAGATAGAGCCCGGCAGCCTCCGGTCACCCCCACCGAAGAGCGGCCTCTCCCCCTACTCCCTGCTCCGTACTCCCTACTCCTGCTCTTCAAAGAACTCCGGCCGCTCCGCCATCATCCTCTCGCGGAAGGGGCCGAAGACGTCGGGCGCGTGGGGATAGATCAGCTCCAGCATGCGCACGCCGACCTCGCGGATCTCCCACTGGGCCGGTCCCGAGATGCGGATGCGGAAGAAGTGGAGCAGCTCGCGGAAGTTCATCGTGACCAGGATGCGGGTGGCGGCTGCGTTCGGCAAAACGAAGCGGGCGTCCTCCTTCCGCACGCCGAGCTCCCGGAGGGCCCGGTAGGCGCCCTTCACGTCCTCGGCGAAGTCCCTCCAGATCGCCATCGCCTCCTCGCTCTCCAACACGTCCCCCGGGAGCGCCCATTCCGGTTCCGACATATCGACGTAGCGCTGCGACTCCTGGCTGTAGGAGGCGAGACGGTGGCGCACCAGCTGGTGCGAGCAGGCACGGCTGATGCCGCTGATCTCAAACGTGGCGCTGGCGTGCTCGATGATGCTCTCGTGCCCCTCCTCGACCCGGGCGCGGACGAACTTGCCGGGCTCGCCCCGGCTCTCGCTCCGGTAGCAGATCCGCCCGGCGTGCTCCAGCAGCGCCACCGGCGTGCCATCGCCTCTCAGGTACTGCGTCAATGCAATGAGCTCGACCTTCATAAATCACTCCTTCGTTGTATGCTGCTCAGATCAAATACCTATCCGCCCGCCCAGCGAGGAGGTAGCCGAGGCCGTCCCTCACCCTGCCGTCAGCCGCGGCAAATCACGTCGGTGACCAGCTCGCGGACACCGGTGTCGACGTAGCCGACGGCCTCGACCAGGGCCGTGGTCGTCGCGTCCTGGACGTCGACGGCGGCCAGGGGGTGCCTGCCAGAGCGGACGACCCAGCGCGAGCATGCCGCCAGGACCGATTCCCCAAAGCCCCGCTCCCGCGCGGCCGGCGTCGCCTGGACGGTGACGCCGGCGAACGAGGGGGAGCGCCACGTCACCCCCGCCTCCGCAACCACCTCCTCCTGCGCGCGGATGACGAACCGGGGACGGCCCTCGATCCCCTCCTCGCCCACCACCAGCACGTTTACCTCGTACTCGAACCGGGACAGATCGATCCCGTACACCCGGTCGATCTCCACCTCGCCCATCTCCACCACCTCCTCCGCCGCATCCCGCAGGTCGACAGTGGTGATCAGATAGTAGGGCCGGCCCGGCGTGAGCGCGCGGCGCAGCAAATCGACGGCCGCGCCCGCCCTGCGAGCGCGGAGCGCGACCGTGGGCTCGAACAGCCGCTGGCCCGTCTGACAGACGGCCACGAACCCGTCGGTGCGCCCGTGGTCGTCCTCGTGGACGGCCAGCTCGGTCCGCTCCGGGTCGTGATAGAACGCATAGTACGCGTACAGCGCGTCTGCCGGCGCCGACAGGCTGATCAGCGAACGGATCTTCAGCCGCTTGTCGTCGAGCCCGGCCCTTGCATCGAGCTCATCCCTCATCCCCCGCCTCCCAATCCTTGAAAACCGGCACCAGGAGCAGCCGCCAGGGAATCGTCGCCTCGACGGGCGCACCCATCACCGGCCTCAACAGCTCCTGCGCCTCGACACCGTATTCCGCATTGACCACCCGCGTCCCGGCGGGCAGTCCCTCCACCGAGACCCCGAACGCCGCCGTGAGCGCCTCCCGGGGCGCCAGGATGCCCGGCATCCAGGTGATCCATCCTCCGGCCACCGTGTAATCCCCGCTCGCCCAGGTCAGCATGGTGCTCAAGGGGATCCGATCCATGACTACGACCTCCGTGAGCGTATACGGCCAGGTGTTCGTCACCGTCAGCGCATAGTCGAGCGCCCGGGGCGGAACCCCCGGAGCGACGCTCACCCGCTTGGCGATGGCAGCCTGCGACAGCGTCCGCTCCACCGCGGCCAGCGCATCCACGATCCCCCAGCCGTAGGTGTTGTTCGGCACGTCGTCCGGGTCGTCGCCGCCGCAGCCCTCGGACGTCGTCCGCGGCCGGGCGGCGTAGGCGATCGCCGTCTCCGTGGCCGTCACGTCCCCCACGAGCTGGGGCACCGCCGACCACACCAGTGCTGCGGTCCCCGCCACGTGGGGGCCCGCCATCGACGTGCCGCTCAAACTGCCGTACCGCCCACCCGGAAAGCTGGACCGCACGCCGACCCCCGGCGCCGACACGTCGGGCTTGAGCCGCCCCGAGCCATCGACCGTCACCGGCCCCCGGCTGCTGAAGCCCGCGATCGCGTCGCCGCTGTCCGTCGCCCCCACGGAGAAGGCGACGTCGTAGATGGCCGGCGGGTCGTCCACGCTGCTGCAGCCGGCGTACCCCTCGTTCCCCGCCGAGGCGACCACCATGATCCCCGCCGCTCGGACCGTCTCGACGACGGCCTCCATCACCGCCCGCGCCTCCTCGTCGCACCCCTCGTACGGCGGACACGTCCAGGAGTTGTTGATCACGTGGGGGGCCCGGTTGGGCTGGCCGTCCAGGAAGGGATCGCCGCCGACCGGATACGGCGCCAGGAAGAACTCGAAACACTCGGCGTACGTGGCCGCCGAGCCGACCCCCTCCTCCATGTTCCGGCAGCCGATCCATTCGGCGCCCGGCGCAACACCGATCTGATTCTCCGCCCCATCGTCGCCCACCATAGTGCCTATGGTATGGGTGCCGTGGCCGTTGTCGTCACACGGGACGGGAGAATCGGCGCCGCAGTCGCTGCCATCGGTGTGAATGGCGTCGTGCCAGTTGTAGTCGTGGGAGACTGTGCCGCCGTGGGTGCCCCGGTACTGGCCCACGAGCGCCGGATGGTCCCAATCGTATCCCGTGTCCTGGCCCGCCACCACGACCCCCTCACCGGTGAAGCCCAGCGCCCAGACGTCGTCAGCCCCGATCCGGGCCACGTTCCACTCGATGTCCGCCGTTGCCTGCGGCACCACGTCGTCAGCTGCCGGCGTCGGGAGGCTCTGCCGCACCCGCGGGTTCGCCACGATGCGGGCCACCTCACCTCGCGCGGCCAGATCCGTCAGCAGATCCCGATCCCCTCGCAGGGCGACCATATTGACCACGTAATAGGGCCGGTGCGCGACGCCCCGGCGGTCTAGCATCCGGCGCAAGCCGGCCTGGGAGCGGCGCGCCGTCGCACGTAGCCGGTCGTAGACCTCTCGCAGGCGCGCCTCACGGTCCGAAACCCGTCCTACCGCGCCCAGATCCGCCTGTTCCCTGAGGATGACCAGCACGTCGGCCTCGGCTCCGCCCGATGTGGCGGCCAGCACCGTGGGGGCGACAGTGGCGACCTGCTCGGGAGCCCGGCCGTGCAGCGTGCCGGCGGTCGTGAGCACCAGCAGAGCCGCCAGGGCGACCGCCAGTCCTCTGTGGAGGGGAACGCGTCTGTCCATAGGCGGCGATTATAGCAGAAAGCCTTGCTTGACAAAAGCACGTGTCCGCATCATAATCCCTTACGGTTCTGGTTTGCAGGATGAGTTCAAGGCAGGGAGATATCATGGCAGACATAGTAGAAGTGACCGATTCGACCTTTGAGAGCGAAGTGCTCCAGGCCAAGGAGCCCACGCTGGTCGATTTCTGGGCCGAGTGGTGCGGGCCGTGCAAGATGGTCGCCCCGGTGGTCGAGGAGATCGCCGACGAGTACGACGACCGGCTCCAGGTAGCGAAGATGGACGTCGACAGCAACCGGGACACCCCGGCGCAGTACGGCATCCAGGGCATCCCCACGTT
>CAZQXX010000135.1:0-8684 GCA_964597105.1 uncultured Anaerolineales bacterium
GCTGTCGAGAAACTGAAGCTGCTGGGGCCAGCCACCTGCTTCGAGCCAGCTGGAGAGATGACTCCCATGCGCCCATCCCCAACTCAGCAGCGCGTCGAAGACGTGACCAAGTGCATTCACAAGGCCGTGATGCCCGGCGGCAGACACATCGCTCTGCTTAAGACGCTTCTCTCCTCTGCTTGCGAACGCGACTGCCACTACTGCGCCTTCCGGCAGGGGCGCGACTTCCGTCGTGCTGCGTTTGCCCCCGATGAGCTTGCCCGCCTCTTCATGCAGATGCATCAAAGCGGCATCGCTCAAGGCATATTCCTCAGCTCTGCCATCGCTGGCGGAGGCCCTAACACTGAGGAGCGCCTCATCGGTACCGCGGAGATTCTACGCCAGCGTTACGAGTTTCACGGATACATCCACCTCAAGATCATGCCAGGGGCGGAACGAGACCAGATTGAGTCCGCCATGCGCCTGGCGGATCGCGTCTCCGTGAACTTAGAAGCACCCAACACCAAACGCCTCAGCTCCCTGGCCCCTCACAAGAGGTTCAACTCAGAGCTACTCCAGCGCCTCCGCTGGATTGAGGAGATCCGGCACGAAAGGCCAGGACGCTGGCCGAGCTCCACGACCCAGTTCGTCGTCGGTGCGAGCGACGAGAGCGACGTCGAGCTCCTGACGACGACCGAGTTCCTCCACCGAGAGACCGGTCTGACGCGAGCCTACTTCATGGCTTTTACACCCGTCCCGGACACGCCCCTGGAGGACCATCCGCCGACCCCACCGAAGCGGGAACACCGTCTCTATCAGGCATCCTTCCTCCTCCGGGACTACGGCTTCAGCACTGAGGAGCTTCCCTTCGATCGGAGCGGGAACCTCCCGCTCGAGACCGACCCGAAGCTGGCCTGGGCTCGTCGCAGCCTGACGGAGACCCCCGTGGAGGTCAACACGGCCAGCCGCCAGGAGCTCCTCCGCGTGCCCGGGATCGGACCGAAGGGCGCAGACAGGATCATAAGCGCTCGCCGTCACGCCAGGCTCCGCGATCTGAGCGACCTGAGTAAGCTCGGCGTTCTGGTCAAGCGCACGACGCCCTTCATCTTGCTCGACGGACATCGTCCCCCGCGCCAGCTAAGTCTCTGGCCTGATTGAGGGCAGAATGCTCCAAGCAGCATCTCGCGGCCCGATCACCCGCATCCACCTGGCTCGAACAGTCCTCGGTCGACCACTGAGAATTGTCGAAGCGTACCTGGTGGACGGCTTGCTGATAGAAACCGGCCCCCCGGCCACAGCCTCAGAAATGGTCAACTGGTGCCGCGAGCAGGATATCCGCCAGGTGGTCAACACCCACCACCACGAGGATCACTCCGGAGGAAACCGAGGCCTCCAAACCCGCTTGGAGCTTCCCATCGCAGCCCCTTCGGAATCGGTTGCTCTTCTCAGGAATCCTCCTCGCCTGGAGTCCTATCGTCGTCTCGTCTGGGGTCAGCCGGAGGGCACCAGTGTACGCCCTCTGGGCAGCAGCGTCGAGACCCCCAGCTATCGCTTTCGCGTCATCCCCACCCCCGGCCATTCCACCGATCACGTCTGCTTCTTCGAGCCAGAAGAAGGATGGCTCTTCAGCGGCGATCTCTTCATCCACGAGCACGCCCGCTACCTACGCGTCGACGAGGATGCCCATCAGATTCTAGCGTCACTGCGCCGCGTATCGGCGCTCCGGCCCCGGCTGCTCGCCTGCTCTCACGCGGGCTTCGTGGACGACGGCTGCAGCGCCATCGAGAGGAAGATCGCTTACTGGGAGGGGCTAGCTGAACAAGCGCGGATACTCCGCGAATCTGGATCGTCGTTGAAGGAGATAGCGGAGGCGTTGCTGGGTCGCGAGGGCTTACCCACGCACCTCAGCCGAGGACACTTCTCGAAGAGGAACCTGCTCAACTCTTTGCTGGCTGAGACGGAGACGGAATGGAGATGACCCGAGAGAGCAGAGAACTCCATCAAGAGTGGATATGCTTCATCAACAGCAACATGAGCTTCAGAATGTTGATCAGGCGCACCCTCTTCCGAATCTTTCGGTTGTTGGGATCGATCCGGACGATGGTCTGAAGGTCTCTTATCTTCACACAGATGTTCTCGAACAGCCGTCCGGTAGACCAACCGATATACTGCTGGTATTGCGCCTGATCGCCTGCGACATCCTCGGTGAGCTTGCCTTTCTTCAGCGATCTGAAGTTGAAGCCAGACTCTAGCGCATCCTTCATGTGCTCGGTCTGAAGATTAGCGATCACGTCGTCAATCGGCAAATCGAACTTGAGGTATGAGAAAATCAGCTCGATGTTGCCCAGCAGTTCCAGCTGCAACTTGCGCTTCCATCCTCTGGACCCCCTCACCCACCCGTTTATTGTCTCCAGGATCGAGTCGACGCTCGAGATCAGATCTTTCAACGTCCCCAGAGTGAACATCGGTGCAGCCTCCCTTCTCCCCATCCCCTCTGTCCCGCCTGCCTCAACCAGACTGCTCAGTGCCCGACCGCCGAAGTCCCACGAAAAGATCCGTCTCCAATCCTTCGGGCCAACCAACTCTTGAGCGGGCCAGCAGGAAGTGCTCGCTCCGAAACCCAGGATCGCGCAGAACGTCGTCCCGTGCATCGGCAAAGCGATTCTCCCGACCCACCTGCGTGGCGTGGCACTGGATGCCGCGCAGTTTCTGCTCCACGTGCTCACTGACGTCGATAACGGTCGTGATCTCGTCCAAGGGCCGCCCCACGAACCCAAAGGGCACCCCGTCCATCATCAGAGCCGCAGGCTCGCCCCTCTTGGTCATCTCCCTTATCTGCTCCTCGGGCATCACCCGGAAGTACAGCTTGCTGACCTGATGCGGTTCACACGTGCCGCTTATGTGGTGAGGGAAGCAGTCGGAGTCAGCGGCCATGTCCACAGCGATGGTGGTCCAGCGATGGACAGCGATGTGATCGTAGTGCCCGTAGATGCCTTCGGGGCCAAACGTGACGATGACCTGGGGTCTGATTTCCCGGATGAGGCGCACCACCTTGCCCACGGCCTGCCCTTGATGAATGAGGGGAAGCAATCCGTCCGGGTAATCCAGGAAACGAGGTGGATGAATGCCGTAAATCTTGGAAGCACACCGCAGCTCTTGCTCGCGCACAAAGGGCAGGTCGGCGCTGGTTGCCAGCTCCGGCTCCGCGATCTCACCGCCCTCACCCCGCGTGGCGGTGACCAGGTAGACGTCACAGCCCTGGGATGCATACTTGCTCAGCGTGCCGCCGGTGCCGAAAGCCTCATCGTCGGGATGAGCGAAGACAGCCATCAGGGTCAATTTGTGCAAGATCAGCCTCCGTCTCTCTCTGCTTTGGACTGAAGCTATCATAGCACAGCGGAGAGGGCTGGTCAAAAGGAATGTCGGCGACCACACAGTCGATAGAGGCAAAAAGCCCCAGGGGTTTCCCTCTGGGGCTCGAGTTGTCGCTGACGTATCTACGACAGCGTGCCTGCCACCTCTCTCTCATGACCATTCCCGCCAACTGTGGCGGACTTGATCTCGAGTTCAGATTCAAAAGCCAACTGAAGCACCTCATCAACGTGCTCGACCAGCTCGAACTTAAGCTCGTCACGGATCTCCTGCGGTATTTCATCCAGATCCACCTCGTTAGCCTTGGGCAGGATCACGGTCTTCAATCCGCGACGGTGGGCCGCCAGGACCTTCTGCTTCACGCCGCCGATCGGCAGCACACGCCCCTGCAGGGTCACCTCACCGGTCATCCCAATCTCCTCTCGGACAGGGCGTCCGGTCAGCACTGACACCAGCGCAGTCACCAGCGTCACACCTGCCGAAGGCCCATCCTTGGGAATCGCTCCGGCTGGCACGTGCAGGTGCACGGTCTTGTCCTCCAGTGCGTCCGCGGGAAGCCCCAGACGCTCCAGCTCACCCTGCACAAAGCTGAGCGCGATGCGCGCCGACTCCTTCATCACGTCACCGAGCTGACCCGTAAGGAGAAGCTTGTCCTTCCCCTCCATCGAGCGCACCTCCACGAAGAGCACCTTGCCGCCGCTCGGCGTCCAGGCCAGACCCGTAGCCACACCCGGGAGCTCCGTCCGCAGCTGAGCCTCGTCGCGGTAGCGTGGCTTACCCAGGAACTCGCGTACCTTCTCCTCGTCAACGACTTCGGTCCGACCAGCAGCATCACTCGAGCGCTTCGCAACGCTGATCGCGACCTTGCGCAACGCGCGTCCAATCTCGCGCTCGAGGTTACGGACACCGGCTTCCCGCGTGTAGTCGCGGATGATGGCTCTCAATCCATCCTCGGTGACCCTCACCTCATCAGGTTCCAGACCGTTGACCTTTATCTGACGTGGGATCAGATAACCCTGGGCGATCTGAACCTTGTCGTACTCGGTGTAGCCGTCGATCTCGATGACCTCCATCCGGTCCTGCAGCGCCGGTGGGATCGTGCTCAACGTGTTCGCCGTGGTGATGAAGAACACATCGCTCAGATCGAAGTCAAGATCCAGGTAATGGTCACGGAACGCGTGATTCTGCTGTGGATCCAGGACCTCAAGCAGAGCGCTAGCAGGATCGCCGCGCCAGCTCGAGCTGACCTTGTCAATCTCGTCCAGCATGAAAACCGGGTTGCGGGTGCCAACGCGCTTGAGAGCCTGAATGATCCGACCGGGCATCGCGCCGATGTATGTCCTACGGTGACCTCGAATCTCAGCCTCGTCACGGAGGCCTCCCAGACTCATACGCGTGAACTTGCGTGCGAGTGCTCGTGCGATCGAACGACCCAGACTCGTCTTCCCGACGCCAGGCGGGCCGACGAAGCATAGAATCGTCGACGCGTACTCCTCGGGATTCTCGATATCGCGCTCTCGATGAAGCTTACGCACGGCCAGAGACTCAAGGATGCGCTCCTTGACCTTCTCCAGACCGTAGTGGTCATCATCCAACACGCTCTCGGCGTGGTTCAGATCCAGGTCATCCTCAGAGAACTCATTCCAGGGAAGCTCCAGGAGCCAATCAAGATAGGTCTTGATCACGCCCACCTCAGCCGACTGGGGATGGAGTTGCTCCAGACGGGCGAGCTCGCGCTCAGCTTCCCTGTGAGCCTCCTCCGGAAGCTCTGCGTCTTCGAGCTTCTGGCGGTAGATCTCCGCCTCTGATCCTTCTTCGCTGTCGCCCAGTTCCTTCTGGATGGCCTTCAGCTGCTGACGGAGGTAATACTCACGCTGCGTCTTCTCCATCTCGCTCTGAGCTTCCTCGCGAATCTCTTCACCGACCTCCAGCACCTCCAACTCGTGCTGCATGATCCGGAGCAGAGAGCGCATCTGGTCGGTCATAGTCTCGCCAGACAGGACTTCCTGCGCCTGCTCAACCTCCAGCTGAAGGTTGGATGTCAGGGCATAGAGTAGAACGTCCGGCTCCGTCACCTGGTTGAGCATCTCAATGGCCTCTTCAGGCACCTGAGGGAAGTACGAGACCATCTGCCGAGCGAGCTTAAGCAACTCGCGCCGCAGCGCCTCAATCTCTGTCTCGTTCTCCATCTGCTCACGAATCGGGTCGACGCGAGCCTTCAGATACGGATCCTCAGTCAGCCACTCAGCGACTCGCACACGCAGCAAGCCGCGGACGATAATCTGATACTGAGCGGTGTCGTCGTCCTCAAGATGGACTACCCGCTCGACCCGAGCCAGTGTGCCAACCTGATAGACGCCATCCGGGCCGGGCTCCTCGACCGATGGATCCGCCATCGCCGTGAGAACGATGAAGCGCTCGCCATCGAGCGTATCCTCTAATAGTTCGACAGAACGGGGAATGCCAATCGCCAGTGGCAGCACCATGTGCGGGAAAGCCACCACGTTGCGCAGAGGCAACACAGGCAGTTCTTGCGGCAGGTCACCGCTCAGCACCCGCTCGTCGTCTTTCTTCTGAATCAAAGATTGCAGCATATAAGCACCTCATAGGTGAGACAAGAAGCGTCGCTATTCCGCATAGCGTTTCATGCGTACGTAGCGTAGATTATGCCCGGTCAGCATAGGAAACGTGTTAGCACAACCTAGGAATGGTATTAGAACCCTTCCCCACCGGGCCCATTCTGGTCTCTACAAGCCAGAAGTGAGGAAGTTCATACATCGAACCTCCCCACTTCCTTTGTCAGCCGGTGACCCCATCTACTCCCGTCCTGAAGACGGGATCACGGGGCCTCAAGTGTGTATGAGCCCTTGATCGGGTACCCTACGCATTCCTCCTTCTGGCCTACGAGGCACCAGCAGCCCGCCGCTTCGGTCCCATCAGTTGACGCAATCGGTTGATGTACGCCTGAGAGCTGGGTTGACTCAGCCAGTCCCTGACGTGTCGATGCCCATAGAGACGTAGAATGGGCACCATCACGATGTCCTGCAGTCGGTCCCACGACTCGCGCGACAACGCGTCTCTCAGGATCCTCAGCAGATCTGGCCAGCGGGACGGCAACAAAGAGAGAACCGCAATCCGCGGCAACTCCAGGCGCAGCCTCCTCTCGCGCCACAGGAGCCCGATCAAGAACGGCAGGTTTTGCGTCACGTTGGACAGGAAGAGACCCAGCACGTGCCTGACGGAGTAGAAGCGGGCCATCGCTCGGCAGATACCCATCTGCAACTCGTAAGGGCTCATCTGTTCCGGGTCAACGACGCAATGATGCCCATCGTACAGGCTCAAGTCATCTGTCAGGAGACGGTCTTGCTCAACCATCCGCTCGTAGAAGGGTGTGCCCGGACAAGGGGTTAGCATCAGGAACTGCACCGTATCGATCTCGTTCTCCAGGGCGAAGTCGACTGTCCGATGGAAGATGGTCATATCGTCCGTGTCCGCCCCCAACACGAACATGCCATGGACATGAATACCATAGTCGTGAAAAGCCTGGACGCTCTCACGAACGTCGCGTACGTCCTGGCGTTTGTTGTAGGCCTCCAGCGTCTCCTGACTCACGGATTCGAAGCCGCAGTAGACCATGTTGCACCCCGAATCCCGCATCAGACCAAGCAACTCATGATCCAGCTCGCGAGTGCGCTTGTCCTTGTACACCACCTCAGCGCGCATCTGCGCCGACCACCGGGGTGTCAGCCCCCGCTCGATCATCCCGCGCAGCAACCTCTTCGTGCGCCGCTTGTCGACGACGAAGTTGTCATCGTAGAAGAATACAGCCCCTCGATCACGATAGCTCTCGAGCTCGTCGAGTACTTGTTCAACGGCCCGCGCACGGACCCGTCGTCCGAACATATGGATCACCGAGCAGAAGTCGCAATTGAAGGGGCATCCCCACTGGGTCATAATGGGAATGTTCGTCATCCGCTCATGACCCACAATCAGATCCAGCGCCGGGGCGGGAAGGGTCGTGAAACGCTCTGGTGGACATGGTGGACGGTCCGGATTGTGAACGATCTGCCCACTCGAGTCCCGATATGAGAGCCCTGCGATATCCGCCAGGCCCTCCTCTCTCTCCAATGCATTGACCAGTTCCACTATCGTCTCGTGTCCCTCCCGTCGGACGACCAGGTCGCAGTGCTCCAGCCCCTCGTCAGGTAGAAAGGTCACGTGAGGTCCTCCGATGACGGTCGGGATGCCTAGATCGTGCACCCGCTCCGCCATCTTGTAGGCGGCTGGCGTCGTCGCCGTGGTGGTAGAGAAGCCAACCAGATCAGCCTCGGCAATATCGTCCCAGTCGACCGGGGCCAGGGTCTCGACGTAGATCCGCACGTCGTGACCATCATCGACCAACACACGCCCCAGTAACGGCAGTCCCAGACGCGGAAGAAGCGCCCGGTCAAAAACGTTCAGCCCAGGAGCTTTGGGCTCGATCAATCGAATCTTCACAATGTCCTCCTTTGCTCGTCTATCCAGGGGAAAGCCCCTTCCCTGTTCCGATGCCTTAAGAGATGCAGCCATACAGGCGTGGAATAGGACCGAAAGAAGCCCTCCCGCGTTACCTGACCCCCACACGCCGGTCGGTAACAGAACGTGTGGCTCAATACGCTCAAGCGGACTGAGCACGTAGTCGAAGGGCATCGAGAACCGGCTCGCTGCGCAGGCAAACGCGCCGCACCAGCGTCGTCAGACCGGAAACAGGGGGTTCTCGCTGCCCGCTAGGGTCGCGAGATCAGACAGTCTCGGGCTCTGAGTGGAAACAGCAGAGGCAAAGAGAGGGGAAAGAATCGGAGCGCAGGACAGAACAGATGCTTCTCTGAACCACGCAACGCCGATGGATACGATCGTCGATTGGCGCTCGACAAGAACTGAAGCATCAATCCCAGACAGACTTCAAGCAATCCCTGAACCGCGCTCTCTTCAGCCGAGAGGTCCTCGACGTTCCTCTTGCCAGAGAGAGCTACCCTCCTCAGCTGCTCTACCGACAAGCTGAGGTGAGGCGCTGCACTACGCAGTTGGCTCAGCCGGCGCTGACCATCAAGGACGAGTGTGCCAGCCAGGACCTCCACGCGAGCCGCACTGCCGTTCAAGGCCTCAGAAAGCCCAACCAGAATCTGCAGCACGAAGATCGGCTGCAACCGGGGCAGTCCTTCAAAGGAGACCCTCCGTCCCAGCGTGCGAAGGAGGAATCTGTCTGGTCTCTTTCGTGACGAAGCCATCGTGAGACCATTATAAGGGGTCACGAAGGGAAGTCAAGACCACAGGATGTGCAGCGCCCGGAACGA
>CAZQXX010000136.1:0-5895 GCA_964597105.1 uncultured Anaerolineales bacterium
CCCGAAAAAGAGAAGCCCACGATGGAGCTGGCGTTCACGGAGCTTCATGCGGGCGGCAAGTTCGAAGAGGGTAGTTATTCCACGTCTGGCGGCCTGCACGGCGTGGGGATCAAGGCGACAAATGCCCTATCCGAATGGCTAGAGGTAACGGTTCGACGCGACGGCGTTCTATACCGGCAACGGCACGAGCATGGGCTCCCGGTGACCCCGGTGCACATCCTGGCTCCCCACAGCGAGGAGATAGTAGGGCAGGTGGGTGTGCGGGGAGAGGTGAAGGCGGTGCGGGCGAATAAGGATCGAAGTATTGGGACTGGGACTATGGTGGCGTTCTCTCCCAATAGGGAGTTCCTGGACGAGTTGTCGTTCGACTTCGCCACGCTGGCACGACGGTTGCAGATGGTCTCGTTTCTGGTGCCCGGTTTGACCACGCGCATCGTCGACGAGCGCGGGGAAGGGCGTGAACGAGAGTACTGCTACAACGGTGGCCTCGTCGAGTATGTGGAGTATCTCAACCGGAATCGGGATGTCATTCACGCCCCCATTGAAGTACGGGGCAGCACCGACGACGGTACCCAGGTCGAAGCGGTGTTCCAATGGCACGACGGCGATTATCCGGAGATTGTGTCCTTCGTCAACACGATTCCGACTCCCGATGGAGGGGGGCACGTGTCTGGCTTGATGGCAGGTCTGACCAAGGCGGTCAATGTGTTCGCCGACAATCGGCGGGGGCTGCTCAAGAAAGGGGACAAGATCATCGGCAATGACACCCGGGCCGGCCTCACGGCCGTCCTGAGCGTCCGGATGCGTGATCCCCAGTTCACGAGCCAGACAAAGACCCAGTTAGGCGCCGACCAGATTCAAGGCCAGGTCCATTCGATCATTTACGAGGGCTTGCTTGAGCACCTTCGCAAGCGGATCTCGCTGGGCAAGAGGATCGTGCAGCGGTGTCTGGCAGCCTCACGGGCGCGTCGCGCGGCAGCGAAAGCGCGGAAACTGGTCATGCGACGGTCAGCGCTGGAGGTGGATGAGCTGCCGGGCAAACTGGCAGACGTGGCAAAGGGGACGCCCGTAGAGGAGACCACGCTCTACGTCGTGGAGGGCGACAGCGCGGGTGGCTCGTGCAAACAGGCGCGTGATCGGCGTTACCACGCGATTCTCCCCCTCCGGGGCAAGATTCTCAACGTAGAGCGCAAGCGACTGGATCGCTCACTCAGCAACAAGGAGGTCAAGGCAATCGTTGCTGCTCTGGGTGCTGGTGTGGGGAGCGACTTCGGGGTTGAGGAGATGCGCTACGGTCGTATCGCCATCCTCGTCGACGCCGACGTGGACGGTGAGCACATAAAGACTCTTCTCTACACGCTTTTCTGGCGGCTGATGCGGCCGATTGTGGAGGAGGGACGTCTTTACGTGGCCAAGGCCCCGCTGTACTTGCTGCGGAAGGGCAATGAGAGCCTCTACGCTTACACCGAAGCGGAACGGAAGCGGATCCTGGACGGATGGGGCGGGATGCGCGGCGTGACAATACAGCGCTATAAGGGGCTGGGCGAGATGAATCCAGGTCAGCTACGTGAGACGATCTTCAGTGTCGCCGATCAGGGAAATCCAGCGCTGAACGACCACCTGGTCCAGGTCAAGGCCAGCGATGTGCACGCAGCGAATGCCGCTTTCTCCCTGTGGATGGGTGCTGGCGCCACAAAACGGCGGGAGCGCCTGATGCGGTATTGGGCTGACGGGATGATGTTGGATGAGAATGGCGTGTAGAGCGCGTTACGGAGAAATGAGAGGTACGAAGACGAATGAGTGAGGTCGACACCGCAACTATTAGTGTCCCTGTCGAGACAGTCGATCTGGCCAGCGACATGACGGCCGCTTATATGGGCTATGCCAGGGCGACCATCACCGATCGTGCGCTTCCCGACGTTCGCGACGGTCTCAAGCCGGTGCAGCGGCGGATCCTGTACGCGATGCACGAGCTGGGGCTGGACGCTGATCATCCGCACAAGAAGTCGGCTCGCATAGTCGGTGAGGTGCTAGGCAAGTACCATCCCCACGGGGATACGTCTGTCTATCATACTCTGGTGCGCATGGCTCAGGACTTCTCCATGGAGATGCCGCTGGTCGATGGGCAGGGTAATTTCGGCTCTGTGGATGGGGACAGCCCGGCGGCTATGCGGTATACGGAGGCCCGATTGACAGCCGTCGCTGAGACCATGCTTCAAGATCTGAAGATGGAAACGGTCGACTGGCAGGAGAATTTCGACGGGTCCCTTGAGGAACCGATGGTGCTTCCCACGATTCTGCCGAATCTGTTGGTCAATGGCTCGGCCGGTATCGCTGTCGGCATGTCGACCAATATGCCACCTCATAATCTCGGCGAGGTGTGCGACGCGCTGATCTGGCTCGCCCAGAGATGGGATAAACGGGATGAGGTCACGACCGATGATCTGCTGGCGTTCATCCCCGGACCGGACTTCCCGACAGGCGGCATCCTATACCGCTATCGGGATCGCGGTGAGGGGTTGATCGACACGGTGTACGAGGCTTACGACACAGGCCGTGGTCGGATTGTGACGCAGGCTCGAGTTCTCGTCGAGGATATCGGTGGTGGCAAGTCGAATCTCGTCGTGACTGAGCTCCCTTACAACGTCCAGAAGAACACCGTGATGGAGAAGATCGCCAAGGAGATTCAGCGGGGGCGGATCGTGGGGGTCACGGATCTGAGAGACGAATCCGACTATACGGGTATGCGACTGGTGGTCGAGGTGTCTCGTACCGCTGATCCGAAGGACGTCCTGAAGCAAGTGCTCAAGTACTCACAGTTGCGTGAGACCTTTGGGGTCATTAATCTAGCACTGGTGCCAAGTGTGGATGGTGATGGTCGGCCCACGTATCTGTCGCTTCGCGAGCTATTGACATACTTCGTGGCACACCGTCTCGAGGTGATCGAGCGGCGGAGTGAGTATGAGCTGGAGAAACGGCAGTCGCGTCTGCACATCGTTGATGGGCTGTTGACCGCGCTGGACGTCCTCGATGAGGTTATTGAGACGATCCGCCGGTCCCGGGAGCCAAGAACGGCGCGAAATAACCTGATGCGTCAGTTCAAGTTCACGGAGGAACAGGCCAACGCGATTCTCCATACAGAGCTCCAGCAGCTGGCGGCCCTCGGCCGTTCCCGTCTGGAGGATGAGGCGGAGGAGTTGCGGGAGCGCATTGAGTACCTACAGGAACTCCTGGGGTCGGAGAAGCAGCGTCTGGGCGTGGTGGTCGACGAGACTCGGGCGCTCGCTGATGAGTTCTCCGTACCTCGCCGTACGGTGATCGTGGATAGCGAGGACAAGGCCGCGGGTACTACTGTCATGACGGGATCGGATCTGGTGACACCGGATGCGGATCAGCTTCTGGTGCTCACTCCGGAGGGCATCGAGCGTGCTGACGCGGTGGGTTTCTCCTATCGGCCCAGCGATGGGTTGACGACGAGAGCCGCGCGGAGTGTCCACTGGGCTCACGTGCGGGCAGCCCCCGATGACAAGGTGATCTTGCTCACCAACCGCGGAGCCGGCTGGATAGGCGAGGTCGGCTTTGTTCCCCCGAATGCAACGCCGGGTAAGCTGGGCCTAGCGCAGGGCGAGCGAATTGTGGGTTTCAGTGTGGTGCGGGATGATGGATTCCTCCTCCTGGGGACACGCGAGGGTAAGGTAAAGCGAACGGCGACTGCTGATCTCTCATTGCTCGACCGTGAGTGGGGGCCTGTCATCGGCCTAGCAGATGGTGACGAACTGTTGTTCGGAGCAGTGGCGGACCGCGGCGCTAATTTGGTTTTCTACACGCGCGAGGGGCAACTCCTGCGACTGGATGGGGACGAGATCAATCCGCAGAAGACCAACACCGCGAGTGGGGTCCTTGGTATCGCGCTCAAAAAGGGCGATCGCGTGCTGGGCGGTATGGTGATCCCCGACGCCGGAGAAAGTGAATCCGAGTGGCAGATCATCGTTGTGTCTGGGACTGGATACGCTAATCGTGTGCGGCTGACGGAGTTCTCCGTGCAGGGGCGAAACACCCAGGGGATGCAGTG
The DNA here is from genome assembly GCA_964597105.1 of uncultured Anaerolineales bacterium. Classification (GTDB taxonomy): domain Bacteria; phylum Chloroflexota; class Anaerolineae; order B4-G1; family B4-G1; genus SKLM01. Next base: position 4,073 of record CAZQXX010000136.1, read on the forward strand.
CCTGCGGGAGACGAAGTCCGGAGGGAAGCTCGGTGATGTGGCTGCTGGCAAGGCCGGCGACGGGGTTGATGTCTACCTTGAGGATGGACGGCGCTTCCACATCAGCGATCTGTCGACCATCAGCTCAATGACGCGTGGGTCCCGCGGCAAGCGGCTCGTTGATGCAGGTGGTTCGAAGGTGGTGCGCGTGGTAATTCTTCGTTAGGCAGCGAGCGCTGAAGAGAGCTGGGAGGGGGTGGTCATGGCAGGCAGTGACAGAGATGCGAAGCGCAGAAAGGGGCTTATCTACATTGCGCTGACGGGGTTTGCCGGTCTGCTTCTGGTGGTTGTTCGCATCTCCCTACAGCCTTCGGGCACACCGCTTGGGTGGGGCATCCGTGCTGCAGCGATGTTGGCCTATCTGGCGATCTCTCTCACTGCGATTACCTCAGCCTATATGCGCGAACTGTTCCAGCTACTGGGACGCCCTTTCATCAAGGTACACCACGTGTACTCGGTGGCGGGATTGACCCTCGCCACTCTTCACGCGCTGGGCGTGGCGATTCGGGGTTCCGATCCATTTGTCTTCATTCCGGACGTCTCGTCACTGGATGCGTTCCTGAGCCTTGGCGGGCGTCCAGCTTGGTACCTCATTGCAGGTGCATCGCTGGCCGCTGTGTTCCGCACGTCGATCAAACAGCGCTGGCGGCAGATTCATTATTTGAATTACCTGGCGCTCCTTCTCATCACTGTCCACGCGATCCTGATCGGAACGGACTTCGTCTCCCCGGTCATGAAAGGCGTAGCGATCGCACTGGCACTCACCGTAGGTGGGGTTGCCGTCAGGAAGCGCATTCAGCGACGGAGGCTGAGGAATCGAGGCTGACGTGTTAGGCCCTGATGCTTCAGGGTCTTATGCAGGGAAGAGGCTGCTCACGAAGGGGGGCTGGCGGCTGCGGGGTGGGCAGGGGCTATGAATGAGCGCGATGGAGGTGGGCACGAGAACGGGTCGCGGATGTGGTCCTTCCGCGGGTATGAGCTGGACCCCTCGGATCTCACAAGTGCGATGGTGCATCTTTACCGCGGTGAGATCCAGAGGGCGAACACATGGCGGACCCGGCTCGACACAACCACGAACTGGGCCGTAATCACCGTCGCTGGTGCGCTCACATTTGTTTTCGGCGACCCCGCGAACCCTCATTTCGTCTTCTTGTTGGTGCTTCTTCTGGTGTTGACGTTCCTCGCTATCGAGGCTCGCCGGTACCGGTACTACGTTCTCTGGGCGTACCGCGTGCGTTTGATGGAGACCGACTTCCTCGCACCGATTTTCAGTCCTCCGTTTCGCCCCTCCGCGGATTGGGCGAGTACCATGGCGCAGACCTTGATGGAGCCATCGTTTCCTATCTCGATGTGGGAAGCAGCTGGACGACGTTTCCGGCGGAACTACTTCTGGATAGTGTCTCTTCTTATCTTCAGCTGGGTGATCAAGCTGACGATCCATCCTGTGCGAACGACAAGCTGGAGGAGCGTCCTGGACAGAGCCGCCGTGGGCCCCATTGCCGGAGAGTGGGCACTGGCGGCCGTGGTCATATCCTATGGCGCACTGATCGTGCTGGCTGTGGCGACGGAGATTAGCGGGGCTTGGCGCGGCGTGCCGGAGTTTCTGCGTCGCGTTGGAGGGCCATTGGTGCGGCAACCACGGCGGAAGGAACGCCTTGCCACCATTGTCACGTCCGAGGGGCAGGCGGTTGCTGAGCGAATCCAGGCGGAACTGAGTCGGGGAGTGACAGCGCTTGAGGGCCGGGGGATGTACACAGGGAGGACGTGGGACGTCCTTCTATCTG
>CAZQXX010000136.1:5995-8680 GCA_964597105.1 uncultured Anaerolineales bacterium
TACAGGTCGACGAAGTAGCTTCTACACGCCTGGTCAATCAGATCCTGGCTCAGCTCCGCAGGGATGTCGAGGTAACTAGCGATGTCTCGGATCTGATCCACCAGATCTCGAGGATGACAGCCGCGCCCGGGACGACCAGGTTTGATGTAATACTCCTTGATCAAGTACGCCAGTGCCTGCTCGTCGTAGGGTACCTGTTTCTCGCGACACACCCGTCGGAAGATCTCACGGTACTCGTCCCACGTCGGGTCCTTGATCTCAATCTTGTGGCGGATGCGCCGCAGAAAAGCCTCGTCGACGAGTTCCTTCGGGGCTAGGTTGGTGGCGAAGACAATCAGTGTGTCGAAAGGCACCTGTATCTTCCGACCAGTATGGAGGGTCAGGTAATCCGTGCGTTTCTCCAGGGGCACGATCCATCGGTTCAACAGATCCCTTGGTCGAGCTTGTTGGCGACCGAAGTCGTCGATCAACAACATGCCCCCGTTTGCCTTCATCTGCAGCGGGGCCTCATAGTAGCGGCTTCGCTCCTCGTAGATCAGGTCGAGTTCCTCGAGCAGCATCTCACCGCCTACAGTGATAACTGGACGGCGAATCCGGACCCAGCGTTGGTCTCGGTCTCTCCTACCCAGGGACGGATCGTCGTCCCTGACGTGGTTGACCACATCATACACCTTGATCACTTCGTGTCCTGTCTCCACAGCGTATGGGATGTACAGGGCGCTTTGAAGCACCAGAGTGCCTATGGCTTCACTGATAGCGGTCTTGCCATTGCCTGGAGGACCGAACAAGAAGATGGATCGCCCGGAGTTCACTGCGGCTCCCAGGTGGGCCGCGGTCATCTCGTCAACCACCAGATGGGATAGGGCGTTCTCCAGGCTGTCTCTATGAACGGCGGAGGCTCTGTTCGACTGGCGTCGAATTGCCTTGTTGTATTGCTCCAAGGAGACGGGAGCGGGTCCGGCGTATTGACTCCGATCCAGCGCCTCCCGCGCGGCGGCGCGCCCCTTGTCCGTGATGCGGTACCGATAGACGGCTCTGCCAATTCCAACGCCGCTGACTCCACCGGTACCCTTGACCTCGCAAAGCTGCTCCTCCTTAAGAGAGTCGAGCAGATCGTCAACTACCCCAGCGTGAGGGAGTTTCATACGATCAGCCAGCTCATAGCCGAGTAGATCTCCCTCCAGATACAGCAGCTTGAGGGCCAAGTCGGAGATGAACCCCAGTCCCAGTCCTGTATCCTCGATTGAGTCTGGCAAGGGCGGCACAAATGCACTGCTTTCGTTGGACATGGCATCTCTCTGGTCCATTTGAAGGCTCTCCTTGAGGTGTGTGGGACTAACCTAGCGACCCAGCACCGTACACAGGCGCAGGATCTCCTGCTCGGTATTGTAACAATGGGGCGAGACACGGATGTACTGCTCACGCTTCGAGACTATGATACCTGAAGCGGTCAGCTGATCAAGAGCGGAATCGACACCACCGGGGACGCTGAACGACACGATCGAGCTCCGCCGCGCCGGTTCTCGATTGCTGACGACCTCATATCCGTGCTGCTCCAAATCCTTGCTTAAGAGGTCGGTCAGGTGCAGTATCCAGTGCTCGATTGCCTCGATTCCGGTGTCCAATAGCAGGCGTACTGCCGCCAGAAGGCCGACTTGTCCGATGGTGTTCGCACACCCTAACTCAAGCCGGGCAGCTGTGGGCAGGAAGGTGAGGTCGTAGTCCCGCCAGTCCTCCCATCCGTCCACGCTGATACAGCCGGCAAAGGAGGGCGTGATGTGATCCAGGAGTTCCTGGCGGCAGTATATGAAGCCTTGGCCAGCCGGTCCCATCAGCCACTTTGGTCCGCCACAGGATAGGAAATCGATGTGACACGTCTGAACGTCCATCGGGAGTGCGCCCAACGATTGAATCCCATCGACGACCAAGTACCCGTCGTGTTGGTGGCACCAGGATCCTAAAGCGACAAGATCGGTTCGGAATCCTGTGAGAAACTCCACAGAGCTGACTGCCACGACACGCGTGTGATCGTCCGCGTGGGACTCCAGTGCGTCAATCGTTAACCCTCCGCCATCGTGTGGGATACAGCGTGCCTCGATTCCTTGCTCCTTCAGGTTCATCCAGGGATAGACATTGGATGGGAACTCCATATCACAGAAGATCACGTTGTCCCCGGCGTCGAGGGGCAGGCCATTCGCGATGATATTGAGCCCTTCGCTCGTGTTCTGGACGAGGGCGATCTCCGCCGGCGAGGCGTTGATCAGCTGGGCAAGTGCATCCCGCAAGTCTTCGGATAGGTCTCGGTACTTGTCAGGATTCCGCCAGGCAGCCCTGTCGGCAAGGTAGGCCTCCATCGCCGTGCGCACCGGTTTCGACAGCGGCGCTATGGCAGCGTGATCGAGATACACCTTGTGCTGAGTTACCGGGAAGAGCTCACGAAGTGCTGTGACATCCGGGGGGTGGGTTGTCATCACCGGGACTCCTCAGCATCAGTCTGCAGCAGGGTCAGTAAGCTCCCAGTTCGTGCAGACGTTCGTCGTCAATGCCGAAATGGTGCGCTATCTCGTGGCGGACCACGCGGGTGATGAGGTCTCGTGCTTCTTCCAGGTTCCGGGTCCTCATCTCGATCGGTCGGCGGTAGATAGTGATCTTGTCCGGCAGGACGAGGCCATATCGATGACTCCG
>CAZQXX010000137.1:0-8563 GCA_964597105.1 uncultured Anaerolineales bacterium
CCCAGGTTGTGATATGTGGGGCGTACTGCAACGGTGCGGACGATGTCGCCCGCCACCAGGAACTCGAGGCCGAGGAGAATCGTGTGTCCTAGGTGCGTACGGCAGTCCTCGCATCCGCCGAGGGCGGTTGTTTGCCTTATCGAGTCCCGGGCGAAGGAATAACCCACCGTCAGAGCGCCTTTTGCGATGATCCCGATGCCCAGGATTTCGATGCCTATCGCCACGAGCTCCGCGAATTCATCCAAAAAGGGTACGATGTCTCTATCGAGAGGGCTATCGCCATCAGAGGTCTCGCTGGTCTGGAACATGCAACTCGCGAGAAGCAGCAGAAGCAGTAGGAGCGGCACTGCTAGGGGATAAACTTTTCGCAATTTCACTATCGTCTCCTGGCCTGTCCGAAATTCTGACCTCCTCCTGCCAGTGGGTGGCGGTGTGATGGTCGTCTTGACGTATGCTAATTACTGATATTCTACCACGGTCCTTCAGGAATTCAACACGACGGACTATGACCGGGGTACATCCCTTCTTCCCTTCCAGGCCCCTGCGCGTTGTGCCGTAGGCTCTCTTGATTGGCGTATTGCAGCCAGCCTATTCGACCCTTGACACCCTTCGTCTTATCCCTATAATAGAACATATGTTCTATTATAGGGTGGAATAAGTGCTGGCCTTGGTGCGATGCGAGTGATCTGTTTGTTGATCCCGCACCTTCCGGTGCAGATAGAGCGACGACGCAATCCCGCGCTTGCCGACGGTCCACTGGTCGTCGGGGGACGGCGCTGGGACGAAGGTGCGGTGCTCGATTCCTGTCCTCAGACAGGGGCGACCGGTGTGGAACCCGGTATGCGCCTTTCTCAGGCCGAAGCCCTCTGTCCTGATGCTCATTTTGTACCGGCCGATGAAGGGGCCTACCAGGCCGTTCATGAGGCCCTGGTCGATAGCGCTCGACGGTTCACCCCGACTGTGGAGACGGCGGAGCTTGGGCTCGTGCTTGCTGACGTTTCCGGTCTCAAGCGCCAGTTTAAGGATGACGCTGATCTGGCGGATCAGTGCCTTCAAGAGACGATTGACTCTTCCGACTTCAACGTGCGCGTTGGCCTGGGCAACAGCAAGTTCGTGGCAGAGCAAGCGGCGCACGTTGCCGGGCCGGGAGAGACGTGTGTCATCCCATTGGGAGAAGAGCAGGCATTCCTCTCGCCTCTTGACATCTCTGTACTTCCTCTTGACCCGGAGATGGAACGCCGCTTGCGACTGCTGGGGGTGCGTACCCTCGGGGCCCTTGCTAATTTGCCTCGGCTGGCCGTGATCCGTCAATTCGGCAGCCATGCTGGGCCTTTGTACGATATGGCATGCGGGATGGATGGTCGGCCTGTACAAGCCGACGCTCCCCCGCGTCAGATTTCGAGATCTCACGCGTTTATCGATCCGTTGAGCGATCGAGTGCCCTTGCTGGCTCTGGTGAAGTACATGACGGACGACTTGGCCGGCGAACTCAACCGTTGTGGCTATCAGGCCGAGGGAGTGCGGTTAGAAGTCGAGGAAGCTCGTGGCGAGACGCACACAATCGGCAAGCCAGTCAAACCCCCATCGTCCGATGCCGCCCCACTCTCTCGTCTGGGCGCTCGAATGTTAGGTAGTTTACCCATTGGCGGGCCGGTGGCTGGCTTATCTGTCACCGCCTACCCTCTCCGCCCTTTCCATCTGGGCGCCACTCAGCTGACCCTTTTTGGTGGCGTACCGTCTGAGGATGTGTCCACCTTCAGTCATGCGTTGCGTGAGACACTGCGACGATTATGGGACCGCTTCGGCGAGTTGTCTGTCATGGTCGCCGCTCTGGTTGTTCCGCCCAAGCCCTCTCTTATCCAGGTCACCACTAATCAGGATGGCTCGCCTAAAGCTATCGTGTGGCGGGAGCGGATTCAGGAAGTGACGTGTGTTTATGAGCTCTGGCGGGAGCGCCGGCAGTGGTGGAGCCAACCTGTCGGGCGCGATTATTTTCGCCTGGAGCTTGCCGATGGTCAGATGCGCGTGATTTTCCGTGATGTGCACACCGATCAATGGCTACTGGAACGCCGGCATATCTGAATCCCTGGGGACAAAGACGTCAATCTAGAGCGGGCGAAGGCCGGGTTCCTGGCTATGCCGAACTACACGCCCACTCGAGTCATAGTCTGCTTGATGGCGTTTCCACACCCGAGGCTCTGGCAACTCGAGCAGCGAACTTGAAGATCCCCGCCCTTGCCTTGACCGACCATGATGCGCTCTACGGTGCGGTGCGCTTCGTGAAGGCAGCGCAGGAGATGGGGATCAAACCCCTCTTGGGTGCCGAGATGACCCTTGAGGACGGATCCCACTTGACGCTTCTGATTGAGACCGCGGAGGGATATGCCAATCTCTGTCGCTTGATTACGTTGGCGCGTCGGGATCAGGAAAAGGGTGTGGCCAAGCTGAAACGATCTGATCTGGCTGCCCATGCCGGGGGCCTGATCGGGCTCTCCGGTTGCCGGCGAGGAGAGATCCCCCGGCTGTTGATGGCGGGGCAGCGGGAACAAGCGTTAGGCATCGCTCAGGCCTATGCCCGTGTCTTCGGTCCTGGTCGGTTTTTCATCGAGCTTCAGCGTCACTTTCGAAAGGGGGATGACCGGCTCTTGGCACGGCTGGCGACGCTTGCCGACCAGGTTGGGCTGGATGTGGTGGTCACTGGTGATGTCCATTATCTTCATCCGTCTCAGCGGGAGGTGCACGATGTGCTGCGCTGCATCCGTCACCACACCGTCTTGGAGGATGCCGGCGATCTCTTACGTCCGAACGATGAATACGTGTTGCGCTCACCCGGAGAGATGGCCGCGCTCTTCAGCGACATCCCCATTGCTCTGGAGAACACCCTCCGTATCGCCGACCGCTGTGCGCCGGCCTTCGAGTACCTGCCGGCGGGCACTCAGATCCTTCCTCGGGCCTCAATCGATGGCAGCGACGCCCCCAATTTTCACCTGCGACGTCTGTGCGAGAGGGAGATGCCCCGTCGCTATCCGGTCGATCCACCGACGGGTCTTCTGGAGAGAGAGCTCTCGGTAATCCAACAGATGGGGCTGGCCAACTACTTTCTCATTGTCTGGGACATCGTCTGCTTCACCAGGCAGGCAGGAATTCTCTGCCAGGGGCGGGGCAGCGCGGCCAACTCTCTCGTGGCCTATCTCCTGGGCATCAGTCCCATCGATCCGGTGGCGTGTGATCTGGTCTTCGAACGTTTCCTGTCGCCCGAACGTGGATCCCCACCGGACATCGATGTCGACATTGCCGCCAACCGGCGGGAGGAGGTGATCCAGTATGTCTATCAGCGTTACGGGAGCGAACACGCGGCGATGGCATGCACCCTTGTCACCTTTCGCGCCCGCTCGGCAGTGCGTGACGCGGCGCGAGTCCTGGGTTTTCCTCCCCCTCTGGTGGAGCGGCTGACGGAATCTTGTCCGGAGCTTCTCGACCTTGCGCGTGAAGGCCGTATCGGTGGAGGCGATGGAGAAGACACCGCCGCTATGGAGATGTCAAGAGAGGTTCTCGATGTATTGGGCGTCGAGAAACCCGCTGACTGGGAGGTCAATCATGGACTGTTTCGGCATCTTCTGAGGCTGGTGCCCCAGCTGCTCGGTCTGCCTCGTCATCTGGGCATCCATAACGGTGGGATGGTCATCTCCGGTCCGCCGTTGTGCGAGGTAGTGCCGCTGGAACCGGCTACTATGGAAGGGCGTGTGGTGACCCAGTGGGACAAGGAGGCTTTGGAGGGCGTGGGGATGGTCAAGATCGACCTCCTGGGGTTGCGGATGTTGTCTCTCATCGAGGATGCGGTGACGATTGTCGAGGGACAGAGTGGAAAGCGTCCGGACTTGAGCAGGCTGCCCCGCGACGACCCCGAGGTCTACGATATGCTCTGCCGGGGTGAGACTATTGGCGTCTTCCAGGTCGAGTCGAGAGCCCAGGCGAGCTTGATTCCCCGTTTCCAGCCGCGATCCTTCGACGATCTGATTATCCAGATTTCCCTCATCCGCCCCGGTCCACTTCAGGCCCAGATGGTGTACCCCTACCTGCGCCGTCGTGAGGGGAGAGAGCCGATCACCTATCCGCATCCCTTTCTGAAGGACGCGCTCGAGGAGACGTTGGGCGTTATCATTTTCCAGGAACAGGTGTTGAAGGTGGCCCGGGATCTGGCCGATTTCACCCCGGGTGAGGCTGAGCTTCTACGGCGGGCGCTGTCCCATAAGCGAGCGAAGCAGAAGATCGTAGGATTCAGGGGACGATTCATAGAGGGAGCAGTGAAGAAAGGCGTTGATCGGGAGTCAGCACGAGGGGTCTTTGAACAGCTCCAGGCATTTGGTGGATATTCCTTCCCCAAGAGCCACGCCGCGGCTTTCGCCGTACTCACCTACCAGTCGGCCTGGCTGCGACGGTATCATCCCCTCGCTTTCTTCACGGCGTTACTACGCCATCAACCGATGGGCTTCTATCCACCCCACGTCATCGTCTCCGAGGCCCGCCGTTGTGGCCTGGAGGTGCGACCGGTCGATGTGGAGGCTTCCGGCTTGAAGCCGACTGTCGAAGAAGAGGCACTCCGGTTGGGGCTCGCAGCGGTGAGTGGATTGGGCGAGATGGGGGGGAAAAGTGTGATAGAGGCCAGGCAGATCGATCCATTTCGTTCGCTGGCCGACTTCTGTCGGCGTACGAAATTAGGAAGGCGAGCGGTGGAGGGGTTGATCTGGGCGGGGGCTTTTGATGCTTGGGGGGCGCCTCGGCGGCAACTGATCTGGGAGTTGAAGATGGCCCTGGAGGCAGCTGACGGCCCACCTGAGTTGCCGATCTCATCTTGCGAGGGGGATCCACGCTTTGCCTTTCTATCGCCGCGTGGGAGGTTGTGGACCGAGGTGGCCCACACGGGAGTAAGCGCTCGGCAGCACCTAACCTCTCTGGTGAGCGATAAGCTTTGTGCGATGGGCGTGACGCCGAGTGAGGAGTTGCCAGCGCTGGAGGATGGACAGAGGGTATGGGTAGGCGGGGTGATTGTATCACGCCAACGTCCGCCCACGGCCAAAGGCGTGGCCTTTCTCGCATTGGAGGATGAAGGAGGGTTGATCAACGTGGTGGTCAAACCCGAGGTGTATGAGAAGAGCCGAGACACCTTGAGATCCTCCTTCGTGGTGATCGAAGGGACGTTACAGAAGCGGCGAGGAGCGGTCAGTGTGCTGGCGCGGCGGGTGATTCCGTTGAAGGTCGAACCGGAGTAGCCAATTACATAGCCTCCAGTACCGCTTTGAGAGGCCCTGATTCTCCGGCATCGAACCACTCTGCAATAAGGCGGTGTGAGATCGATATCTCCGATGGAAGCTGCAAAGCACCTTGCCGAAGCTCATTCACGATTGCCCGCCGTGACAGCCATCTGGCATCCTCCAGCTCGCCATCGTGAAGTCGAATCGCCGGGTCCGTTGCTTGGGCGGTGAACCCCAGCATCAAGGAGCTGGGGAATGGCCAGGGTTGGGACGAGTGGTATCGAATGTCCGTGATCTGAATACCCGTCTCCTCCCGTACCTCACGTGCCACGGCAGCCTCCAAGTTTTCACCGGGTTCGACAAAGCCCGCGATGATCGAATAGAATCCCTCCGGCCACCCTGGCTGACGGCCCAGCAGGCACTGACTGCCGTGGGTGACTTGGACGATGATCGCAGGGTCGGTTCGAGGGAAGTGATGTCGGCCGCAACGTTCGTTCGTGCACACCCTCAGATGCCCTCCCTGGGCGCTCCTCGTAGCGCTGCCGCAGTCACCGCAGTATTGATGCCGCTGATGCCATGTGATCATGGCCTTGGCGTAGGCCAGGAGTCCGGCCTCTCCCCGCTCGAGCAATGCGGCGACTCTCCGCAGGGAACGAAACTCCCCGTGCTCCACTGGCGGTGGAACAGCGCCCTCGCGGTCGATCAAGGCGACTGCGAAATACGTGTGCTCCGCCGCCTCTCCCAGGAGCACGGCCCGTTCCTCCTCTTCGAGCAAACGGTGTGCATCCTGGGGTCCAAGCAGGATAGGGCGAGGGGATGATTCGTTACTTACCAGGACCCTGGAATCCCATATCGGCACGAAGCGGGACGAGGGGTCACGTAGACGTTCCCGGACCCACCTATCATCACGCCGCCGGCGAGCGGCTCGATCCAGGACGAGTTGCGCGAACGTGTTGCCAGCGGCAGGATCGGAACGATCCTGCCCTTCGATTCCACTCACCTATCGCTCTCCCGTCTGGCTCACATCCAGCTCTCGAACGAGCCCTGCTTAGCTTGAACGACCTCTTCGCTCTGTTCAGGTGACGTGTACCGCCGGATTGGCGTGACCTCCAATCGCAGCCCCGACGCAATGGCCCACTTGGCGAGGCCCAGCAACTCTTCCAGGCCTGAGTGCATCGCCGCTGCCTCTCTGGGCCCAAAGCGGTACGTCAGCAGGTAAGGGTTTTCCTCGCGCAGGTAATTCAGTATCGATTGGACTGCCCTGACGATTTTCTCTGGATCCCTCTCCTTGTCCAGACGCTGCAGAGGTTGAGTGGGGAGCTCAAGGTTACGGGTGAATATCTTCAATATGGTCGGCCGATGCAATAGCTTAGCCAGTGGCGCCCCGTGCCGGATCCTCAGACCATCTGGGTAACTCTCTTGTTTCCCGTCTTCCTTGCGTGCAACGATTTGTAGTTCGAATCGTTCATCCTCAATCGGAGGCTTGTGTGCTGGGTCCCCGGGTGGCAGCAAGGCCTTGATCGCCTCAACGGTGTGTGTGGCGAATGCCTCCAGCGCCGCCTTGCGCGGCTGATCCTTGGGTAGGTGCGCGGCCGGGATTAGTTGTCCGACATGCATCGTCAGCCGCGGCCTCCTCAGCCGCAGGGCTTTGTGAATAGCGCCCATCGTGCCGCTGAAACCGATAGGCAGCACTGGAGCTTCGGCCCTGTAGCTTAGCCAGGCCACACCGGTCTGTGCACGCATACGGTCGGCATTCCAGATGCCTCCCTCGGGGAAGATGGCCACGACGCCTCCCTGCCTCAAGACATCCAATGATCTGACCAGGGCAGCCCTGTCGAAATGGCCGCGGTTGACCGGGATGGGCTTATAGACGCGGGCTGCAATTTCGATGATCTTCTCATGAGGGGTGTCGGCCGCGCCCAGCACCTCGACCTGCCAGGGAGTGTAGACGACCATCAAGACAGCTTCCATTGCTGCCCTGTGATTTCCTGTAACCAGCAGCGGCCCACTCTCGGGGAAGTTCTCTCGCCCCTTGATTCGAATCCTGAACAGCAAGGGCAGTACGAGGCGGCCTAACAGACGTACTAAGCCCCGGGGAATGCGCCGGCGTGGGTAACGGATGCGGTGGCCATGCTTCATTGTCTCAAGTCCTGGCTTGTGTGGGCTGCGAATCGGGATGGTGCTCTCTCCATCTCATCTCTCTCGGACCCCTGCCGTTCTGCCTCCACCGGTTACGCTCCATGCTCATTCGCCGCCTGGTTTCTCATTGCTCGCTCCCGCATCAGCCGGCGTAGTGCCTCAATATCATCGGGTACGACATAGGCGACGGCCGCGAACAGCGCCGCACACGCCAGCCAGGTACTGACGCAGATCACGATGATAGCTGTGTGCAGTGAAGTCCGCATGGCGATGACGCCGGCCAGGAAGGGTGCCAGCGCCGCGCCGCCATCCTCCACTAGCTTCCGTACCGCCTGTGCCGTGCTACGGGCCTCCGGTGCCGTAATGTCCGGAACAGTTGCCATCGCATTCGGTGCCGTGGTTGACATTGTCACACCAGTGAACCCGAGCAGGATCGTGAAGAGTAGCCTGTTCTCAGCCGGGACGTTCATCGTGAGAAGCAGAAATAGGGCTGCCGCTAGCGTCCCTAGCCCGCCTACCACGGCACGTCCCCGCCGCGTGCGCTTGAACAGCGTATCCCCTATATTTCCTCCCAGGAAGAAGCCAACCGAGAGCGCGGCGATAGCCACCAGCATCGTCGTCATTGCCTGACCGGAGGAATACCCGCGCTCCGTCTCCAAGTACCGGAAGAACCAGAAGATGAGCACATTCCACGCGAATACGCCGAAGAAACCCTGGGCCATGAGTAGCAGGAGGCTGGGAATGCGTAGCAGTTGCCGTAACGCTGCCCAGTCAAGGCGGTACGTTCTCACCATGTCGAGTCCCTCCATCTCCGGTTCGGCACTCCCCCGAGGCTGCTCGCGCACGGTGAAAAAGATCAGGGCCGCGATCACGATTCCGCTGCCTCCAGTGATGAAGAAGACCTTTCGCCACCCCAGTACACCGCCCAGGGTGGTCGCCAGTACGGTTCCCACCATGAAGCCCAGTGGGCCGGACATCTGCATGACGCCGTACACCTTGCCACGCATGTCTGGTCCGAAGTAGTCGGCGAGCAGGCTATACAAGCCGGGATAGCTGGAGTCATCGATCCCCGTACTCGAGCGGGTTGCCATGAAGAGAGGATACGTGGGCGCCAGTGCGTTCAGCCACGTCGTCGCCCCCCAGATGAACGAGGCCAGGGCCAACAGTCGATT
>CAZQXX010000138.1:0-2525 GCA_964597105.1 uncultured Anaerolineales bacterium
GGCTGAGAAGCTCATTCTGTGTGTCGACGACGACACCGGCGTGATTAACCTCTACCGCCGTTACCTCCATCTACGGGGGTATCGGGTATTCGGGTTGGCGGACTCAAGTCGCGTCATGGATGTGGCGAAACGTCTCAAGCCTCATGCCATCACCCTGGACGTGATGATGCCGCAGAAAGATGGTTGGGAGGTGATCCAGGAGTTGAAGGCTGATGCCGAGACGAGGGACATCCCGGTCATTGTCTGCAGTATCATCAGTGAGAAGGATCGCGGCATGAGCCTCGGTGCGGCCGACTACCTGGTCAAACCGATTATGGAGGAGGATCTGCTGTCGGCGTTAGATCGACTCAACCGCGGACCCGGGAGTCACCAGGTCCTGGTGGTCGACGATAGCCCTCAGGATCGGGCACTGCTCCGACGGATGATTGAGACCTATGAAGGGTATCGCGTCGTGGAGGCGGGGGGAGGCAAGGAGGCTATCGCACTGGTCAAAGATCTGCATCCACATATAATCATCCTGGATCTGATGATGCCCGAAGTGGATGGGTTTGCCGTCCTGGAGGCGGTGAAGGCCGATGAGGTGACCCGGTCGATTCCCGTGATCGTGGTGACCGCGAAGGAACTGACACAGGAAGATCGTCAGCGGCTCAATCATCGGGTCGAGTCCCTGGTTAAGAAAGGTGTGCTGCAGCAGGAAGAGCTGCTGGAGGACGTGGCGGGCGCCTTGGGTAAGCTTGGTGGCGCGCCCTGATTATGGTGATGTGGTACCAGCAGAGTCGCTCAGGACGTCCAACACGGTGCGGGGCCTGTGCGGCACGCTCTGACAGAAAGTCGAGCTTAGATAGAAGATGTCTCTCGTTTCCGCCAGCAATTTGTATAAGTCTTACGGCGCGCAAGACGTATTCGCCGACGTATCGTTTGCCATCTCTAATGAGGCCAAGATCGCGCTCGTCGGGCCCAATGGGTCGGGCAAGACGACGCTGCTGCGCCTGATCGGTGGTCGAGAACCTCCCACGGGTGGGGTCATCCACCGCGCCCAGAAGACACACACAGGCTATCTTCCACAGCAAGCCAGTCGCTTCCTTAACGGTGACATCACCCTCTGGGACGCGATGCTGGCCGTCTTCTCCGATCTGATCGCGCAGTCGGCCGAACTCGAACGCCTGGAAGCGGCCATGGCCGACCCGTCCGTAGGGGACGAGGTGTTTCAGCGGTATGGCCGGGCGCTGGAAGCATTTGAGCGGCGCGGCGGCTACACCTATGAGGCGCGAATCGAGCAGGTGCTCGCCGGGCTGGGTTTCGGTCGGGATGATTTCCACGTTTCAGTCGATCAACTCAGTGGCGGACAGAAGACACGGGCCCTGCTCGCCCGACTCTTGCTGGAAGAACCAGACCTCCTTCTATTGGACGAGCCGACCAATCACCTGGATCTCTCCGGTGTGGAATGGCTGGAGGACTACCTGGCATCGTGGAAGGGGGCCGTGGTCGTTGTGGCGCACGACCGGGCATTTCTTGACGGGTTCGCGTCCCAGGTGTGGGAGCTGGCCTGGGGGCGGCTGGAGCAATACCGGGGGAATTACAGCCACTACGTGGAGCAGAAGGCTGCCCGGGTGGCCCGTCAGCAAGCTCTCTACGAGAAGCAGCAGGAGTTCATCGCTCGAACAGAGGCGTTCATCCGTCGCAACATCGCCGGGCAACGGAGCCGTGAGGCGAAGGGGCGACGGAAGCGGCTGGAGCGGCTCGAGCGGATCCAGGAGCCCCGCGACTACTGCCCACTCAGTTTCTCTTTGCCGGAAGCGGCTCGAAGCGGGGATCTGGTGGTCGGGCTGCGGGATCTGGTGGTCGGGTACGACCCTGACGCTCCCCTTCTCACGGCCGAGGATCACACCTTGTGGCGCGGACAGACCGTGGCGCTGCTGGGACCGAATGGGGCTGGCAAGACATCGCTCGTCCGCACGATCCTGGGGGAGGTGGCGCCGCTCCAGGGCCGTGTGCGCATGGGGGCCAACGTACAGATAGGATACTTCGCTCAGGGCCACACCAACCTGGCTCCCGAACAGTCGGTGCTGGATACGGTCGTCGATGCGGGGCAGCTGAGAATAAGTGAAGCCAGGAATTTCCTTGGCCCGTACCGATTCTCCGGGGACGACGTCTTCAAGCGGATTGAGGACCTGTCCGGGGGAGAGCAAGCTCGGGTTGCGCTGGCAGTCCTCGTCCTGCAGGGTGCCAATCTTCTGGTTCTCGATGAGCCGACCAGTCATCTCGACATTCCTTCCCAGGAGGTGCTGGAGGACGTCCTGACGCACTTCGACGGCACGGTGCTGATGGTCACCCACGATCGGTATCTGATTCGTGCACTGGCGGAACGGGTGTGGGGGATCGATGAGGACGAGCTGAGAACGTTCGAGACGTACGAGGAATATCGTGAGTGGAGGGCGCAGCGGCCACAGGATGACGAGATCGAGCCCGAGAGTACCGCTCAGACAGCCGCCCGAGAGCGCCGAAGGGCGGCCGGCCGGAAGGCC
>CAZQXX010000138.1:2625-8482 GCA_964597105.1 uncultured Anaerolineales bacterium
AGGCCGGCCGGGAGGCCGAGCGGCAGGCGCTTCGGAGGGCCGAGCTCGAGGAGCGGATTCAGGAGCTGGAGTCCCGGCAGGCGGAGCTGGAGGCGGCGCTGGCTGCAGCCAGCCAGGAGCAGGCGGTGGCTCGGGTGCGCGAGTTGGGAGCCGAGCACAGCCAGAACGCAGGAGAGCTGGAGGCGCTTCTCGCTGAGTGGGTGGAGCAGGCGTGATGGACGAATGGGATTGGCATCCGTTTCTCATCGGGATCACGGGCAACATCGGAACGGGGAAGTCGACCGTCGCCGGGATGCTCGCCGACCTGGGTGCCGAGCTGATCGATGCGGATAAGGTAGCCCATCAGGTCCAGCGCCCGGGTACGGACACCTACGCCCAAGTCGTGGACGCGTTTGGCCCCCAGATCCTGAAGGCGAGCGGTGAGATCGACCGGAAGGCGTTGGGATCCATCGTCTTCAGCGACCCCGAGACACTGGCACGCCTGGAGCGGATCGTCCATCCCGCCACCCTGCAGGCGATCGGCCGCCGTGTTGCGGCCAGCTCTGCCGCCGTCGTGGTCGTGGAGGCAATCAAGCTGTTTGAGTCGGGGCTGGCCGACGCGTGTGACAGCGTGTGGGTGGTCACGTGCGAGCGCGATCAGCAGATCGCGCGGATCGTGAGCGCGCGGGATCTGAGTCGGGCGGAGGCTGAACGACGGGTGGAGGCTCAGCCACCCCAGGAGGAGAAGGTGGCGCATGCCGATGTGGTCATCGACAACTCCGGGTCGCTGCGGGCGACGAGAGAGCAGGTGAGGGCCGCGTGGGAGGACGTTGTGGAGAGTGATGCAGGGGCAGGATGCCCAGCTTGGAATCGACCCACACCGCGGTATAATGATCGGGCGTCGAGGGCTGATCCAGGACGGTGGGGTAGGGAGGGTGTGATGGGTGGAGAGCGTATCCTGGTGAGGAGAGGGGGAGCGGGCGACGCCGGCCCAATCGCCAGATTCGTCAGTCTTGCGCTGGGCGGACGCAAGGCGGTCGACGTGAAGCAGGTCATGGACCGCCTGGGAGACGTGGGATTTTTCCTGGCCGAACAGGAGGGTAGCCCGGTGGGGGTCATCGGGTGGCAGGTGGAGAATCTGGTCGCTCGTGTGACTGATCTGCTAATCTGGCCGTCTCACCTGCGGGACGTCGTTGGGCCGGCTCTCTTCGGTGAAATGGAGGCGGCGGCGAGAGGGCTGCAGGCTGAGGCAGCCGTTCTGTTTGTGCCCCGCTCAGCCGGCACCGAGTTGTTCGAGTTTGGGGAGGCTTTGGGATACGAGCCGCGGACGATCGGCCATATGCCTCAGGCGTGGCGCGAGACGGCCTATGAGGCCGGCCGAGAGGACGACGAGGAGATTCTGGTAAAGGAGCTGCGCTCTGACCGAGTGGTCAGGCCCCTCTAGGCGGTGGTGCTTGGGCGAGGGCGTGGATAATGGCGTCGATGAGTGTGTGAGACGGTACGGATCGGAGGAAGTATGTCCTTTGTGAAGCGATTCTTTAACGAGCACCCTCGCCTCTCGGCGTGGTTCGTGCTAGCCGTGGGGATGGTTGCCATCTTGATCTGGTCTGCCCGGGACGTCGGGCTTCTGCCGAGACAGTGGGCGGCGCTGATTGTGGCGACCATCGGCCTGGCCGGTCTCTGCATATGGATCATTGGATGGGAGGAGGATGACGAGGAGGTTGGCCCGGAGGCTGGCCAGGGCGCGGCCCGGAAGGCTGGCCAGGAAAAGGGCCCCTAGTCTCCCCGGGTGCGCCGGCGCGATCAGACTGAACGAGACCCCGACTTCGACCGAAGCCGGGGTTTCTGATTGCATCTGACTCCCTTTAAGGTACAATTAAGCAGAACGGGCGGTCGCCACACCCCATCTGATGTGCTCGGTGGAATCACCGCGACGCCCGCCGACGGAGGCCGACCCGGCCTGCTGTGTTTGGTTCAGGAATACAGAATGAGCAAGCTCCAACGATTCCTTATTGCGCTGGCACTCGTCACGGCCATCAGTCTGACACCGATCTCCCCCTCAGGGCTGCGCGCCCAGGAGGATCAGGTGGCACAACTCATGGCGCAGATGTCGAGTGCGGCGAAGGTGGGGCAGCTCTTCGTGGTCACCTTCCCTGAATCGCAGGTTGACGAGCGGGCTGCTATCACGGAGTTGATACGGGACTACCACGTGGGCGGGGTGTTGCTCAAGCCCGAGAATGGCAACGTCAACAACGACGGGAATGCACCTGCTCAGGTGGCCCGGCTCGTCGGCCGCCTCCAGGAGACCGCCTGGCAGTCGACCCGGCCGATCACGGATACCGCCTCGGACCCCTTTGTGCCGCTCCTCGTGGCCGCGAGTCAAGAAGGGAACGGCATGCCCTATACCAGCATCATCAGCGGCACGACGCCGTTGCCCTCTCAGATGGCCCTGGGAGCGACCTGGAACGTGAGCCACACGGCCACCGTTGGCCAGATTGTCGGCCATGAGCTGAGCGCGATGGGCGTCAACGTGTTGTTGGGGCCCTCGCTCGACGTCCTGGAGAACCCCCGACCGGCGAGCAGCGGCGACCTCGGCGTGCGGACCTTCGGAGGGGAGCCGTTCTGGGTTGGGGAGATGGGCAAGGCGTACATCCGCGGTGTCCACGAAGGGGCGGAGGGTCGGATGGCCGTCATCGCCAAGCACTTCCCGGGATTGGGATCCTCCGACCGCTCGCTGGACGACGAGATCTCCACGGTGCAGCGGACCCTGGAGAAGCTGAAGCAGATCGACCTGGCGCCCTTCTTCGCGGTGGCTCAGGCGAGAGACCCATCCTCGCGACCCGACGGTATGATGGTCTCTCACATTCGCTTCCAGGGATTGGGAGGGGGGCGTTTCATCACCACGTCCCCTATCAGCGTCGACAGCAACGTGCTCCAGCAGCTGCTCGCGCTTCCCGAGCTGTCCCCCTGGCGGGAGGCAGGAGGGGTAACCCTCTCCGATGAGCTGGGCCTTCGGGCTCTGCGACGCTTCTACGCCCCCGGGGAGCAGACCTTCAACGGACGGCGCATCGCTCAGGATGCGTTTCTGGCCGGGAATGACCTTCTGCTCCTCTCCCAGTTCAGCCTGAACGACGACTGGGTGGAGCAGACGGCCAACGTCAAATCCACAATCTCCTTCTTCCGTGAGAAGTATGAGACTGAGCCGTCGTTCCAGCAGGAAGTGGATCAAGCGGTTGCCCGGATTTTGAGACTCAAGCTCTCCCTCTATGGCGGCACGTTCGACCTGGCGGACGTCCAGCCCGACCCGGAGATCGTCACCGAGGCGATAGAGCCGAACGCAGAGGCGGTATCCGCGATTGCCCGGGACGGCATGACGCTGCTCTCGCCCCCGTCACCGGATCTCGTTCCCGCTCCTCCGACCCGCGAGGACCGCATCGTCATCTTCACGGACGCCAGGACGGGCCGGCCCTGTGCCACCTGTGCGCCCGTGCCCTATATCGATGCAGGCGCGCTGGAGGAGACGATGATCCAGTTCTACGGGCCGACGGCGACGGCGCAGATCGATCCGCTGCTGATATCGAGCTTCACGTATGACGATCTTGAGACCCACCTGGATGCCCTGTCCTCGCCTATCAGCCCTGCTCCGTCCGCCGGAGAGGAGATCACGCCGACGGTGGGGCCGCCCTCGCGCCTGGGGGTGGCGTTGGAGAATGCTGACTGGATCATCTTCGGCATGCTGAACCCGGAGAGCGGCCCGGCGCAGTCTGACGTGGTCCGACGCTTTCTGGGCGAGCGAGCCGATGCGCTGCGGAGTCCGCACGTGATCGTGATCGCGTATGACGTTCCCTATTCTCTGGACGCCACGGAGGTCAGCAAGCTGAGCGCCTATTATGCGAGCTACAGCCATCTCCTGCCCTCCATCAAAGCCTCGGTGCGCGCGCTGTTCGGTGAGTATGCGGCTCGGGGAGATCCGCCGGTGAGCGTCCCCGGCGTCACGTACGATCTATCGGTCCAGACAGCGCCCGATCCCGAGCAGACCATCCCGGTCGAGTACGCTGTGACGAGTGCGGCTAACGGGGAGGACGGCACCCCGGTGCCTCCCGGCGGTGAGATCCCCACGACCGAGCCGCCGATGGAGGAGGCGACAGCGGAGAACGGTGAAGGGGAGGAGCCGACAGCGGACCCCCGGCTGGAACGGGGCGATCAGATCCGTCTGCGCACCGGCACAATCGTCGATCGGAACGGGCACATCGTGCCGGATGGCACGCCGGTCAATTTCTTCTTCAACTACCCGCAGGAGGGTCTGGAGCAATCGGTGCTGGCGACGACGCGCAGCGGCGTCGCGGAGACGGCTCTCACGCTCGACCGGACCGGGCGCCTCGATATCTCGGTCCAGGCGGATCCGGTCCCCCGGCAGGTCGCCCTCCAGATCATTATTCAGGAGAGCGGTGCCGCGACGATCGTGACGCCAACGCCTTCTCCAACCCCTGTGCCGACACCGACTCCCACGCCGCTGCCAACGGCGACGGTGATGGCTGAACCGACCATTCCCTCGACGCCTGTGGGGGGGAGCGAGCCCGGATCGGGGAATTCTGAGAATCCGTTAGGGCTGAGGGTCCATATGCTGGATCTGATCGTGGCGCTGGCTGGCGTGGCGGTCGTCAGCGCCGCGGGGTTTCACGCGATGCGGCTTAGCGATCGGACGGTCACGAGAGCCTTCCGGATTGCCCTGTGGTGCGCGATCGGGGGTATGGGGCTCTACCTGGCGTACGCGTTGGGACTGTCTTACCTGGGCCTGTTCAATGGCCGTGGGGAACCGTGGACGGCAGGAGGCGCGGCGATGGTCGGCAGTGCGCTTTCGCTGTTCTCCGCCTGGCTCGTCGAGGAGAGGAAGTGGCCGAGACGGCCCCTGGCGTCAGAGTAGCGTCACGAGCAGGGAAAGGATCAGCAATCCTGCAGTGACGATCAACAGATCTTGATTCTCCCGGATCGCCCGCTCCCAGTCCGTCGACTCGAGAATGAGAGAGAGGAGCGAAGGGGCCACGTCCGCGCTCGACCAGGCCCATATGAGCGACCCGGTCTGGAGCCTGTCGCGAAACTGGCTCACGGTCTGAGGGCGCTCGTCGGGATGCATGGCGATGGCTGCCATGATAGCGTGCTCCGTGGACGGGGAGATGTGGGAGTTGAACGTGCTCGGTGGCTGCAGGGCGTCTGGGTTGAGGAAGCGCTGCTTTGCATCGGCCGGCGGGCGGTTGGTCAGCAGGTGGTACAGCGTCGCACCGAGTGAGTAGATGTCGGAGCGGACGTCTGTGTGTCCACTGTCTCCCCCGTATTGCTCAAGAGGGGTGTAGGCGGCGGTGCCTCGGCCCTGGAGCACGGTCACGGTGCGCGCCTGATCGGTGGCGAGAAGCTTGACGAGGCCGAAATCGACCAGTTTGATCAAGCCGGTGGGGGTGAGCTTGATGTTGGATGGCTTGATATCGCGATGGAGGATGGGAGGCTCTCGACTGTGAAGATATGCCAGGGCGTCGCACAGTTGGTGAGTCCACTGCAGGACCTGACTCTCGTCGAGGAAGGTCCCTTCCCGGCGTTTCTTCTCCATCGCCTGGCGCAGGTCCTTCCCCTCGACGAAGTCCATGACCAGGTACTCGCGACCGCCCTCGTGGAAGGTGTCGGACACCTTAGGGAGGTTGGGGTGATCGAGCCGTGCCAGCGTCGTGGCCTCGCGATAGAACTGCTCGCGGGACTGAGCCAGAGTCTCGGGGGTCGCGTCGGGATCGGGACGCACCTCTTTGACCGCGCAGATGCGCCCTTCCAAACGGCGATCCTCGGCGCGGTAAACCGCGCCCATTCCGCCCTGGCCCACGACAGACACGAT
>CAZQXX010000139.1:0-5492 GCA_964597105.1 uncultured Anaerolineales bacterium
GCCTACGAGACGAACCTGGGCGCGCTGGGCATGATGATCTGCTACGACCTCGATTTCACGGACACCGCCCGCCAGGTGGCGCGGGCTGGCGCGCAGCTGATCGCGGTGCCCTCCTTCGACTGGCCCGCCATCGCGGAGAAGCACTACACACATCTGGTGTTCCGGGCGGTGGAGAACCGCGTCGCGGCGGTTAAGGCGGACGTGGCCTTTGATTCGGCGATCATCGATCCCGCCGGTCGCGTTCTGGTACGGGCCGTGACCCCGGGAGCGGAGCAGAGGGTCCTGGTGGCCGACGTACCGTTGGGCACGGGGCGCACCCTCTCTGCCCGCTTGGGCGACTGGGTGGGGTGGTTGTGCTTGATGGGTATGCCGGCCTTCTTCGTGCTCGACGTGGTCACTGCACGTCGGGGAGACCCTAGCGCGTAGCATCCTCCCTCCCTGGAGTCAGACGCGTCTCCCGCAGGACATCCTTGACACCTGTGACGTCCTCTATATAATTGGTCGGCCAATAGTTGGTCAGCAAAGTAATCGGAGGGGACGGCGGATGGATGAGACGAGACTATCGGGGACGCTCGGATACCTGCTCGGCCAGGTGTGCAAGGCTCACTACTTCCGGGCGCGGACGCTGCTGGAGGATCTCGGCCTTTACCGGGGTCAGCAGTTCGTCCTGTGCGCTCTGTGGAAAGAGGAAGGGATAACCCACTCGGAGCTGGCCGACCGCCTCGGCGTCCATCCCACCACCGTCACCAACGCGGTGAAACGCATGGAGCGCTCGGGCTTCGTCGAGCGACGTCCGGACCCGCGCGATGAGCGTGTCTCGCGAGTCTACCTGACCGACGCCGGTCGGGGGATCCGGGGCGCGGTGGAACGGGTGTGGGCCGAGCTGGAGGAGGAGACGCTGGATGGATTCTCTGATGAGGAAAGGCAGACGCTGGCCCGTCTCCTCGACCGCATCCGTGAGAACCTGGAGGACGTTAGATGACACGCCGGGCGTCGGGGCGTACCTCGTCGCCTCAGGCGTGATTCGATGTGGTTCAGTTGTTCTGAATACGTAGGAGATTTGGTATGAAGCCTCTTTTTCGAATGGGCCGGTTCATTCGCCCGTACTGGCGGCAGGTCGTTCTGGCCGTGATCCTTCTGTTCGGCGTCGTCGCCGCCGATCTGCTGATCCCACGTCTGACGCAGCGCGTGATCGACGAGGGGATCGCGGAGCGCGACATTGGCAGCATCGTGCGCACCGCGCTTCTGATGTTGGGGGCCGCGATGTTGAGTGCCCTCTTCGCGGTGGCGAACACGATCCTCTCCGTACGGGCGGGGCTGAGCGTGGGGGCGGATCTGCGCAGTGCTATCGCCCGAAAGGTGCAGACGTTCTCATTCGGCAACCTGGACGATTTCCAGACCGGGCAGCTGATTGTCCGTTCCACCAGCGACGTGCAGATGGTGGAGATGGTGGTGCAGATGGGCATGCGGATCATGGCGCGTGCTCCGCTCTGGGCCCTGGGCAGCATCGTGATGCTCGTCCTTACCAGTCCCCAGCTGGCGCTCATCATGGTGGCGCTGATGCCGGTGATCGGTGTCCTGGTATGGTTCTTCCTGACCCGAGCGCGCCCCATGTTCCTCACAGTGCAGGAGAAGCTCGATCGTCTCAACCAGGTTCTTCAGGAGAACCTGGCGGGCGTGCGCGTGGTCAAGGCCTTCGTGCGAAACGACTACGAGACCGAGCGCTTCGAGGGGGCGAACCGCGATCTTCTCGACCAGACCGTGCGCGTGATGCGGCTTCTTTCGGTGGTGATTCCGTCTATGTTCTTCCTCGTCAACTTGAGCGTGGTCGGCGTGGTGTGGTTTGGAGGCCTGTCGACCATCCAGGGCGATTTCACCGTCGGTCAGCTGGTGGCGTCGGTCAACTACATGCTCTACGCCCTCTTCCCCATGATGATGCTGGGCATGATGGTGATGCCCATCTCATCGGCCAGCGCCTCGGCGGGTAGGATCTGGGACGTGCTGGACAGCGAGCCCGACGTGAGCCGCCCCAACGACGCGACGGCTCTTTCAGACATCGACGGCCGGGTGGTCTTCCAGGACGTCTGCTTCAGCTACGACGGGGAGGAGTGCCGCGAGGCGGTTCTCCAGGGCATCAATTTGGTGGCGGAGCCTGGCCAGACGGTGGCTCTTCTCGGCGCCACCGGGTCGGGCAAGTCGACACTGGTCCATCTCATCCCCCGCTTCTACGACGTGGACGAGGGGAAGGTGACCCTGGACGGCGTGGATGTACGAGAGCTCCCGCTCCATCAGCTCCGCACACACGTCGGCGCGGCTCTCCAGGAGCCGGTCCTCTTCACCGGTACGATTCGCGACAACATACGGTACGGCCGACCAGACGCTTCGGACGAGGAGGTGTTCGCCGTCGCGAAGGCAGCCCAGGCCCACGATTTCATCAGCTCCTTCCCGGACGGCTACGACACTCAGGTGGGCCAGCGTGGTGTGAACCTCTCCGGCGGGCAGAAGCAGCGCATCGCCATCGCGCGGGCGCTGCTGGTGAAGCCGGAGGTGCTCATCCTGGATGCCAGCACGTCGAACGTTGACGTGCAGACGGAGATCGAGATCGAGAAGGCCCTGGAGGCATTGATGGCGGATGCGACCACGTTCGTCATCGCACAGCGGATCAGCTCCGTGCTGACCGCGGATAAGATTGTCGTCCTCGACCGTGGTCGGGTCGCGGCCGAGGGGACACACGAGGAACTGATGGCATCGAGCGAGATCTATCAGGAGATCTACCGCTCGCAGTTGGGAAACGGAGGACCGGCAAGTGGCTGAACGGAAAGATCGAGGGGAGAAGACGGAGGCACGAGAAAGGCGCGGCGGCCGGGGGCCTGGTCGGCATGGGGCGCGCATTGAGCGGGCCAAGGACGTGCAGGGCACCTTCCGGCGCTTGCTCGGTGCCTTTGGACCGTACAAGCTGAGATTGGCGGCGGTCTTCGCCCTGGTCGTCATAGGCACGGTGCTCAACTTGCTGGCCCCTTTCTTGATGGGCTTGGCTATCGACCGCTTCATCGCTGCCGGGGATCGGAGTGGCCTACTGCGGATGGTGCTCCTGATGTTGGGGGCCTATGTCGGCGCGTGGCTGGCTCAGGCCGGTCAGTTTGCGCTGATGGTCACGATCTCTCAGAATGTGCTTCGTGACCTCCGTGAGCGGCTATTCGTGCATCTGCAGAGCCTGTCGCTCAGCTACTTCGATCGCCATCCTCACGGCGAGCTGATGAGCCGTCTGACAAACGACCTGGACGTGCTCAACCGCGTGCTCTCCCAGCAGGTCACCCAGACAGCTTCCGGGTTGCTGACGCTGGTGGGGATCCTGGTGATGATGTTCGCCATCAACTTCTGGCTGGCGCTGGGGTCGATGATCGTATTTCCGTTGATGCTCCTGTTCGTCGGTTGGGTGGGCAGGAAGACTCGCAGCGGGTTCCGAGACTATCAGATGCGCATCGGTCAGCTGAACGGGCAGTTGGAGGAGATGTTCAGTGGGCAGCGGGTCATCATCGCCTTCGGCCAGGAGGCGCGGGCGCTGGCTGACTTCGACGAGGCGAACGAGCAGGTGCGGGACGTGGGCATCCGCGCTCAGACGTTCGCCATGCTGGTTCCGCCCCTGATGGGGATCTTGAGCAATGCCAACATCGCCATCCTGGCCGGGTTGGGTGGGTGGATGGTGCTTCAGGGGGTGGCGACGGTGGGCACCATCGCTGCCTTTTACAACTACTCGCGCCGCTTCGCCGCCCCGTTGAGGCAGCTGGGCAACCTCTACAATCAGCTCCAGTCGGCCCTGGCCGGTGCCGAGCGGGTCTTCCAGATCATCGACGAGGAGCCGGAGCTGCCTGACGCCCCCGATGCCGTGGAGTTGGAGCGTGTACAGGGCGAGGTGGTCTTCGACCACGTCGACTTCAGCTACGATGAGGGCGTTCCCGTGATCAAGGACGTCAGCCTGGAGGCCTGGCCGGGCCGCACCTTCGCCCTCGTCGGGCCCACGGGAGCAGGGAAGACGACCATGGTCAACCTGCTGACGCGCTTCTACGACGTCGACGACGGCTCGATCTCCATCGACGGGATCGACATCCGCCGCATCAAGAAGGAGAGCCTCCGTCGCCAACTCGGTATTGTGCTCCAGGATTCGTTCCTCTTCTCCGAGTCGGTCATGGAGAACATCCGCTACGGCCGGCTCGACGCTACGGACGAGGAGGTGATCGCGGCCGCGGAGCTGGCGAACGCCGACCAGTTCATCCGGCGGCTCCCGGAGGGATACGAGACAGAGCTGACGGAGCGGGGGGGAAACTTGAGCCAGGGGCAGCGGCAGCTTCTCTCAATCGCCCGGGCCATCCTCGCCGACCCGGCGATCCTGATCCTCGACGAGGCGACGAGCAGCGTGGACACGCGGACGGAGATGCGCATCCAGGAGGCGCTGCTCCGGCTGATGGAGGGGCGAACGAGCTTCGTCATCGCCCACCGGCTGAGCACGATCCGGGACGCCGACCGGATCCTGGTGGTGCGCGACGGCCGCATCGTTGAGCGCGGGAACCACGAGGAGCTGCTGGAGAAGGAGGGGTTCTATTACGACCTCTACACCAGCCAGTTCAAGGGCCGGGAGATCCCTGAGTCTGTTACCGCCGTGCCGTCCCCCGAGCTCGCGTCGTAGCATCGTCGCGCCGGTGGGCGCAGCCTTCTGACCGGGGGTCTGAAACCCCGTCCACCACAGTGCGAGGCATGAGGAGCGCCGAGCGGCCCTCGTGGACAATTGCTCGGCGCTCTTCGCGCACTCGAGACGTCCCCCTGTGGAGCCCGGGTGATGTGGAGATCTTGGCCTGATCCCTTGGAGCTCGCAACTTCGCGGGCTGGTCATCGTATTGCATGGAGAGAATGGCTGCAGGGCGCGGTGAGGCGACGGGGGCGCGCGCTAGGTCGTCTGGAGGCAACGTGAGCCAATCAACGTCCATTCGCAATGTGAATCTGCTCTTTCTGGTCGCCTTCCTGGCGCTTCTGGGGGGAAGCCTGCTGTTGTCCGATGCCGCCCTCGGTTGGCGCGTGGTCGTCAATGAGCTGGCTTTCCTGGGGCTGCCGTTGGTGGCGTATCTCCTGGTGACGCGGTCGGATCTGCGAGAGACGCTCCGTCTGAGGGGCGTCAGCTGGCGGGTCGCCGGGCTGAGCCTGCTCGTCGGCCTCGGCCTGTGGCACGTCGATAGCTGGATGGCCGCCGTGGTCGCCGACGTCCTGGGGTACACGATCCCACTTCCGCCGGAGGCCCTCAACCTGACCGTGCTGGACAAGCTGGCGATGGTCGTCGGGACCGTCATCCTGGCGCCGCTGGTGGAGGAGCTCTTCTTCCGTGGCGCCGTGTTGTCGGCGTACGGACGCCGCGGCCCTGGGCCGGCTATCGTGGCGAGCAGTCTCCTCTTCGTGATGATCCATCAGGAGCTGGCGCAGAGTGTGGCCATCCTGCCGGTGGC
>CAZQXX010000139.1:5592-6648 GCA_964597105.1 uncultured Anaerolineales bacterium
GTTGGCCCGGCCGTAACTGGCTGAGCCGTGCCTGGCCCCTCATCCCCCTGGTGCCCATCTACGCTGCCGTGATCGCCCTTGGTGTCCTCTTCGGCGTCCGTCCCGAGGTACTTGCCTTAGGCGAGTCTGTTGAGCTGGGACCGGCTCCGTGGCAGGAGGCCCGGCGGTGGACGTATGAGATCCGTAACGCCCTTGACGAGCCGGTGGGCGAGGCCGAATGCTCTCTGACGCCCGAGTCAGCATCGTTCCTGCTCGAGTGTTCGATGGAGCAATCGGCCTATGATGCCGACGCGCCGACCGGCTTCTTCAGCGAAGGGCGTGTCACGCAGCAGCAGGTGGTCCGCTGGGACCGGCAGACGCTCGCCCTGGACGAGGCCACCATCGAGGCGACCTTCTCCCAGGGTCCGGAGGAGGTCGACCTGACGGCCACTGTGGAGGACGGACAGATGACGGTACAAGCTGACGGAGCGACGGATGGTGCTCAGCGGTTTGATGGGTGCTATGAGCTTCCGCCGACGGGGCGGGCAGGTGACTCGCTCCCGACCGAGGATCCCTGCCGCGTGGAGGACGCCTTTCTGGCAGGGGGCGGCGTCTTCTCGCCCCTCATGGCTGGGGAGTGGCCGTGGCGCCTCTCCGCGCTCCCGTTTGAGATCGCCTACAGCCGCGAGGCGGCCCTCGCCTGGCCGTATCGGTCTGCCGAAGAGATCGACGGCCGCGCGCCGGCCAGGGAGGACACGGTTGTCGTCGTGCGGACGGCGGAGCAGGTCTCGACGCCGGCGGGTGACTTCGTGACCTGGCGGGTGACGATGGGGGAGAGGCTCACCGCCTGGTACGCCGTCGACCCGCCGTACGATCTGGTCGCCTTTGACGACGATATGGTGACCTGGCGTCTCACGGCAGTCGATTGAGGCTGGATCTCCCGCAGCAGCCGTCGGCGCCGGCGCGGGCCAGGTCGCTTGACCGCACCAGGGTCGATGGACCATATCTGGTCAACCGACCAGACCTGGTCAACCGACCAGACATGGTCAACCAACCAGGCCTGGTCAGCCGACCAGG
>CAZQXX010000139.1:6748-8477 GCA_964597105.1 uncultured Anaerolineales bacterium
ACCAGGCCTGGTCAGCCGACCAGGTGAGAGACTGGCACCTTGACCAGGGGCCGGACTGTCCGGCTGGCAGATGTACGGCAGGGGCGTTCTCGGTACAATACGGGACGAGTATTGAGATCGGAGGGCGGATCGCACGGCGATGCGCTCTCCACAGACCACAGAGGAGGCGAAGCTGATGGGTATGAGAAGAGTCATATTGGCGGCTACGGCGCTCCTGGTGGTGATCGGCCTGACGGCCGGGTGCGGCCGGAGCAGCCTGCGGATCGGCTGGCGGGAGACGAATACGCTCCGGCACAAGACCGCGCGGTACAGGTCGTTCGACGGGCTGGAGCGCGCATCGATCCGGGCCGGTGCCGGAGAGACCATCGAGATCGACTACGCGGTCGAGGTGGAGGAGGGGACGCTCACGCTAACGCTGAGGGATCCAGACGGAGAGCCGACCTGGGAGGAGACGTTCCGGGCGGATGACGCCGACGCGATCCGGTTGAGCGCTCCGCACGGCGGTCGCTACGACCTGCGCATCGAGGGGAGCTCGACGCGGGGAGCGTTCGACGTCTCCTGGCGCGTGGGGGACGCGTAGCACACAGGGCTTGCAGTCGGGGGGCGCCCCTGACATCTAGAGAAGCGCGAATGCCGAGGAGGATGCAATGGAGTATGGAAAGCTGTTGAGCCGGGCGTGGAACATCATCTGGGAGCACAAGTTCTTGATTCTGCTGGGCGTCTTGGTCGCGCTGGGAAGCGCCGGGGGTGGTGGAACCTCAACCGGCGGCAACGTTGTGTTCAACCAGCCCCCGCGGGAGGGCGCTCGGATTCCGGAGCTCCCGCAGATGCCTGATCTTCGGGCGGTTGGTCCGGTCCTTGGTGCCCTGGCGATTATCGTCGCTGTGGTCGTCGTCGTGATTGCCGTGGCCGTCTGGGTCGTCTCGATCATTGCGCGCGGGGGTCTGATCGCGGGCGCGGACGCGATCGACGCGGGCGGTTCCTCGAGCTTCGCCCGGGCGTGGAACGCCGGGTGGCGGAAGGGCTGGCGGCTGGTGGGCATCGGTCTGCTGCCGGCCATCCCCGCTCTGATCCTCGTGGTCGTCGCCATCGTGTCCGCGGTGGCGTATACGGGGGCAGCTCGGGTCGTCGGTCCTCAGTTCGGGGTCCCGAATCTAGGGGCCATCGGGGTCGTCGTCGCTGCTGTCTCTTGCCTTCTGGTCCCCATTGCGCTGGTGCTCAGTTTGCTGCAGACGCTCGCGAACCGCGCTTGCATGCTGGAGGACCTGGGCGTGTTCGGCTCCTATCGGCGCGGTGTGGAGGTCCTCTTCCAGAACTTCGGCCCGGCGGTGGTCCTGTTCCTCATTCAGATCGCCATTGGCATCGGGATCGCCATCGTCGGCTTCCTGCCCGGGATCCTGCTGGCACTCTGCTGTGTGTTATGGCCGCTGCTGATCCTATTCCAGGGAGCGGTCTCGGCCTACTTCTCGACGATGTGGACGCTCGCCTGGCGGCGGTGGACCGGAGAGGCTGAAGCGATAAGGCCGGAACTGGCGACGCAGGTTGAGTAGAGCGGTCTGTGGCGCATAAGGGCTGTGTAGAGGAGGGATAGGATGAACGGAGCCGTCGCTCTTGACATTCAGGGTGTTTCGAAGACGTACGCCGCGGTGGAGGCGGTGAAGGATCTCTCCTTCACCGTCAGGGAGGGGGAGATCTTCGGCCTCCTGGGGCCGAACGGTGCCGGGAAGAC
>CAZQXX010000140.1:0-8383 GCA_964597105.1 uncultured Anaerolineales bacterium
TTATGCCAGGGCATACCGGTTATGCCAGGGCATACCGGTTATGCCAGGGCATACCGGTTATGCCAGGGCATACCTACGCACCGCGCCCACCGCCACCGTATTCGCCAGCACCGCCGAGGAGACGCCATGGAGCATGGAGGATGGACGACCGACGATCGACGCGCCGCTGGCCTCTCGACCCGTCGCTGGTCACGGCCCGCCCCCTCTGCGCGCAGCGGATGGCTCAGGGGCTGCCGCCGGAGGCGAGACCTACACTGGAACGGCGCCGGCCTGGCCCCGCACGCCTGGGACGTGGCAGGCACCTCATACCCTTTGTTCCGTACAAAAAACAGTACCCAAAAACAAACCATCTCAATGGGACAGCGCCCCACTCAGGCCCAGGATGCGGCTCTTCTATGGGCACCACGCCCCACAAACACCTGGTCTTCACCCCACTTCCCCCCACCACCCTCAGAAACAACCCTCACCCCTCGAAACAAACCCACCTCTCTGCCTCGCCCGTCGTCCATCGTCCTCCGTCCATCGTCCGCCGTTCCGCCGCTCCCCCTTACTCCCTACTCCGTACTCCTTCTCCGGCCTTTCCGCCTTCTCCATTATCGTGTAAAATGCCTCCGTCATCGTCGCGGGTCCCGTACGACCGCCATCGCCGGCTCGCAGATCGACCAATGAGTCACACGCCGCCGCACTCGCAGAATCCCGATCCCTCCCCGGACGCCATGCCGGTCGCGGAGGGAGGCACCCCCCGCAGATCCTCCCGCGCCGCCGACGGGGTCGTCGAGGCCTTCACCCACCTGGCCGCCACCTACGAGGGGACCATGGATCAGGAGCTCCGCATGCTCTGGGGCGTCGACTACGACGGCTTCGTCCGCCGCCTCACCGAACACGTGCCCGTCGGCCCCACTGACCGCGTCCTCGACGTCGCCACCGGGACCGCCCGCATCCCCGCCGCCCTCACCAGCTCCGGCGACGGGGCGGGCCCTGTCGCCACGGCCGGCCGCAGCGATGGGCCCGCCAGCATCGTCGGCCTCGATATCACCTGGCGCATGCTCACCCAGGGCGCCGCCCGACTGCCCGGCCCCCATCGACCCGTCGCCTTCGTCTGCGCCTCCGCCATGGCGATGCCCCTCGCCCCCGCCAGCTTCGATCTCGTCACCTGCGTCCTCGGCATGCACCACATGGACGCGCCCACCGTCCTCGAGGAGATCCACCGCGCCCTCGCCCCCGGCGGGCGCCTCGTCCTCGTCGCTGTCGGCGCCCGCGCCTACTGGCGCACGCCCGCCGTCCGCGCCCTGATGCACGGCATGACCTACCTCTACTTCCGCCTGCGTCGCAGCAGCGCCCGCGCTCGGGCCGAGGCCGACGCCACCGCCAACGTCTACACCGCCGATGAATGGCGCCGCTTCCTCGTCGCCGCCGGTTTCGCCGACGTCGAGGTCAGCCCCGAGTTCAGGCCCCGTCGGCCCTGGTATCCCTACGGTCTGGTACTGAAAGCGAGAAAAGAGAGCCTATGACCATCACACTGGAGCTGTATCGCAAAAGACGCCTGGACGAGATCTGGAAGCGCCACTGCGGCTTCATCGATCTCACCATCGACGAGTTTATGGACATCCAGGAGCGCCTCCTGCTGGAGCAGATCGACCTGCTCGCCGGGAGCGACATCGGGCGGCAGATCCTCGGCGGTCACGTTCCCACCTCCGTCGAGGAGTTCCGCGACCGCGTCCCGCTCACCGCCTACGAGGACTACTACCCCTACCTCTCTCAGAAGCGCGAGGACGTCCTCCCCCGCAAGCCCGTCTGGTGGCTCCACACCTCCGGGCGCTCGGGCCCCGACTTCAAGTGGGTCCCCTACAGCGAGGAGGCGGCCCGGAAGCTCGGCGAGTGCGCGATGAGCACCATCATCTTCGCCTCCTGCAGCCGCCGCGGCGAGTTCGTCTTCGAGGAGGGCGACACCATGCTCTACGCCCTCGCCCCCTTCCCCTATATGTCCGGCGCCACCGCCCGCGGCTTCGACCGGGAGTTCAACTTCACCTTCCTCCCCCCGCTGGAGGAGGCCGAGGCCATGGGCTTCCAGGAGCGCATCCAGGAGGGCTTCCGCCTGGCCCTCCGCGAGGGGCTCGACGCCTTCAATGGCGTCGCCAGCGTCCTCGTCAAGATCGGGGAGCAGTTCACCGAGGGCGCCGGCGGGCTGCAGCTCTCCACCTACCTGCTCGACCCCCGCGTGCTGGCACGGCTGGTGCGCGGGCTCATCCGCAGCCGCCTCGACGGGCGCAGCTACCTCCTGCCCAAGGATCTCTGGGACGTCAAGTACATCGGCACCGGCAGCACGGACACCGCCCTCTTCCGCTCCCAGATCGAGGAGCACTGGGGGAGGACCCCCATCGAGGCCTACGGCGCCACCGAGGCGACCGGCATCCTCAGCGTCCAGGCATGGAACGCCAAGGGGCTCACCTTCTTCCCCGACGTCAACTTCCTCGAGTTCATCCCCGAGGCCGAGCACATCAAGAGCAGGCGCGATCCCTCCTACCAGCCCGACCTCTGCCTCCTCGACGAGGTGGAGGCCGGGGAGAAGTACGAGCTCGTCATCACCAACTTCTGGGGCGGCGTCTTCACCCGCTACCGCGTCGGCGACCTCGTCGAGATCATCTCCCTCCGGGACGACGAGATCGGCATCGACCTCCCCCAGATGACGTTCTACTCCCGTGCCGACGGGATCATCGATCTGGCCGCCTTCACCCGCCTCACGGAGAAAGACGTCTGGCGCGCCATCGAGGAGGCCGGCGTCCCTTACGCGGACTGGATGGCCCGTAAGGAGGCCGCCTCCCGAGCGCCCATCCTCCACCTCTATGTGGAGACCACGCAGGAGGTCGACGCCGAGACCCTCCGCGAGGACGTCCGTGCCCGCCTCAGGGAGATCCACCCGCCCTACGCAGAGTTGGAGGATATGCTCGATATGGATCCGCTCCGGGTCACCCTCCTGCCCCGGGGCGCCTTCGCCCGCTACTTCTACGAGCGGCAGCGAGAAGGCGCCGACCTCGCCCAGCTCAAACCGCCTCATATGAACCCATCAGACGAGGTCATCGGTACATTCAATGCATATGCCGCTGATGGCGCTGATGCCGCCGAAGCCTGACGCTATGACCTGACCTATGACGGCCTGACCCATGACGGCCTGACCCATGACGATTCACCTGATCGCGTCCATCATCGCCCTGATCTACTACGTCGCCCTGACCTACGTCACGGCCGAGCGCGGCCTCCGCGTGCGCGTCAACCGCTTCTTCTTTTTCTACCTGGTCACCATGGTCCTGTGGCAGGTGGCCGCCCTGATGGTCAGCACCAGCACCACCCCCTCCTACGCCCGCTTCTGGTACCGCTTCATGATCGCCAGCGTCGCTGCCCAGTCCTTCGTCTACCTGATCTTCACCCGCGCCTTCCTCCGGGAGGCTAGGGGTCGGACCCTCGTCGTCATCGGTGGGCTCTACGCGATCGCCACGGTCATCACCGTCGCCATCGACACGCCGCTCTTCATCCAGGGGGTCCAGCGGGACGAGACGGCGCATCTCTTCATCCCCAGCTTCGGCCCCCTCCTGCCCGTCATCGCCGGCCCCGCCTACGTCCTGCTCGGCTACGCCGGGTTCCTGCTCCTCCGTGGCTATACGCGAGCCCGCACCGAGCTCGAGCGAAACCGGCTCAGCTACCTGCTCCTGGGCCTCGCCCTCGTCGTGTCCGGGACGCTGGCCAATCTCAACCCGGCGTGGCGCGCCTATCCCATCGAGATCGTGGCCAACATCATCAGCGCGGTCCTCATCGCCTACGCCATCTTCCGCTACCAGCTCCTCGACATCTCCCTGGTCATCCGCAAGGGCCTCCCCTACTCCCTGTCGACCGCCTCTATCGCCACCGTCTACTTCCTCTTCGTCTTCGTCGCCGAGCGGACCCTGCGCATCGTCGTCGGTTACCAGCTGTTCCTCCTCTCCCTCCTCGTGGCCGCCGTCGTTGCCGTCGCCGCTAGGCCCCTCCAGGAGAGAGCCCAGACGTGGGTCGACCGGCTCTTCTTCCGCGAGAAGTACGACGCCCAGCAGATGCTCCAGGAGCTCAGCCAGCTGGCCGTCTCCATCCTCGATATCGACACCCTCACCTCCCTCCTCCTCGACAGGCTCACCAGCGCCCTCCACGTCGAGCAGGCCTACGTCATCCTGAGAAAAGCGGAGACAGGCGACTTCTGGCTCGCCGCCCAGAAGGGCCCCGTGCCGCCCGACCCCGGGCCCATCCTCCAGGCCGACAACCCCATCGCCAGCTGGATGGTCCGCCATCGGGAGCCCCTCACCCGCCACGACCTCGACGTCGACCCGGAGTTCAGGGGGCTGTGGGCCCAGGAACGGGAGGTGCTCGATCACCTCAACACGGAGCTCCTCGTGCCCCTCCTCGTCCGCCGCGAGTTGATTGGCATGCTCATCCTCGGCCCCAAGCGCTCCGACAGCCCCTATTCCTCGGACGAGCAACTCACCCTCACGACCCTCGCCAACCAGACCGCCGTGGCAGTCCAGAACGCCTGGCTCTACCGGAAGGTCCAGGACCACGCCCAGACCCTGGAGGAGCGGGTCCGGGAGCGGACCGCCGCCCTCGAGGCCCAGTACGCCCGCCTCGAGGCCATCCTCGAGAGCACCGCCGACGGCATCGTGGTCACCGACGCCAGCGGCGAGATCCTCCAGGCGAACCCGATCGCCCGCAACTGGCTCACCAGAGGCCTCCTCGATGAGGACGCCCGGCGCCTCCGCCACAGCGTCGAGGATCTGGGTCGCCGCTCGAAGGAGTATCCGGAACAGGTCCTGGAGCTCAATCGCCTCGACCTCGAGCTGAAGGCGGCCCCCATCGACCAGACTGCCCCCAATGGGGCCTCCGTCGTCGCCATCCGCGACGTCACCCACCTCAAGGCCCTGGCCAGGATGAAGGCCCGCTTCGTGTCGAACGTCTCTCACGAGCTCCGCACACCCGTGGCCTGCATCAAGGCCTTCACCCACCTCATGCGCAAAGAACCCCAGCACTGGCAGGAGTATCTCGAGCCTCTCTCCCAGGAGGCCGAGCATCAGGCTCAGCTCGTCGAGGACATCCTGGAGATCTCCCGGGCCGACGCCGGCCACATGGAGGTCGCGCCGCAGCCGACCGGTTTGAACGAGGTGGCCGCAGAGCAGGTCGTCGCCCACCGCACCCTCGCCGACGAGCAGGGCGTCTGCCTCACCCACCACCCGGCCGACGAGGAGGTCACGGCCCTGGCCGATCCCCAGCGGCTCAAGCAGGTCATCGACAACCTGCTCTCCAACGCCATCCGCTACACCCTGGAAGGCGGAGAGGTCCACGTCTCCACCGGCACCGCCCGCGCCGATGGCAGCACCTGGGCCACCCTGACGGTCTCAGATACCGGCATCGGCATCCCGGACAGGGAAATGGACCACCTCTTCGAGCGCTTCTTCCGCGGTGAGAGACCGCGAAGCTTGCAGATCCCGGGCACGGGCCTGGGGCTCGCCATCGTCAAGGAGATCGTCGACCTCCACCACGGCCGCATCACGGTGGAGAGCGTGCCGGACCGCGGGAGCACCTTCACCGTATGGCTCCCCACCGTCACCGAGCGCGAGCATGCTCCGGTCGATCCGTGATCGCGAGCCCTCGCCATCCAGTCTTCGCCTGTCTCACGCCTCAAAGCTTCCGGGAAGGTCATCGTTCTTCCCCATCACCTGCGAACTCGCAGTGCCAGAAAGGCCGGGAACTGCCAAGCTGTCGCTTTGTGACAGCCCTGTCGCTTTGTGACAGCCCTGTCCCACGGCACAGCCCTTCTCCACGTCGTCCCCTCCGCCGAGCCCCTACTCCCTACTTCGTACTCCTTACTCCCGCCTCCCCTGCTCCCGCCTTTTTTGACACTTTGGCTATCTCGGTGTACAAATGAGGGATACAGTTGGCGAGGCCCTCATCGCCTCGCTCACCAAGACCGGGCAGATGCTAGGCAAATGCCCGGCACAAGGATCACAACGAACGAGTCAGGGAGGAAGGAATACGTGGGTACCTGGTCACCGATACGGGCCTCGGTCCTGGTCGTAGAGGGAGACGACGTCGTCCGCGAACCGCTGCGGGAGTTTGTGGAGGTTATGCTCCCCGACGCCCAGGTCATCGGTGCGCCGTCCGACGAGGCCGCGGCGGCCGCGGCCCGGACGCTCGCCCCCGACGTCATCCTGGTCGATATCGCCCTACCCAGGATGGATAGCCTCGAGACCCTGCGCGCCCTCCGCGGCGCGGCCCCGGAAGCCAAGATCGTCGCCCTCACCATTGAGAACGACCAGGACTATCTGGACGCCGTCCACTCGGCCGGAGCCGATGCCGGTATCCGCATCTGGGAGGTGCGCGGCAGCCTGCTGCCGACCCTCAGCCGCCTCCTCGGCCCCGAGGTGGCCGCGTCCGGCCGGAAGACCGTCGTCTGCGTCGAGGACGAGGTCGACGTCCTCGACCTGGTCCAGTACATCCTGGAGCGCCACGACTTCCGCACAGTGGCCGCCATCGGGGGTCAGATGGCCCTCGACGTCATCCGGCGCGTCAAGCCCGACCTCGTCCTCCTCGACCTGATGATGCCCGACATCAGCGGGTGGGACGTATACCGGGAGCTCAAGGCGGATCCGGAGACGAAGGACATCCCCATCATCGTCATCTCGGTGCTGAGCCCGCGCTGGAGCGAGAAGAGGGGGCTCAACCCACACGACGTCGATGGGTACGTCGTCAAGCCCTTCGTCCCTCACGAGCTGGTGCAGGAGATAAACCGGACCCTGGAGGTGGTGGCCTAACGCGGCGCCTGCGCCATCCCGGCTTGACCGCCGCCTACCCGTCAGCCCCAACCAACCTATGGTGAATAGTCTCACGAAGCGAGATGATCCCAGACTGATCCGGCCCGGCACCACCCCCGCTCCTGTCATTCCGAGCGGAGCGGAGGAAGCACAGCGTTCGGAACGGAGCCGAGGAATGCCTATTTCCGCACCCCAGTCCACCCAGAGGCCAGCATGCACCTCCTGAAATACGTCGTCCGCTCCGACTGGCGCGAGATGACCGACGAGATGGCGCAGGAGAGC
Source organism: uncultured Anaerolineales bacterium (assembly GCA_964597105.1). Classification (GTDB taxonomy): domain Bacteria; phylum Chloroflexota; class Anaerolineae; order B4-G1; family B4-G1; genus SKLM01. The sequence continues at coordinate 7,110 of CAZQXX010000140.1, forward strand.
ATCACCCTCTGGAGGGCCCTCCTGGGGCTCGTCGCCCTCTCCCTCCTCGCGTCCGTGCCCGTCTTCATCCTCTGTCCGCCCCGACCGTGGCGGCACATCGCCTATACCGTCGTCTCCTCCTGCCTCTTCATCGGGTTCTCGATCTGGGCCATCCTCCGCGAGGACAGACGCGGGACCCTCCTCGCCGCGGCGGCCACCCTCCTCCTGGCCGCGGCAGCTGCTGGGGGCGGCCTCCTCCAGCCCCAGCCTGGAGCGCAGGAGGACCCGGTTGCCGCCCTTATCCCTATCGCGGGGAGCCTCGCCATGCTCTCCAGCCTGGGCATCATGGCCATCACCCACAACCACCGGCCGGAGGAGGCCCAACGCCTCGGTGTCACCACCGAGAGCTGGCCCGCCAACGTCGTCGTCGGCGTCGCCATCGGGCCCGTATTCGCCGTCCACCTGATGCTCGCCGGCCACTTCGCCGGGTTGGAGCCCGCCCGCCGACCCGAGTGGACCGTCCTCCTCTGGCAGGTCGCCTTCTGGGCTGGTCTGAGAGGCCTCGGGGATGAGCTCCTCTTCCGCGGGTTGGGATTCCACCTCCTCCGGGAGAGGCTGAACAGAGGATTCTGGGGTACCGTCCTCCCCCTGACCGCGGCCAACCTGCTGGCATACGCCGTCGCCGGCTACCCGGTCCTGCTCAATTCGACCGGACCGTGGATCTACATCTACGTCGCCGCCATCGCCCTGCTCAACGCCGCGCTCCGCGAGTGGCGGCGCAGCCTGATCCCCTGCCTGGTCACCACCGTCTCGTTCAACGCGGTCCTCCTCCTGGGCCTCGGGTACCACCTCTAGGGAGTGAGGATGGGCAACAGGCGGCTGTCGGCGAGAGGAAGAAGGCCCACCCCGGTCAGCGTGCTTCTGGTCGCGGTCCCCACGCTGCTGGTGTTCCTGATGATCTATGCCGTCGAGCACTCACCCCTCCCCCGGCCCATCCAGTGGCTGTCCCATTACTTCTGTCTCATCCCCATCCTCCTGGCCGCCTACCGCCACGGGCTGCGGATCGCTCTCATGACCGCCATCATCGAGAGCAGCGCCTTCCTCCCCCTCGCCTACGAGCGCTTCCGCCTCACAGGGTTCTCCGCCGCCTCCCTCGAGTCTGTCGGATTCATCGTGCTCCTCAACGGGTTCGCCTACATCTTCGCGGACCTGGTGACGTCCGTGCGCCATCGGGAGGCGCTGGAGAGCGAGGTCAGCGACTGGGAGAGGCTCCTCTCCAGCGCCTCCGCCCTCGA
>CAZQXX010000141.1:0-2566 GCA_964597105.1 uncultured Anaerolineales bacterium
GCCTGGACTGCGCTCCCTGAGATCAGCTGGTTATGGTTCAGACGTGAGTATAGGCCGCGGTCAGAGGTTGTCAATTGCAGATTGTACGGAATCCTGTTGATGTGTGGGGACGCACGTTCCTTTGCTGCAGCTTTGATGTGCCTAAATGGCATCGAGAGGAGATGCAAGCCTTGCGGGGCGTGATGGGACATTGGGAGGTGCTCGATAGATACTCGCCGGCAATCCAAGTAGTGGAGGTGTCATTCAGCTCGAGGGCGTTGATGATCGGCCCGACCGGGGTGTCAAGAAGGGGTTGACAAGCGACATGACAATGTGGTATAGTAGCACGCAATGGAAACAGTGCGCCGGCCGCTGTGCTCGCCGGCTATGAGTAGGCAGAGTAGTGATGGAGCCGAAGCAAGACAGCAATACGATACAAAGTGAGGGATTGAGCGGGGAGGAGTATTTGCTCGTCAAGGCAGACGAGCAGGACTTCATCACCTATGAGGATATCCTCGCGGCCTTTCCCGAGATTGAAGAGAACCTGGATCAGATCGAGGATATCTTGGTCAGATTGATCGAAGCTGACATCGAGATCGGTGATCTGGGGGCCAAAGATATCCAGGCTGCCGATACGTCTGAGGGCACAGGGTCGAATGGCAAAGACCTCGATAATGGCTCTCCGCTTGATGCCATCAGGGTGGATGATTCGATCGGGCTCTATCTCAAGGAGATTGGAAGGGTCCCGCTTCTCAGCCGTGAAGAGGAGATCGCGCTCGCCAAGCGTATGGAGGCGGGGAGACAAGCTCAAGCCAAGTTGCAAAGAGACCGTCTCGATCTGAGGACGCGGGTTGCGTTGGAGGCCACCGTTCAGGATGGGTTGGCGGCTCGTGAGCATCTGGTGCAGGCTAACTCCCGCCTGGTGGTGAGCGTGGCCAAGAAGTATATGGGCAGAGGGGTCCCCTTTATCGACCTGATTCAGGAAGGGAATATCGGTCTCATTCGTGCCGCCAAGAAGTTTGACTATACGTTGGGCAACAAGTTCTCGACGTATGCCACGTGGTGGATCCGCCAGGCGGTCACACGGGCTATTGCCGACCAGAGCCGGACCATTCGCATCCCGGTCCACATGGGGGATCAGATCAACAAGCTGCTCCGGACAACCCATCGGCTCACCCAGGAGCTGGGGCGCGACCCCTCCCCCGAGGAGATGGCGACCGCCCTGGATCTGGACACCGAGAAGGTCGAGACCATGCTCCAGGTTGCACGCCGCCCGCTCTCATTGGAGCTGCCCATCGATGAGGATGGCGACAGCGAGCTCGGCGATTTCATTGAGAATGACGATGCAGTCGCGCCAGCCGAGATTGTCTCGTCAGCGATCCTCCGCGATCTGCTCCTGGATGTCCTCGAGGATCTTCCCCCTCGGGAAGTGCGTATCCTTCAGATGCGGTATGGCCTGATTGATGGGAAGACGTACACCCTCGAGGAGGTTGGCCAGAAACTCGGGGTGACCCGGGAGCGCATCCGTCAGATTGAGGTCCAGGCTCTTAGCCGGCTGAGACATCCGGCCCACGCCCGTAGACTACGCGATTTCCTAGCCTAACCCCTTCTTGAGCTCGTCGCACCTGCTAGGCTCGAAGCGAGACCCGGTTGACCGTCAGGGTCTCGCTTTTGCGCGTCTCCGAGCTGGTTGCCCCTCATCCCGCGGTGTGCTAGAATACGCCGCTGTGCCTAACCCGGCATAGCGGAGCCCTATGGTAAACCTTCTCTCAGTCACTGTGACGTTGCCCCTGCTCGGTGCAGCAGGGCTATTGCTGGTGTCGTTCCTCTTGGCGGAGCGAGATGTGGAAAGAGGACGGCTCTGGATGTCTGGTATCGCGGCGGGTCTCGCCGCGATTGCATTTGTGCTTGTCCTTTTCCTGAGGGCTGGTGGTCCCGCTACGGCTGGGTTATCCGCACCCCGGCCTGGATTGCTGAGTGAATCGGGCGTCAGGCTCCACCGTGACCCTGCGCTGTGGCCCCTTGCAGTGGGCCTCTCCGTGGCTGTCTGCTCTCTTCTCGCGGCCCGGCTGGGTCGTGAGTCAGATGGTTCGGTCCGTCACAGTCTTTTGTGCCTTGTGTTTCTCTCCGTCAGCCTCGCTGCCCTTTGGTCAGGCAATCCCCACACCACAATCGTCTCCTGGGCTCTGTGCGATCTGTTTCTGCTCCTGGGGCAGATCGTGTCCGGCGCTGGGAGGAGGGAGAGCGCGCGGAATTGGGCTCTCGGCACTGCCTCGGCGCTGTTTGTCTGGGCTGGCGTGCTGGTGGCCGGGGATGGGACGGGGAATGTGCAGTGGTCGCTGATGCCGCCGGGAGGGCCCAAGATGACCATGTGGATGGTGGCCGGCCTGCTGCGGATCGGCGCTTATCCCCTTCACCTCTCGACGCCTCGTCGCGTGGATGTCTGGCCGTCACTTGGGGCGACGCTCTCCCTGAGCCCGGTGCTTGGATGGGGACTCTGGACTCGCCTGGCTTTGGTGAACGATGGGGCGCTTCCTCTGCAGCCCTGGGTGACGATCCCGGCGACACTGACTGTGGCCATAGGGGG
>CAZQXX010000141.1:2666-8320 GCA_964597105.1 uncultured Anaerolineales bacterium
GCGGGCGCTCTTGAGCAGGGCCTGACCATCGTGCGCACGGTGGACGACGTCCTCGGGGGAAAGGGCGCCTTGCTCTGGTCCGTGGTCGTGGTCTTGATCCTGGTCTTGACGTGGAGGGCCGGCTAGTGCCTCTGTTGACCGACCTTCTGGCCCGGGCTGCCGCTTTCGCTGCACTGCCTGCGGTGGTGGGCGCGCTCATCACGGCGGTCCTCCTGGTCGTCAGCCAAGATTGGCGCTTGAACCTGCTTGCCCTGGCGGCCCAGTACTTCTTCATCGCGCTCCTGATGACGCAGGTGGTTCGCCTGGAGATGGCGGCCGTGAAGGCCCTCATCGGGTGGTTGATATGTCTGACGTTCTACCTGACCGAGCAGCAGGCGAAGTCGCTCACGCGGACAGCGGGTGAGCGGCCGGGTTCGTCGTTACAGGACTGGTTCTCTGGGCGTCTGGAGGGGTGGCGGCAGCAGGGCATATCCGCTCACTCGGCGTTCGCCTTCATAGCGACGGTGGTGGTCGGGGTGACGGCCTACGCAGCCGCATCTGCCTTTCCTCTGCCTCAGCTGCCGGGAGAGCTTCCCTTGGTCTGCTACTCTTTGAGTGGCCTGGGGATCCTCCTGCTGGGTCTGAGCTATGATCCGCTGCGGGTGGGCGTTGGGCTGTTGATGTTCCTGTCGGGGTTCGACCTCTTCTACGTCGGCCTGGAGCCCAGCCTGGTTGTGACCGGGCTGTTAGGGGCGATCAGCTTCGTGATGGCCCTCGGGATGGCCTATCTCAAGACGGTTCACGCGGCTTCCAGGGCCGAGGAGAGCAACTCGTGATCGCAGGGCTCGTTCTCTTCCTGGTTCTCCCCCTGGTCATGGCTGGCGTGGTCTACGCGCTCCGCCGCTGGGCGATACTGTCCGCTTTGATCTCGGTCGGTACCGCGTTGGCCTTGGGCATCATCATTCTTGTGGTCCCTCTGGGCCGCACCGTGGAGCTGTGGGGGCGTCAGATCGTGATGGGAGGCACCCTCTCGCTCCTCGGACGGGAGTTGGTTCTGGAGGAAGTCGATCGCATCGCGATAGCCTTCCTCTACCTGACGGCTGCCGGCATCTTCACCCTGGCGTGGCAGACGTCGCCCCGGACGCTGCTCTTCCCGGTCGGGTTCGGGCTGCTCAGCCTGCTGAGTGGATCCCTGCTGATCCGTCCCCTTATCTACGCGGTTCTGCTCTTCGAGGTCGCCGTTGCGCTCTCCATCTTCGCCCTTCAGCCCGAGGACCAGGGGCCGACCCGCGGAGGGCTTCAGTATGTCTCATTCTCCCTCCTGGCGTTGCCCGGGCTGCTGGTCATCCACTGGCTGATGGGACGGTATGCGTTGACCCCGGACGACACGGCGTTGCTCTACTCTGCAGCGGTGTTATTGGCCCTCTCCTTTGCTCTGTTGCTGGGGTGTGTCCCGTTCCACCTGTGGATTCCATCCGTCGTGAGCGACAGTGAGCCATTGGCCGGTGCCTTTGTCTTCACCGTGAACAATGGAGCGGTGTGGTTCCTGCTGTTGGCTTTCCTGGAGATGTATCCCGATCTGAGCGCTTACCGGGGATTTGCGACCTTCGTATCGAGTGCCGGTCTGGTCATGGCCGCTGCTGGCGGGCTCCTGGCGGCCTCCCAGCGGCGCCTAGGGCGTCTGGTGGGGTATGGCGCATTGGTGGACAGCGGGGCGGCGCTCGTGGCCCTTGGGATGGGCAGCGAGCGCGGGTTGGCCTTGCTCTTCCTGGTCCTCTTTCTGCGTCCTTTCGGGCTGGTACTTATGAGCGCCGGTCTGAAAGGATTGCGGGCACGGGGCGCCAGGGACGATGACCCTGACGCGATGCGAGGGCTTGCCCACAGGGCGCCGTGGTCCACCCTGGTCTTTCTAATCGGAGGGCTGTCCACGGCGGGGATGCCGATCAGTGCCGGGTTCGCCGGCCGATGGGCTCTCTATGGGGCCCTGGCCCCCTCGGATCTCCTCTCCGTCACCATACTGATGGGGGCCAGTGTGGGCGTGATGATTGGCATATGGCGGGCGTTCTCCATCCTAGTTGCGTCCAGTGACCCGTCTGGTGAAGAGGTAGGCGAGCCCCATAGATCCTCAGATTGGCCGTTGGCTGCTCTCGTGGTGTCGGCCGTGGTCATCTCCTTCGCAGTGGGGCTGTTTCCTCAGCTCGTGACGTCGACGGCGGTGCGTTTGGCGTCCCTGTATACCTTCCTCCCCTGATGACGTTGCCCAGTGGGTTTCGGCTCAGTCAAGGAAGCCTGCAGGACTACGTCGACTGCGCCAGGCGCTTCCAGTTGCGCTACGTGCGCCGCCTGCGCTGGCCGGCGATCGAGGTAGGGCCTCCCCTGGATAGCGAGCGACACCTTCAGCAAGGTGATGCTTTCCATCAACTGATCCGGCGACATCTTATTGGTCTGCCGGTGAAGCAGCTGTCGGAGACCGTGACGGATCCGGAGATCCGTCGGTGGTGGCGCAACTATCTGGAGAGTGGTCCGGCTGGTCTGCCGGCGAACCGCCACCCGGAGATTGGGCTATCCGCTCCGGTGGCTCCCTTCCGCCTCGTGGCTCAATACGACCTGGTTGCCATAGATCCGGGCGAGCGAGCCGTGATTGTCGATTGGAAGACCAACCGGAGGAGGCCGGGTCGAGAGACCCTGGCTGAACGACTCCAGACTCAGGTCTATCCATATCTCCTGGTGCGAGCCGGTGGTATGCTGAACGAGGGAGAGAGGATTGAGCCCCGTCAGGTGACCATGGTCTACTGGTTTGCCAATTTCCCGGGGCAGCCTGAACGCTTCAGCTATGACCGGACCCGGTTCGAGAGAGATCACGATGTCTTGACTGGTCTCGTCTCGGAGATCCAGGAACGCTTCAAGGATCGAGATGATGAGGCCCTCCTTCCCCGCACCGAGGAGCGGCGCCGCTGCCGCTACTGCCGCTACCGGTCGTTGTGTGGACGAGGCGTTGAGGCCGGATTGCTCGGCGAGGAAGGGGGAGAGAGGATGGATGAGGACATCTCCGCGCTCGATCTCGACGTGGGGTTCGATCTCGAGCAGATCGCGGAGGCCGGCTTGGGATAGCGCTGGCTACGGATAGCGCGGTCTATCTGAATCCGGCTTTCGGTTCGCCGCTAGGCGACGCGTCCCAGGAGTCCCATCGCCGCGGTCCACACGAGGATCTGCACCAGGATCGAACCGCCCCACAGCAGGTAGCTCGCCATCCGATTCCGTCCATAGAGGAAGGTTCCCAGCACCCCGTTCATCAGTAGGGTCAACAGCCCGATCAACGGGATGAGGAAGATCTCGCCCCGCGGACCGAGTCGGTCGGGCGCACCGGATGCGCTGAAGTGAAGGGGCATCAGGAGAGGGAGCCTTGGGAAGCGGAAGGCGAGGAACCCGATCAGGCCGACGAGCGCAAGCGCCCCTGTCCCGAGCAGCGCGAGCCCCAGCCAATCCTGCCAGACGGGCCATTCGAGGACGGCGGGTCGTCTGGACGATTGCTCCGTGACCTGAGTGGGCCCCATCTGGAGCCGCTCCTGGAGCGACTCGAGGAACGCCTCGGGGTCTGCGGGGGATATGCCGTACGCCAGGCCGGGCGTGGTGACGAAAATCTGCTGGCGCGGAGGCTCTGTCGCATAGAAGAGAGTCTCCCCGGCGTCTGCGACCGCGCCGTAGCCGACCCAGTGGCCCGGCCACCCCCCGCCGTAGAACTGGATCCTGCCCTCAATGTCCTCCCCCGTGAACACTCGCTCGATCTCGTTCGTGGGGATCACCTGCTTAGTGGGGCCCCATTGGATGATCAAGGCGTTCCGGTCGAGCAGGTAACTGGAGCCAGCCAGGCCGTATACCCAGTAGGCGATCAGCCCCACCAGCAGGAAGCCAAACAGCACCGAGATGCCGACGATGAAGGTGCCAAAGCTGACTGGCTGCGATGCAGCGATGCCAATCAGAGCGGCATTGGCTATCGTGATGAAGCTCATCAGGCCAACACCGATGGCGAACCCTCGCCCGGCGTCAATCTCCCACTTCGTCATGGGCCACACCTCCTCATAGGCGACGCATTATACCAGGGCGGAAGGGAGAGACAACTCCGGACGCTCGATGGGTGGACGAAGCAGATCTAATGGACCCGGGACGTCCTAGATTGCGCCGTGTCGCAATGACCGGAGGCATCGGCCCCAGCTTCGTTCACCTGGATCACGGCGATGGATCGCCGCGATCCAGCGCGGCGATCTAGCGCTGCGAAGGGGATCTTCCCTCTTGAGGGCGCTTCAGCTCTAGGACCGGCTTCGACATCCCCTCGATGGGCACAAAAGAACGCCCTCCGGCATCCGCCGGAGGGCGCAGGGGATCAGTCTCTGGCAATCGGACGTCTACTGTCCCAGATGCATGGGCATGATCACGTGGGTGAACGTATCTTCCCCCACCGGACGTATGACGCCCGGGCTGGAGGACGTGGTCGTATCCAGGGCGACCTGAGCGGTGTCCACGACAGAGAGCACCTCGATGAGGTAGTTGACGTTGAAGGCGACCTCCACGTCCTCGCCCTCTACACTGGCGTCGATCTCGCTCACGTCCTCGCCTGTCTCGGCCGACGTGGCGGACACGCGCACCCGGCCTGGCTCGAGCTCCGAGCCTGATTCCACCTGGATCCGGCTGATGTTGGCCGCGTCGCGGGCGAATATCTGCGCCATCTTGCACGATTTGAGGAAGGGGGCCGTATCCAGAACCGTGTGGGTCGTCCGCTCCCGGGGGATGATCTGGTGGTAGTCGGGGAAGTTGCCGTCGATCAGCTGCGACACGACCACGACGTCGGCCAGCTCGAAGATGACCTGGTTCCGCTCGGGCGTGACGTGGATGACCACCGGCTCGTCCTGCTCGCCACTGACCCGTCGCAGCTCAGTGAGGGCCTGGGCCGGGATGATGATGCTGAATGGCTCGGATACGGCGTCGGGCAGCGTGACGCTTCGCACGGAGAGGCGGAACCCGTCGGCGGCGGCGAGCGTCAGCTCCTGGCTCTCGAACTGAGCCAGAACGCCGGTGAGGATCGGGCGGCTCTCGTCCGTGGCTGCGGCGAAGGCGACCTGCTCAATCGCCGAGCGGAGGACGTCGGGCTCGATTGGGATCCCCTGAGCCTCCTCATCGGGCATGGCCACGATGGGGAACTCCTGGGCATCGATGCCCTTGATGTTCGCCTCACTGCGAGCGGCGCGCAGGTTGAGTGTCTGGGTGCGTACGACCAACTCCAGATCCACCTGGCCCGGGGGCAATGCATTGACCAGATCGATGAAGGTGCGGGCTGGAACCGTGGTGGCTCCCTCCTCCTCCACCTTGGCCCCGATCCAGCAGTTGATGCCCACCTCCAGGTCGGTGGCGGAGAGCTTCAAGCGGCCTCCGTCGGTGGCTACGAGGACGTTCCCCAGGACGGGGAGGGTGGAGCGGGGCGACACCGCTCGTCCGACGATGCCGAGGCCCTCGGCCAGGTTTTCTTGCAGGCAGGAGACCTTCATCAGTATGCCCCTCCTCAGTGATGGTTGTCAGGTTTCGTTGAATGGAGTAAGAGTATACACCAAGTCCCGGCGCCCCACAAGTTCAGGGCTGCGGGGTCTCGTCCCAGCCGGGGATCTCCAGCCGCACCAGGTCGC
>CAZQXX010000142.1:0-4009 GCA_964597105.1 uncultured Anaerolineales bacterium
GTTCAGATCCACTGCGTTCGCACCGGCCTCCACCTGGCGCACCGCCATGTCCTGGAAGAAGGTCTCGTCCCTCGATTCGATAGCCTGCGCCACCTTGGGGGAGACGACGTGGATGTTCTCGCCAATGATGTACACTGTTATTCCTCCTATGTATGTAAACCGCGCGTCACCAATGACACGGCAACCCTCTCCCGGGAGAGGCTAGCGCCGTCCGTCAAGCAGGATCCGCTCCGCGATCTCCTCCACCGCTTGATAGAGGTCCGTATCCTCCGGCAACTCCACCAGCGGTCGACCCGTGAACTCGAACTCCGCCATCGCTCCTTCCTCCGGCACAGTCCCGACCAGATCCAATTCCGCGTCCTGAATAGCCTCGAGCAATGGCCGGGGAATCGCTTCCTCCCCGTCCGTGCCGGCACTCCGCAGCCGGTTGAGGACCAGATATACCCGTCCAACGCCGATCTCCAGCTCCGGCACCATATCCCGCATTCTCTGCGCCGTGATGAGCCCGCGCTGCGTCGGGTCAGTCACCAGGAGCAGCACGTCGACGTCTCGGGTCGTGCGACGACTGAGATGCTCCATACCCGCCTCGTTGTCGATCACGACGTAGTCGTAATTTCCCTTGAGACGATCAAGGATGAGCCGCAGCATCTGATTCGCCGCACAATAACACCCCTGCCCCTCGGGCCGTCCCATGGCCAGCAGATCCACTCGCTCTCCCTCAACCAGCGACATCTGGACCTGATAGTCGAGATATTCTTGCTTGCTCATCCCACCCGGCATCGACCCGGCCAGCGCTCCGCTGGACTGAACCTGCTCCAGCATATCCTCCCGGATCTCGCCGATGGTCTGATAAAGCTCCATCCCGAGCACAAAATGGAGATTGCTGGCAGGATCGGCGTCGATAGCAAGAATGGCGCCCCCTCGCTCCTCCATCAGATAACGGATCAACAGAGCAGACAGCGTCGTCTTTCCCGTGCCGCCCTTACCAGCTAATGCAATTGTCGTCGTCATATCCTCTCAAATCAGTATGGTATAAGCGGGTCTCCGACGACCAGGCCCCAACTCACCGTCCCTCTAATACCTCGGCCATCGACGGGAATTTGCTCGCGTCTGTATGTGGCAGGAACATAGCGGCGTTGAACTCGTCGAAGAACGTGTTGTCAGCCGAGAGCTCCAGATAGGTCATCATCTCCCCAATTTCGGATACCCGATGACGTTTCTCCCGAGAGATCAGCGCCATATAGGCCCCCCGTACCGACGTGTTGCCCAGGAACTCAAAGCTATCATAGGGCATATCGGGCAGCAGGCCAATCTGGATCGCCTTCTCAACGTCGATGTATTGGCCGAACGCACCTCCGATGAACACCCGCTCGACGACGTCGAGCGTCAGCCCGACACTCCGTGCGAGGATTGAGAAACCGGCGTAGATCGCCGCCTTGGCCCGCATCAGGTTATTCAGATCGACGTTCGTGATGACGACATCCCGACCGGTCTCGGTCTCATCCCCCGGGGCGATGACGTACTCCGCGCCGTGCTCGCCCTCTCTCACCAGATCGGTGTCCAACTCCAAATCGATGTTGCCGCTCTTATCGATCACCCCGGCGAGGAACATCTCAGCCATCAGCGATATCAGGCCGGAGCCGCAGAGCCCTCGTGGCTTCTCGTCTCCGATGACGCGGTAGGTAGCCTCGAAGGTCTCGCGGTCGATCCACGCCTCCTCAATAGCACCCACGGTGGCACGCATCCCGTCGATGACTCCCGCCCCCTCGAACGCCGGACCCGCCGAACAAGCGCAGGCAATGAGCCAGGTGCAGTCCCCCAGCACCATCTCCCCGTTGGTTCCCACGTCCACAAACAGCGTCAGATCCTGGTCCTCCTGACACATCCCGGAGCTGACCACCCCCGCCGTGATATCCGCTCCCACGTAGGAAGCAATACCGGGCAGGCAATCGACAGTCGCCGCCGGGTTGATCGCCAGTCCAATCTCTTGCGCCTCGAACGGAGGCAACTGATTAACCGCAGTGATGAAAGGCATCAACCGAATGGTCTCCGGAGGAATCCCGGCGAAGAGATGAAGCATCGTGCTGTTACCGGCGACGACGGCCTTGTAGATCTGGTCGGTAGTGATACCTCGCTCCTCGGCCGCCTCCTGAAGAAGTCTGTTGAAGGTCTCCAGAACCAGTTGCTGCAGCTCCTCCAGGTTATCCTCGCTCTTCGACGCGTAGATGATGCGGGAGATCACGTCCTCACCGCGAGCGATCTGACCATTGTAGTCCGCCTTCTGGGACATCACCTCGCCACTCAGCAGATCGACAAGCCACACCACGTTGCTCGTGGTGCCGATGTCCATCGCCACCGCCCAGAGACTCTCCAACCGCTCCTCGGCCAGCACGTCAATCAAGCGAGGCGGTCCCTCTGGGCAGCGCCAACTGTTCAACTCAACCACCGCAGTGACCGTCCAGTCGCCTTCGCGGAGCACCGGCCCCAACTTGCGCAACACCGGCAACGAAGCCTGTAGGCCCTCCAGGTCATAACGGCGGGACAGCTCCCGCTGCAGCCGAGACCAGTCGTCCGTCTGATCCTCGAGGCTCGGCGGCTCCAGGGTCACCACGTACTTACGTAACGGCTGATCGTGAACGCTGTACGGGAACGGCAACTCGACCTTCGCCGCCCGCTTGCTGGCATCCAGCCGTCGCTCGATCTTCTCTTGCGGCGGCACATCCACAACCAGATCGCTCTCGACAGCGGCCTGACAGGCCAGGGCGTAGCCGCCTGCGACGTCGTCGGGGGACAGACGCCCGGTGGACAGACGGCGGACAGTCCCCTCTTCGATGATGACGGCACAACGCCCGCAACGCCCCTGCCCACCACAAGGCATGTTGACGTCCACCCCGGCCTCCTGAGCGGCTTCGCTCAGAAGCGTGCCGGAGGAGACGTCGACCTCACGGTCGGACGGCAGAAACCTCACTCGACAAGATGCCATCTCGAAACCTTGCTACATAGGGAAGGACCGCGGACCACCCACGATTACCTGATGGCCCGTCAGCCCTCCCACATCACAGATCCCGCTCTACTCGGCACTCCACAGCTTCAAGTAGCCGGCCAGATCGACAGCCTCGCGCGGCCCGACCAGGATCTCCCAGTCCGGGAGCTCCTCCTCGAGCTCGCCCAGCAGGACTGCCACGTGCCCGGGGATAATCAGCTTCCGGTGTTCAACCTTGTCGGTCATGTTCGTCGTTCGGACCGCCTTCGCGATGCGCTCCGCGTCGAACTCGCCGGCGGCCCAGGCGGTGAGAACGCTCATGCCCTCGGCGTCGGCTACCAGAAGCCACGACGGAATACCGCTCCCATCCACCTCATTCGCCACCGAGAAGTACGTGATGGAGAAGTTGGTGGTGACCATCACCGGCGAATCCGCCCCGGGATCGTTGATCTCGTACACGCCCGGCTCCACCTGGATCGGCTCCTGCGGATCGGTATAAATGTTCGTTCGCAGCACTAGCAGGGGGTAGACGACTTCCGGCTCGAACTCATCGAACACGACAAATCCACTGTACTTCGCAATTGCCTGCGTCGCCGCAATGGTCACCATCCGCTGATCGTCGGCAATCTCACTGGGAAAACTGATCGTCGGGAACCCCAGAGGGCGGAAGTTCTCGTCGATCGCCTTACGGCGAATCAATGTGTTCAGGACCAATGACGAATGCATGTCCCGGACGGCTGGGTCCAGAACGATGTCCTTGACGCCGACATCCTGAACTTTCTGCGTCAACTCCGTCAGGCCGCTCATCGTCTCAGCTTGGACCGCCATAGGCGCCTCGTGATTCTTCGCCAGATCAGCGAAAGGCTCCCAGCTGTCCGCCGTAGCACCGCAGACAAGAGACCGGACGTTCTTGGCCGCCTCCATCCCCTTTGCCATCACATCGGGATCGTCGGCAATCAGAATCAAAGGAACCTCGGCCGTCTCCAGGACTGTCCTGACGGCATCAGCGAACGTGTCTCCGTCCCC
>CAZQXX010000142.1:4109-6609 GCA_964597105.1 uncultured Anaerolineales bacterium
GAGGCCAGTTTCATCGCAAACGCCAGGCAGGTCGGATAGTCGCAATCCCGACAGTTGGTCTGAGGTAGAAGTTTATAAATCTGAATACCCGAAAGTGCCATCGTCTTCCTTTTCTCCTTTAAAGCAGATGAGCGCGGAGCGTGATGCGTGAGTCACATCGTCCAACGCGGCGAGGGCTCCATCACGCATCACGCGTCGCGTTCTACGCCTCGCCCCACATCTCGTCGACCATCGCGTGGATACGCCGCATCGACTCGGGATGACGCAACACGAGGATGTCGGCAGCGGACTCAACCAGGCTGGCCGCAGTGACGGTCTCCCAGTTGATGGCTCGCTCCGCCCAGTCACCCCAGGCTTCTGGCACATCCTCACCGACCTTCGCTTCCTTCTGTCGCCATGCCTCGTAGCCCGGAATGACGATCATCGGGAGCTGGGTCATCTTGTCACCCTGAAGGGCGGCCAATCGCAAGCGCTCCATCACCGAGTAGCCGTACTCGATGCCGTAGCCGACGCCAGCGCACGTGGGATCCATCAGGATGCGATCCATCGGCAGGCCCATGTCGCTGACCAGGATGTTCAGCTGCTTGGCCAGATTGACGTCCATCGCTGTGCTGGCGATGACCAACTGATCGTGTGCCAGCGCGCCTGCCACGATCGTGCGGTAGTTCTTCTCCTCGCAGAGGCCCAGTGCGATCCGCTCGCCGGATGCCTCCTCGGCTGCAGCGACGAGCAGCTCGTGGTCCGCCTCGACCTGCCCGGGACCGAGCACGATCAACGGCAGCCCGGTTGCCTCTAGCACGCTCCGCACGGTGTCCTTCGCCTTTTGGGCCGTGTTGGGCTCACCGTCTGCGTCCTCCAGGCTGAACCGGAGCGCGATCAAGTCGGCCCCTTTCTCCTCAGCAGCTTTGGCCCACCGGGCTGGGTCATCCATGACGTCACCCCAGGCCTCCAGCAGCAAGGGCGACCAATCGTCTGGCCTCTTGTCCTGAATCTCGACAGCAATCACAGGACGACGGCCTATGTCCCCCTCAAATCCCAGGAATGGCAGCGTCGTCTGCCCGCCGACGGTGATCGTCTTGCTCCGTGTTCCACCATCAGCCTCAGTCGCGCCCAACGTGATCTCCCGCACCTGTCCCGCCCACTTCTTCTTGGGGACCTCTACCTCGGTCTCCTTGTCCTCGCTCCACGGCGGTACATCCGGGCGAGCCCGCTTCGCCTCAGGCAGCGCTTCTTCCTGCTCGGCCTCCGGCTCGGCCTCCGGCTCAGCGACCTCTTCGGCCGGTGGAGCGGGTGGCGTCTCGACGGTCCGCGCCTTGGTCCTGGCGCGATCTACCGTCATCGTCGGCACCTCCCCACCCAGCTCTTGGAGCGCCGCGATGAGGGCACTGCGGATGTTATCCATCACGATGCCGGCCGTGACCTCCGCAACCTGCTGAACATTCGCATCGGCGGGAAGCTCAACCTCTCTAATCCCCGTGACCGCGGGTTCCCGCTCTTCCTCAACCTCCAGCGCAGGCTCCTCTGCAGAAGGCTCCTCCGCCACAGGCTCCGGCTCCGCCTCTGCAACCGCGGGTTCAGGTTCTGGCTGGGGCTCAAGCGCCTCTGGTTCAGGCGCCGCCTCAACTTCTTTCTCCACGGTCTCCACGGCTTCAGGCGCTTCTCCAGCCTCCATCGGCCCCATCTCGAGGACCGGATGGTCCTGCTCCTTGATCCACTCGACCAGCTCCTCCGCTGTGGTGACGTCGCTCTCATCGGCAATGCGGTCGATCAGATCGGGTACGCCTTCCCGCTCGGCCACATCTTGCAGTTCCCCTGCCATGCTATCTTTCAGGAAGCTTGACATCCAGACCACGCGCTTGAAACCGCCGTCAGCCGAGATGAACTTCGGGCTGGTCAGGTAGAACTTGCCCACACCCATAACACCTGGCGTCTGGATGCCGCCACCGCACATACCGGCCAGAGTGGAGAAGGTCATGCCCGCCGGAGTCATGCTTGGGTCCTCCCGGCTTACGACCATCACCCCCTCTGCCTCCGGGATGTACATCACAATGCACTCAAAACAACCGCAGGCCGTCATCGGGTTCTCCATGATGGAGTACATCGCCACCTTGTCGACGGTACCCTGAGAGTTCTTCACAGCGGTCTCGTTAACGCCAGTCCAGTACCCTTTGACCGGGTCGAGGCACTCTCCTTTCGCCACTGGCTGGTTCGGACCCGTGGGGTTGATCTCCTGGGACGCCTTGCAGTCCAACCAGTTATAGGCCCCACACAGTCCCAAACGCTCGGGGCTCACGATGCAGACGTGAGTCGGAGCGAAGGACTGACACAGCGTGCAGTCGTAGAACGTGTCAACCGCCTGATCGGTCAGGTCCGCAAGACGCTGGTTTCGGAACTCATACGCCTCGCGCGCCTTCTGCAGCCACTCAGCATGGAGCTCCGGATCGGTCACGATTTTCACCTGGACCTTGTCCACCACCGCACCGAAGTCGGCGTGGAAACG
>CAZQXX010000142.1:6709-8308 GCA_964597105.1 uncultured Anaerolineales bacterium
AGCTTGGCCGCCCGCTCTTTCTCGTCCTTCGCCTCGATCTCGTTCCAGGGCATCGAGATGACGTGCTCATACTGTGTAACGCCCGTGGGCAGGATCTCGGGGATGACCGTGTCCGCGATAGTCGGGAACCCGTAGGATATGGCCCCTGCGGCCGCCGCGTACTTCAGATCATCGACCTCCCCCAGCGCCAGGACGAAGGCGAACACGCGGTACTTGTTGTAAAGCAGGATCCGTCGCCACTCACCGGCATCCTGACCTCCGAACGTGAGCGCGGAGCGGGTGGCGAAACCCAGGGGATAAATAGCGGAGATGGTGTCTTTTCCGAAGGGCACAATGTACGTATCGTATCCCATCTCCACCCCTTCTTCCTGGAGCTGATCGATGATCGAGCGCCCATTCACGTTGCCGCAGAGGAAGGTGAGGATATTCCGTCGCTGGAGCTCCCGTACGATGGCGACGGCGGCCTCATTGCTGCGAGCCTTGCCCACAATAGCGGCGAATCCAGGCATACGACCGTCAACCAGCTGGATGCCCCAGGAGCGAAGCTGGACGTCATCGATGGGGCCGTTGAGATGACCATCACCGGAGAAATCCGGGTAATCCGTGCTCCCCGTCAGCTCAAGTCCAGGATAAGGCTCTGGTTGTTCGCCGTATATGAAACGGATACCTTCGATTGCCTCTGCAGCCAGAAGGGTGGACATCCCGCTGTCGAGGGTCTCCCCCAGATACGGCACCCACAGATCCTCATCCGGTACCGGATGCAGGAGCTTCTTCGCGTGCTCAAGCACCGCTTTCAGATCGCCCAGTGTCTCGACTTTGTGTCCCAGCATGCCGTAGGTCACCGGCAGGTAGTACGCGGTGTTCGGGAACTTGACCGGTGTGTTCGCTCCCTTTTCGGCAATCGCCTTCTCCAACAGCGCGTCAGCCTCGGCGACCAGGCCGTTCGCGCCGCGAATGGCTCGTGTTGCGATATATCTTGACATTCCTTTTCCTCCTAGCTAGCCGATCTCCCGTAAGCCGCTTCGATGCGCTCCTCCAGCGGGAGGTCGACGATCTCTGCCATGCGCCGGTCACCGCTCTTGCCCCACTTGGAGGGGTCGTACGCCTCGAGCCCCAATGCCTCTCGCTTCTCATCAATGTGCTCTAGGGTCCGGCGGACGATCTCTTCAGCCTCCTCGATGAACTCAAGCTTGCCGCCGACCTTCTCCTCCCACCCCTCGCTCATCATCCGGAGCACGTCCTCGCTTCCAGAGACCGGACCATCGCTGCCCCCCAGGATGACGTAAGCACCCGAGGCGACGCAGTACGTGGCGATGGAGAGCGCCTTCTCGCTCATCCATTCCGGCGCCATACCGACGGCGGGAATATCCGAGATATCCTCACCCAGCCCGCCCTCAGTCGCCATCTGCGACAGCACCGTCAGAATGCGCGAGTTGTCCACGCACGACCCCATGTGGAGTACCGGCGGTATCCCGACGGTCTCACAGACCTCCCGCAGGCCGGGACCGGCCACTTCGAGAGCTGCTTCGGGGGTCATGTAGCCCTGCTTGGCGCTGGCAATAGCGCCGCATCCTGTCTCCACCACGAGGATGTCATTCT
>CAZQXX010000143.1:0-4356 GCA_964597105.1 uncultured Anaerolineales bacterium
GCAGAAACGTGCATAAACAAGCAGTAAGCTCTTGACAAATCGCCGCTGATATGATAAGCTGGGTGTAATGAATGAGAATGCCTCCCCCACGCTGACGAGCGAAAGACGAGACGCGATGGCCCACTTGGTCGGTCAGCGCGGGGCTGCCCGGGTGTCGGAGCTGGCAGAACACTTCTCGGTCAGTCCGGCGACGGTCCGGCGGGACCTGGAGACGCTGGAACAGCGGGGGGCCCTGCAGCGGGTTCACGGTGGTGCCGTCGTGGTTCGCGAAAGGGAGCCGCAGCAGATCGCATCGGAGTCGCCGCCCCAATACGCGGCCCGCATCGGGCGGGCTGTGGTCGACATGATCGACGACGACGAGACGATCTTCCTGGGACCGGGCCCAATATGTCTCGAGGTAGCTAGGAGCCTGGCCGACCACTCGCGCGTCACGGTCATCACAAACGGGCTCAGGATCGGCTACTGGGTGGCCGCTCACACATCACATCGGCTCATCATCACCGGGGGGCAGGCTGAAGGGCTGGACATGGGACTAGTGGGGCAGTTGTCCCGCGATGCACTCTCCACGTTGCGAGCCGATCGGATCATCCTCGAACTGGGCGGGATAAGTGCCGTGGAGGGGCTGACTGAGGATAGCCTTCCTCAAGCGGAGATCGCCCGGATGCTGATGGAGACGGGCCCCCGTATCGTCGCGGTGGTGCCTCCGGAACGTGTGGGGCGCGTGGCGGCGGTACCCGTGGCACCGGTTACCAGTGTGGACGTCATCGTCACCGGACGGGATGCCCCTGCAGCCTATCTTTGGGATCTGAGTGAGATAGGAGTGGAGATTGTTCTTGCCTGAAAGCAGCTGGCCTGACAGGAAGCAGTATGAAGAGCAAGCGGCTTGAGTAACGAGCTATACATATAGTGATACTCATTACACAAAAAGGAGTGACCAGATGGCAAGCGTAACCTATAAGCACGTGACGAAGCGATTTGGCGACATCGTCGCCGTCAAGGATCTGAGTATTGAGATCGCGGACAAGGAATTCCTGGTCTTTGTCGGCCCCTCGGGTTGCGGTAAGTCGACGGCCCTGCGTCTTCTCGCTGGGTTGGATGAAGTCAGCGAGGGCGAAGTCCTGATCGGCGATCGGGTGGTCAACGACGTGCCGCCCAAGGACCGGGACATCGCTATGGTCTTCCAGTCTTATGCGCTCTACCCGCACATGGACGTCTACGACAACATGGCCTTCGGATTGAAGTTGCGCGGGACACCGAAGGACGAGATCAGACGGCGGGTGGAGAAGGCGGGCGACATCCTGGGCATTCACAGTCTGCTCGATCGGAAGCCGAAGCAGCTTTCAGGTGGTCAGCGGCAGCGGGTGGCTGTGGGACGCGCCATCGTCCGAGAGCCGAACGTATTCCTGATGGACGAGCCTCTGTCCAACCTCGACGCAAAGCTTCGCGTTCAGGCTCGAGCTGAGATCAGCAAGCTCTATCAGCGCCTACAGACGACCTTCATCTACGTGACCCACGACCAGGTTGAGGCGATGACGATGGGCACGCGCATTGCCGTGCTCAAGGACGGAGTCCTGCAGCAGGTCGATACGCCACAGAAGCTCTATGATACTCCGTCGAATCTCTTCGTCGCTGGGTTCATCGGAAGCCCGGCGATGAACTTCTTCGATGGCGAGCTGGTCGAGCGCGATGGCAAGGTCGATGTGGTCACCGATGAGTTCGTCCTCGAGGTTCCCGAGTATCGCGAGGACACGTACCGAGCCCATCTGGGCGAGGAGATTGTGGTTGGCGTCCGTCCCGAAAATATCCACGATCCTGACTACGCGCCTCGCGACATCTCCCAGCAGTTGGTGGAGGCCGAGGTGGACGTGGTCGAGCTGATGGGCGATGAGGTGGTCGTCTATCTAAAGAAGGGGGACATAGAATTCCTCGGTCGCTTTGACCCGCGGACCGACGTGGCGGTGGGCAAGAAGATCTCTGTTGCGTTCAACATGGACCGGATGCATATCTTTGACCGGACGACGGAGAAGGCAATTCGGTAGCCCAAAGGGACTAGATCACCATGGCTGACTTGGGACTCATGAGCGACTTGGCCGAACAGGCGAAGACCAAGATCCTGCTGGTCGTGCTGGATGGACTCGGAGGATTGCCGGAGACGCCTGAGGGGCTGACGGAGCTGGAAGCCGCGCGCACGCCCAACCTGGATGCGCTGGCAGCTCGTTCGATCTGTGGACTGAGCACGGCTGTTGCTCCCGGGATCACTCCGGGCAGTGGTCCCGGGCACTTAAGCCTCTTCGGCTACGACCCGGTTGAGTGTCTCGTGCCACGTGGTGTGCTGTCGGCGCTGGGGATTGGCTTCGATCTCCAGTCCGGCGATCTCGCAGCGCGGGGTAACTTCTGCAGCGTAGACCCGGAGACCGGAGCGATCACCGACCGGCGTGCGGGTCGGATCTCCTCTGAGTTGGGAGCTCGGTTGTGCGAGAAGCTGAACCAGATTCAACTGCCCGAGGTGGAGCAGATCTTTGTCAAGCCTGTTAAGGAGTATCGCTTTGCGTTGGTTGTGCGCGGAGAAGGTCTGGAGGATGGCTTGACGGACACCGATCCCCAGGAGACGGGCGTGCCGCCGAAGCCGGTAACGGCGACCCGTCCTGAGGCAGAAGAGACCGCAGAGGTAGTAAACAGATGGCTGGAGAAGGCGCGCAAGGTGCTGACCGCCGACGCAGAGGAGAACGACCATCCAGCCAACAGCTGCAACTTGCGGGGCCTTTCCAAGCGGCCGGATCTGCCGCAGATGCCGGAAGTCTTCAAGCTGCGGTGCGGCGCGATCGCCACGTATCCGATGTACCGCGGTGTGGCCCGGCTGGCGGGGATGGACATCCTGTCCACGGGCGATTCCATTGAGGATGAGGTAGAGGCGCTGAAGGAGAACTGGGACGACTACGACTTCTTCTTCTTCCACGTGAAGAAGATCGACAGCCGAGGCGAGGACGGAGACTTCGACGCGAAGGCGGCTGTCATTGAGCATTTCGACCAGGTGCTCCCGGATATCCTGGCTCTCGATCCAGACGTGGTGATTGTGACGGGCGACCATTCGACCCCTGCAATCTGGAGGGCACATAGCTGGCACGAGCTGCCGGTCTTGATCTACTCCCGATACATCCGTCGCGATCACGTCACGACGTTTGGTGAGCGGCCGTGCATGGCGGGAGGACTGGGTCACATCTACCACGTGGATCTGTTGCCGCTGGCTATGGCGAATGCAGGCCGGCTGGCGAAGTTCGGTGCTTAAGGAAATGCGTGTCAGGCGTGTGAGCAGTTGACCCGTTTCTTGTCGGAGCAGATGATCAGCTGAGACGGCGCGTGAGAGTCTCAAGTCGTTGAGGAAACAGATCTTGTTGGTGAGCCGCCCAGACCCGTCTCGGGTCTGGGCGGCTCGCTTTTTCGTGACCGATGAGGTTCTCTGAACTAGAGCGGCTCTGAACCAGAGCAGCTGTGAAATGGATCTGGTAGCTGGTGCCGAGCGAGACCCGTTCTCTCGCCAAGATGATTGACACGCGCCTGTAGTTCTGCTATAGTGAGCGACACTGTGGCGCGGAGTCATCTATGGAGAATGAGTACCCGTCGGGAGGTCGGAATATGGAGCCGCTGATCCGCGGCGCGCAGACGCTGGGCATAAGCCTGTCCGATCGCCACCTGGCAGCGTTTGCGACCTGTTACGACACATTGGTGGAGTGGAATCAGCGCTTCAATCTGACAGCTATCACCGATTGGGAAGGTGTGTTGATCCGTCACTTCCTCGATTCCCTGTCCTGCCTTAGGGCCATTCCCCGATCGGAGTTGTCGGCTGGTGCTCGGGTCGTGGACGTGGGGACAGGCGCTGGATATCCCGGCATACCCCTCAAGATTGTGTGCCCGGGGATGCGGCTGACGTTAGTGGAGTCGACACGCAAGAAGGTGACCTATCTGGAGCATCTGATTGGCAAGTTGGGGTTGCAGGACGTCCGTGCAATCCATGCCAGGGTGGAGCAGCTGGGCCAGGATCCGGCCCACCGGGAGGGATACGACTGGGCGCTGGCACGCGCCGTGGCCAAGATGCCGACGCTGGTGGAGTACCTTCTGCCGCTGGCGCGGGTCGGCGGCGCAACGCTGGCTCAGAAAGGACAGGATGCGGCGGCTGAGGTGCAAGAGGCCAACCGTGCGATTTCTACCTTGGGTGGGGAGGTGCGTCAGTTGGTCCCGGTGGAGCTCCGCGGGCTGGCGGAGACTCGCTATCTCGTTGTCGTGGACAAGGTGGCCTCGACACCAGACAAGTACCCCCGTCGACCCGGAATGCCCGACAAGCGTCCCTTGACGTAAGGT
>CAZQXX010000143.1:4456-8208 GCA_964597105.1 uncultured Anaerolineales bacterium
GCAATGAAGCGGATCTCATCGCGGTGTGGGCCAAACACGGTCACTCCCCGTGCGATTTCCCTGGAGCGTCGTTCAACCAGCACCTGTCGGTAGGCTTCCACCAGGTCGTCGAAGCTTACGTCAGGCGGAGGCTCTCGATTCCCCTGGAGGCCCATGCCCATCTGGTACTTCAACGCGGGTGGGGCGGCCGGATCGAAATTGGGCACATACTCCAGCCGGAGCCACTCCTCTCCCCCTGTGAGTCGCTCGTGGATACCCTTCACGCGATCGGAGAGATGATCCAGGAACTCGCGACGCCGGGCTGCTATGATGACACCATTTCGCGCCAGTACGGCTTCGAAAGGAGCTAACTGAGCAGGTGTTCCGCCCTCGTCGCGCACGTGACGGAGGGCCGCGTTTCGCTGCCGTAGCGCCTTCTCGTACTGCTGAAGAGCCTCGCCATAGATCTCCTCCACCTGACAGAGCACATCGTTCATGTAGCGACGTCGCCCCGAAGGTGGCCCGGAGACCAGAGTGACGTCCTGGGGTGTGAAGAATACCACGTTCAGCTTACCACTCAGATCCGACTGCCGCTTCTGCACTCGATCGACGCGAACTGTCTTCTGCAGCCGGGTGCCGTTCGACACCGTGTGCTTCTCCAGTGCGACGTCCAGCTCCACACTTCGATCGTGCCGCTCGATCTCGGCCCAGACGCGAGCATACGGGAGCCCCTCTGCCTCCGATTGCCAACGGATGAGCTCCTGGTCGGATGTGGCAAGAGGTGAGGAGCCGGTAGCCAGGAGGTAGATGGCTTCCAGAAGGCTCGTCTTTCCCTGGGCATTCCCGCCGTAGAGGAGGACCGGTCGCTGGGGGAGGGTCAGCTCCAGACGGGCATAGTTGCGAAAGTTGGTCAGGCTAAGATAGCGGATCCGCATAGTCTCTGTTATGCCGAGAATGGTGAGGTCAGATAGTTGGTCTGAGCGTATTAGACATCCTCATGGTAGCCCAACGTCGCTGCGTGGGCGATCCGGGCCGCTACGCGTGCGTTTTTGATCAGCAGCGCCTCGTTAGCGCGCCTCGCTTTTCCCCGGGTCAATTCGACGATGCGAGCCAGAAGAAAGGGCGTCAGCTCCTTTCCCCGGATGTCAGCGACCTCTGCTTCCTCGAGTGCCTCTTTGATGGCGTCCTCAGCCTCTTTGAGGGGGAGCTCGTCCTCTTGCGGGACGGGCACGCAGATCAGAAGCGCTGCCGAGAGGCCAAGGGCACTTCGCACCTGAACCATCCGTGCGACTTCTTCCGGCGTGTGAGCCACAGTGTCCGCTTCAAGACCGGAGCGACGGCTGTAGAACGCGGGGAAGGCCTCCGTCCTGTAGCCCACAACAGGGACACCCCAGGTCTCCAGAGCCTCTCGCGTGCGTGGCAGGTCGAGAATAGCCTTGGCCCCGGAGCAGACGACGGTGACAGGGATCGTACCCAGTGCTGTGAGGTCAGCAGAGACGTCCTCGGGATGTCCCCGGTGCACGCCGCCGATGCCGCCGGTGGCGAAAACCTGGATGCCAGCGAGGTGGGCCAGGTGCATCGTTGCGGCCACTGTTGTGCCGCCACTGGCGCCCCGCGCCAACGCTCCGGGTAGATCCCGCAAGCTGATCTTGTGGACGGGAGACCACTCTTGTGAGCTGTTTTGGGCAGATGCCGAGGCCAGGCGCAATAGCTGTTCGTCAGACAACCCGATGTGCGGTCTTCCGTCGAGTATGGCGATTGTAGCGGGGACCGAGCCCTCATCGCGCACCGCGGCCTGCATCCGCCGCGCGATGGTCAGATTGGCCGGGTGATCGAATCCGTGGGAGATGAGGGCTGACTCAAGAGCAACCACGGGCCGCCCGGCCCGGAGTGCCTCGGCGACTCTCGGTTCAACCCGCAGTGGATCCACTGCTACGCCCGTCCCAGCAACTGCCTTGCGAGTTGAGCATACACCTCGGCAGCGGCATAGACGTCGTTCAGTCGGACGTGTTCGTCGGCCGTGTGAGCAAGGGTTTGCCTCCCGGGTCCGAATCCCACAGTGGGGATGCCCGCTTCCCCTGCCGTATAGACCCCCTCGGTCGAGAAGTCCCAGCAGACGACCTGAGGGCGATGTCTGAGCTGAGCCTGAGTAGCTCGCGCGACGGCGTCGACGAGTGGATGGTCGGCACTAAGAACCCAGGCGGGGTAGAACTCTCGAGCTCGACAGGGGTACCCAGTGTAGCTGGAGGCCTGATATTCGGTCACCGCGACATCCGCGTTCACGCCCTCGCGTGCGATGATGCGCTGTATTTCAGCCAGCGCCTTGGTCTCGTTCTCACCGAGAGTCAGGCGACGATCGATGATCATGGTGCAGCGGTCGGGTATGGCGTTGCGACTGCTAGCGCTCGACGTGATGTCCGTTACGGCCAACGTCCCTGGTCCCAGGAAGTCGTCATCTGCCAGCTGCTCCGAGAGCATCTCCAGGCCAAACACGAGCCGCGCTCCGATGCTGATCGCGTTCTCACCCAGGTGGGGGCTGGCGGCGTGGGCTGATCGGCCATGGGCAACGACCTGCATCTCTAGCCGCCCTCGCTGACCGCGGCTAACCTGAAGATCGGTAGGCTCGCCAATGATCACCCAATCGGGCTGGATGTCACTCTCCTCAACGAGTATTCGGGTGCCCAGACCCTCGCATTGCTCCTCCTGCACCACACAGGCGATGACCAGGTTGCCGTCCCAATCGCTTCCCGCTTCCTGGAACAGCTTAGCCCCATAGACCATCGCTGCGAGTCCGCTCTTCATGTCACACGATCCAAGTCCATAGAGCACGCCGTCCTCAATCTCGGCTGCGAAGGGATCGTGGCTCCAAGACTCCGGTGCGCTGACGTGCACCGTGTCCATGTGGGCATTGAACATCAGCGTGGGACCAGGGCCGGAACCGATCCGACCAACGACGTTTCCGATCGGATCAACCTTGACCTCAGCATACCCGAGGGTCTCCATCTCCTGCACGATACGCTGCGCCACGTTCTTCTCCTGAGTTGACGGACTTGGGGTGCGGACGAGGTCTCGGAGAAACGTCAGTAGACTCTCTCTATGTTGAGTGGATAGTTTGAATGGATTCATATGTATTTCGGATGATGACATTGAGCCGCTACTTGTTCACCACAGCAGATGATACTACGAGTTGCCCTGTGCGGCAAGCCGTGGCAGGTCGTAAGACCTTTCAGTTCAGCGGCGTGTCCAAGAATGGATCCTCGGCACATAGACTTGACATCAGCCCGTGTTGTGCTAGCATAGTTGTTACTGATCGAGTTAGGATTCTCGTAATAGGTGGAATCGAATGCACCCCCGAGCCCAGGCCGGGCTATTCGCATGTTTGCCTTGACCGACGTCTTCGGTCGAAGCCCAGCCGGGTGATCGGCAGGTGCCTTTTTTTGTGGTAGTGACGGGTTAGCAGAATAGGAGTATAAGAACATGGACAAGCACTTACGAATCGTCCCCCTGGGTGGCCTGGGGGAAGTTGGCAAGAATATGATGAGCATTGAGTATGGGGACGACATCCTGGTGATAGACGTGGGGATGATGTTCCCTCAAACGGGGATGCTGGGTATCGACTACATCCTGCCTGATTGGGACTACCTGCGGGACAGGAAGGACCGAGTACGAGCGGCGATTATCACGCACGGTCACATGGATCACATCGGGGCGTTGTCTCATTTCCTGGAGGAGTTCGACGTGCCGCTGTATGCCACGCGGCTGACTCGGGGGCT
>CAZQXX010000144.1:0-8204 GCA_964597105.1 uncultured Anaerolineales bacterium
GGGCCGATCGGGAACCCTGCACGACGCTGGGTGCTGTGACGAAGACGCGGGACGTACAGATCGATATCCCGGCGGTCTTTGGAGATTCTGACGGAGACGGAAAGCAAGGCGACGATGAGGGATTCCTAACCGATCTGTCGTTTCGGCTCGTGGATGCCGACGGGCGCCACGTGATGGCGCTTGACTCCGGGTCATCTTGCTCGGCGACGGTGAGCGTTAGCGTGGGGGACTACTCAGTGGTGATCACGCCGGAGGATTGGCCGTCCTTCCCGCCTGAAGGATTCTTGCCCGCGTATCTGCCCCTCAGCGTCGGGCCGGGTGAAGTGGTGCTGACCGCGGCGTATGACGCGGTGGGGCTCCTCCCACACCGTTCCAGTCTCATCTTCCCGTTTATTGCCCGGAACGGCTGATTTGAAGCGGTCTCCCAGCCACCGGCGCTCCGTGATGCAGGAGATGTCCTAGCGGGCAGAGGAACTGCTAAACGCCGGGGTGTTGTCCCGGGTCCCGGCATCCCGCGACGCACCGGCATCGCTGCCCAGCCGGTGTGCGACTGATCAGCTCAAGGGCCGCTTACGTAGCTGGCCTGCGATTCGCGTCTGGAGACTGGGGCCGCTCCTTCCCCCAGCAGCAGCCCAGGAGGAGCGCTCCTGAGAGGAAATAGGGGACCGCGACTACCAGGCACGTGGTGACTTCATCAGCTCCGCACCCGGCGTAGCCCAGGATGCCGACGAGAATAGCAGCACCTGCTGTCATCAGGCCGCCGACCAGCTCCCAACGCCACGATATCAAGATGCCAGCGACGACTACCAACCAGGCGAGAAACAAAGGCATCTCGTTTGGAGCGCTCCAGGAGAGCCGAGGGAGTACCTCACCGCTCCTGAAGAACAGGAAGTAGAGGAATGGAAGGCTTACGAGGAGCGCGAGCACGCGGGCAACCCAGCGTAGGGTTCGGATGACCTGTCGTTTGGCCTCTTCTGACACGATCGTGACCCTCCTTCTTGTCTGAACACAGCTGACGCCCCCAGCCCACGCGATGAGCGCTCGGGTATGCCTAGGTTCGACTCCGGCCCGGACCTAATGGGTCACAGGAAGACCTGACGTAACATCTGAGCTAACTCCATTATAGCTGTGCCCTCTTGGTGAAGTCAATGCGGGCTCTGCCCCATACCTAAAGGCGCTAGGGCGACGTCGACTGTGGGGTATGGCCCCCACACCGGGCCAGCGCGCTGCTAGTGCGATTGGGTCGGCGGGACGTGCGATGAGCACCGGCTCTTGCTGGGCGGGATAGGCTGGTCATCGGAGCAGTGGATCGAAGAGGGGATCACTGGTCACGACCTGACGGGGATGTACATGGCCGTTGCCGCAGAGTAGGGTGGTCGGCCCAGCCTCTGGGACAGTACGAATAGAGAGGGGCCCCGCTGGCGGGGCCCCTCTCTACGTCGACTTGAGGTGGGGAGCAGTCACTCCTCTACGGATGGCAGTCCGTGCACTTCGCGAAGACGTCGGGAATATCCCGGGCCTCGTGAAGGGTTCTGGTCCTCTCGGGGCCGTGGCAGGTGAAGCACGTGTACGTCGCCACGTCGAACCCGGGGTGACAGAGGTTGCAGTTCGCGCCGGCACCACCGTGCTCGAGGGGGAAGATGTGCGTCTCAAGATCGAACTGCTCGCCCTCGGGGCCCAGGGACAGCGACGCCCAGCCCCGCGGCGAGTGACAGTCTGCGCAATCCTCCCCATAGTGGTCGGGTGGTGCCTCGTGACAGTTGGCGCACTCGTACTCCGGGGTCCGCATGCCCGCGTGGCAATCGTGGCACCATGCCTCGGCGTGTTGACCCTCCAAGGGGATTGGGTGTTCCTCGGTGGGGTCGAGATCCAGCTGTGACCACTCGTGACCGTGGCAGGCGGAGTTCGCACAGAAGCTGGAGTCATCGGCTCCGAAGGCGACTTCGTCGTGGCATTCGGCGCAAGCCTCGTCAGCTTGCCAGCGGTGATCTGCAAGGAACTCCACTGACTCGTGAGATGAGGGCTGTTCCTTCCTGGCAGCAGGTACCGCCGGCGGCTGCTCTCCCGGGCCGGCCGTCTCCGGTATGGAGTGGCAAAGGGTGCAGTTTATCCGAACGGGGTCGCCCTCATCGCTCTGAAGGGTGCCATTATGGCAGCGGAAGCAACCGGGGAAGGGTTTGTGCATACCGTGGCCCGAATGATCCGGGAATGACTCCCACGTGACGCCCTCCCTCTCAAACACGACCGCCTGGATCAGGGTTCTGGCCACATCTACGGCCTGGGCGATCTCCTCCTGATAGCGCTGAGCAATCTCGGGATAGTCAGCCTGGTACTGCTCTGGGAGGGACTCCGCGGCCTGGACAGCCTCTGATTGGCTGTCGTAATCGCGAGAAAGGATAGCCATCAGCTCCTTCTTGGCGTACGGGAGCTCTGTACTGAGTTGCCCGGTCTTCATGGCAAGATCCACCAATCGATCGGGTGAGTAGAAGGGATGGCCCACCTGGTTGTGGCAGTCGACGCAGCTCATCGTCTGCGATTCCATACCTGCTATCTCGTCGGCGGACAGCGGGTTGGTCACGTCGTTGTACTCAACGACCCTTCCATCCGGGAATGACGCCTGCACCCAACGGATATCTTCCTGATGGGCGTCCGTGGCAATGTACTTCACTTCGTTTGCCACGTGCCAGTGGATCCCCTCCCCCAGGTCCTCAATCCGGGCGCCTCCTGATCCGGTCCTCAGAACCAGGTATGAGCGGATTAAGGTGTTTTCCCTATCCGGCTGATAGTGGTTGAACTCACGGACCGTATTCCCGTGGAAGGACGGGGGCCAGTGGCAACGCTCGCAGGACTGATTGGGTGGGATCAGCGTCTCGGCCTCGGTCGGGCGATCATACTGGCGGAACAGCGTCTCGGGCAAGTGTCTGGCATGACTGGCCTTGAGGACGACCTTACGCAGGGTGCTCACGCGTCCCATGTGGCATTCGACGCACTTGACCTCGGCGTGATAGGATTCCTGATAGGCGGTCGGCTCCTCAGGGTGGACATCGTGGCACACGTCGGCACAGAACTCAGAGGTGTTCGTAGCCTCCCAGACGAGGATGCTCACAACACCCAATGCGATGAAGCCCACAGCGAACGTGGCTGCCAGAATAAGGCCTGCCCGTACGGGGTCATCGAAGCTCAGAATCTCCTTCAGTTTCTTCATGCAAGGCTCCTTATCGGAAGGTATGGTCATTCATCCAGAGCGATCAGTCCTTTGCGCAAGGCGTACTTAACCAGCTCGACGCGGCTATGAAGGTTCAGTCGTCTCATGATGTTCTCACGATGGCGCTCCACCGTCCGAATGCTGATGTCTAGTCTATCGGCAATGTCCTGATTCGACAACCCTTCTGCGATAAGCGTGAGCACTTCGCGCTGACGCGGGGTCAGGCCGTTATAGACACGCTGGGACGCGGCGGGTTGTCCGTTCTGCAGGTACTCACGGACCAGAGTGCCGGCCACGACTGGATGGAGAAAGACGTCTCCCTGGGCGACAATGCTGATCGCGGTCAGCAAGACCTGGGGTGAGGCTCGCTTGGGGACGTACCCGGACGCTCCAGCACTCAACATCTCAAAGAAATAGGCCTCCTCCTCGTGTACCGTCAGGGCCAGTACGTTGACCTTTGGGGCTTTTTCCTTCACCCTGCGGGTCGCCTCGATGCCGTCCATATCGGACATGCTGACGTCCATAAGAATCACGTCCGGCTGATACTGGGTGGCCAGTTCGACAGCTTCTACCCCACTACTGGCTTCCCCCACGATTCCTATGTCCTCCTGCCGCTCGAGCAGGGAGCGGAGCCCGGCGCGTACAATCTCATGGTCGTCGACAAGTAGTATGCTTGTCTGCTTCAAGACTTCCCCCTTACCTCAGACGCCACCTCTGGAATTGGGACGCGCACCTTGATCTCGGTGCCATCTCCCGCTCGAGAGCGGATCGTCACATCACCGTTCAGCAAAGCGGCACGCTCGTGGATTCCTGCCAGTCCCCATCCGTCTCCACGAGCGGCGGCTTGCTCGGGACGCTTCGGGGGCATGCCGACACCGTCGTCAGCGATTCTCAACGTCACCGCGTCCGGTTCAAAGTGCAAGTGAACCCGGGCACGGCTGGCCTGTGCGTGTTTCGCCACGTTGGTGAGGGACTCCTGCGCAATGCGGTAGAGGGCTGTCTCCAGCTCCGACGGAAGCCGTCGCCGCTCGCCTGTAACCTCGACGTCAATCGTGAATGGGAGGTGCCCCGCTGACTCATCCGCGTAAGTGATCAGAGCAGGTATCAGGCCGAGATCGTCCAGCATCGTGGGGCGCAGCCGAGTGGTCAGCTGATTGATCTTTGTCATCATGTCTTCGACCAAGACACGCAGATCTTCTAGCTGAGCAACTGCTTGTTCGGGATCCTGCTTGACCGTCTCTTCCGCCCCTGCCAGCCCAAGGGAGAGTGCCGTGAGTGCTTGAGCTGTCTCGTCGTGCAGCTCCCTGGCGATGTAGCGTCTCTCTTCCTCCTGGGCCTGGACGGTCCGGTGGAGAAGCTCGCCTTGTAGCTGCTTCCGTTCGGCCATCTCTTCTGTAAGACGTTGTTGAACCTTGAGGC
Organism: uncultured Anaerolineales bacterium; assembly: GCA_964597105.1. Lineage (GTDB taxonomy): Bacteria > Chloroflexota > Anaerolineae > B4-G1 > B4-G1 > SKLM01. The sequence goes on from CAZQXX010000144.1 coordinate 4,625, forward strand.
GATCCTGGTTCAGTTTCCTGACGCGGCGCTGACGCTCTCGCTCGAAACATCGTACGCCGCGCCCCATGAAGAGAACCACCAGGACGGCCATCATCGTGCGGAAGAGCTGCACCGGAAAATGGAACAGGTTAAGAAACAGGTCGCTGTTAATGACTGCCGATGGATGGAGAACGCTCGACCCCACGAATACTTGTCCTGGAATGCCATATAGCAGGAAGGCCATGGCGACGACCCGAAGGCCGCACGGATACCTCTGTTGACCGTCGCCGACGCTTCCCACATAGTGGTACAACCCGGCTGCGGCGAGCACGGAACCTGGGACGGCCAAACTGTAGCGGCACCAGGCGTCGACGGAAGGGATCCAGACCGCATGGCCCTGAGACCCCCATCGAAGCCCAACAACGACTGTCCCCGCAAGGAAGACGGCCAGGACACCCCACCGGGCTAGGCGCCACCGCCCGCTGCCTGTTAGCGCGCGGAGACGAAGTCCGAACTCGACCAACGGCATGAACGAGGCAATGAGTACTGCCAGGCGGACGAGGCGAGCAGTGATTCCGACTGGTTCCGGCCCGATATTCTCAAACATCTCTAGCCACTCATGCGTTCCATGGAGCAGGCCAAAGGCGGCCAGATATGGCAGCGTCCGGGCAAGCTTAAGGCTTGAATGGCGGCTTGCCTCAAGCCAGACGACGATGCCGGTGACGAAGAACGCCAACCCATAGACGAAGTAGATCTTGGTAAGATTGGCGACGAAGAAGTCACAGAGGTTACACATAGAAGCCATCAGACGCGAGTCTGGCACCGGGAGCATATCCGGTCCGATCCAAGTCACGACAACGTGGTCTCCGGGCCGCCAGAGGTGGCCCTGGATGAAGGGGGAGCAAGCTACCGGCTTGCTCCCCCTTCGGGTATGCCCTTCGACCACGGCTCTAGGATCTCACTCCCGCTCAGGCCGTGTGAGGCCCGACAGGTCGATCGTGGCCCAGCTCCCTAGGTCACTCAGCGAGTCCTGCAGGATCTGAATAATATATGTAGGATTGTGGGCGAAGGCGCCGGGATCCTTAGATACGTACTGGTAGTTGTAAGCGGCCCTAAGGAGCCGCGGTGTCCAGCTAGTGTACCTGTTGCCGTAGTTGACCTCACCTTCGTCGGCCTCGCCATTGTCATTCGTGTCGACGAAGAAGTAGGGATAGGAATGGCTATCGTGAAGGATTGGCGTTCCGATTGCCTCCCGGGCGTAGGCCTGGATCGTCGTGTACAGGGCAGCGTGAAGGGCATCTATCTCCTCGGCGATGCCCTCTTCCACGTCTCCGTCGCCGTCGAAGTCCGCCTCGGTGATACGGATGGATCGCAGGTCCTCCCCACTCTCAACGCCCTCGTGGCATCCGCTGCAGGGCTGGGCCTCGACGGTCAAGCCGTGGGCAGTGTGGCAGTCTGTGCACTCATCGAACGTATCAGGATGGCTGAGTTCGCTGGCGTAGGACTGGCCTTCGTACTGGTATGCCCCTCTGGCCTCTCCGCCAAAAATGGTGGCACCGGCGGCGAAGTAGTGGACGTTGACGAAGCCGAGATCCTCAGACACCGTGTCGGGGCCGAGGTCTCCGATAGCCTGCTGCACGCTGTCGGTGGACTGGCGACCCTGATGACACTGGAGGCAGACATTTGAAGGCGCCTCTTCGCCGAAACTCAGCTGCGCGCCACTCGGGAACGACACCTGAGTGAGCGGCGGCAAGCTGTAGCCGGGCACGGCATCGTGGCAGGTACGGCACTGGAATCCGTTGGCGATAGGCTCGGAGACAGAGACACCTTCCTCCAGGAAAGCCGGAAGGCCTGTGGCCGAATGGCACTTGCTGCAGCTCCCAGGCACGTGTCCATCCTCATCCCAGTGGCGGAATGCCTCAGCCGAGCCATCGAAATGCCCAGCATCGTCGCGAGTGAGTCCCTGCGCCAGATCAGCTTCCAAATCTTCGATGGAATCGTAGAGGAGTTGGATGTGGTAGTCGCCGCCGTGGGCGTAGCCCCCGGGGTCCTTGAGAGATGTCTGGTAGTTGTAGGCGGCCTTGATCAGGCGGGGTGTCCAAGCTGTGTACCTGTTTCCGTAGTTGGCCTCGCCTTCGTCGGCCTCTCCGTTGTCATTCGAGTCGATGAAGAAGTAGGGGTAGGAGGCTGCGTCGTAGACGATCGGGGTACCGACGACGTCGCGGCCGTAGGCCTGGATAGCATCCAAAAGACCCTCCTGCAGTCCCTCAATCTCGTAATAGATACCTTCGTCGGCATCGCCGTCGCCATCGTAGTCCTTCGTGGATCCCTCTAGCCGGACGTCCTTCAGATCCTCTCGGCTGCTCACTCCCGGGTGGCACTCGTTACACGACCCGGCCCTCAGCTCGAGCGAATGGGCGTCGTGGCACTCGAAGCAGGTATCGAACTCGTCGACGTGGGCGAACCGCCAGTCGTACGTCTTCCCTTCATACTGGAAGCCACCCTGCACCATCGTGCCGAGACGCGTCGAAGCGGCAGCGTAGTAATGGTTGTTGATGAAGCTGAGCTCATCACTGACTGTGTCCGGGTCAGCACCGGCCTCCTCGATAGCAGCGTTGACGTCCTGGGTCGAGGCGCGTCCCTGATGGCACTGGTAGCAGCGGGACTCGTCACCCAGCCCTGTCGCTTCGATGCCAGAGGGGAACGTGACGCTGGTCATCGTGAGGGCGGCTTCGTTATGGCACGTCGCGCAGTTCACAACGGTACCTATGTCTGCCGCCTCATCCACAACACCAGCCTCTGTTCCATCTACTCCGAGGTAGTCCCTGTAGCCATGGGCGCTGTGGCACTTCGCGCAATTTGTGGGGATCTCACCATCCTCGTCCCAGTGGACGAACGCCTCTGCCGTGTCATCCGCGTGCCCGGAATTGGTCCAGAGGTCGAGGAAAGGAACCTCCACCGCGGGTCCGTCAGGTGTGGGAGCTGGCGGACATGTCGGGGTCGGGGGGCATTCTGGGCACTCCTCCGTCGGTGGACAAGGAGTTGCCGTCTCGGTCGGGCCACAGGCAGTGAGGGCTGCTAGGAGAAGCAGGGCGGGGAGCAGCCAGACCAGCCTCTTGGAGATCTTGTTCATTGTGCCTCCTTCTTCATCGTGTCTATCACGTGGTGCGGGGGGATCCAGACATTACTATTGAGGTATACGGCTATCTCCTACCTCGACGAGCAACTCAGAGAGCTTTCTCCGGATACCTGAGCAGTACCGGAACCAACGGCCATCCACAACTGTCTCGGCACAGAGCCAGGAAAACAGGCCGCATGGGGCGATTCCCGCAAGGTGCTTGGGGGAACCGCCTCACGATTATACTAGATAACCGACAGGAGCACAAATCGCATGTCAGTCCTTCTGGAGAGACGGAATAGGAGGATTCGCTGGGGCTCTGAGTCACCTGGGAGTCTGTCTGGCGGGCGATGGGCAACCAGGATTTGCAGCTGATGAAAAAGCCGGTATAATCGGGTCGATCAAGCATTCAAATATGTCAATATACCACATACAGATGGCAGAATCCTCCCTTCAACGAGAAATTCAGTTGCTCCACGCCGA
>CAZQXX010000145.1:0-8155 GCA_964597105.1 uncultured Anaerolineales bacterium
CCCCGCGGTGATCCGTGGCTGATCAGGGCTCGATCTTACTTCCCTGCATATCGGGCGGTACCTGGACGCCCATGGTCTCTAAGATGGTGGGAGCGACATCCATCGCTTGGAGTCCGTCTACGTATCTTCCCCCGCGATCTCTCCGAGGATCCCATAGGATGAACACGCCATCTTGCGCGTGATTGGCGTCGTCGGGCCCTGTGTCATTCTCGAACGTGTAGACGTCCGGCAGGCCAAAGGAACCAACCGATCGCCACCGAAGATTCCCGAGATAGACCATCAAGTCCGGCGCAACATTGCGTACCTCTCGATAGAGTTCCTCCGGCTTAAAGGCCACCGTATCCATCGGCCTCCCCTCGTGGTCGGGAATAGCCTCGATTCTCTCCTTGAGTTCCTCGCGAGTCTTCTCGTATTCATCAGCGGGGATCGTGCCCTGTGGCTCTCGGCCCTTCACGTTCATGAAGATGCGTCCGTAATAGCCACCTGCTCCCCACGCGGTGGTTCGTTCCCAGTCGACCTCAACCTTCTCAAAAGGGACCAGGCCCTCATAGAGCGGCTCATCCTTGAGGACCAGCAGACCTTCTTGGCGCAGCCACTCGTTGATAGCGAGGCCACCTTCCATAGCTTGCCCGCCGTGGTCGGACACTACCATCACTATCGTGTCATCGTCCAGCATCCCCAGAATTTGCCCTAGCTCACGATCCAGGTAACGGTAGTAAGCCGGGATGGCATCTTCGTAACGATTACCGCGTTCGTGCTTCAGATGTCCTGGGTCCCAGAACTTCCACATTCCGTGGTGAATGCGATCCAGGCCTATCTCCACGAACATAAAGAAGTCCCATCGTTTCTCCTGGATCAGGTATTTGACGACCTTGAAACGTTTCTCGGTCATCTCCTGGATTTGTCTCAGGAGGAAGTCCTTGTCTTCGGTGCGAAACTCCGGCACATCGACGTCGTACGGCTCGCCATTCAGTACGCGATCGATCTCGTAGCGCAGCTCATTGGGGAAGGTGTACTGCCGGTCCGTGTTAGGAGTCAGGAAGCTACTGATCAGGTACCCGTGTAGTGGCTTGACCGGGTAGGTCTGCGGGACGCCAACGACTACGGACGTCCTGCCAGCTTCTCCCAGGAGGTCCCATACTCGGGGCTCGTGGATGGCGTTCCCGGTGGCGATGTTCATCCGGTTGTAGGAATGGTCGGCTCGATTGCGGAAGCCGTAGAAGCCTAGTACTCCCGGATCCTTGCTGGACAGCATCGAGGTCCAGGCTGGCACTGTGATGCAGGGGATGGAGCTGGAGAGCGGTCCGTAGGCCCCTTCGTCGAGGAGTCGGCTCAGATTCGGTAGCTGATCTTTGAGTCCCAGGTCATTCTCGTCGCCGGTCTCGAAAAGGACTGCTGGTGGGGCACAGTCGAGCCCGAAAACCATAACCTTCCGCTTCTTCCGGCGTCTGAGAAACTTCAGCATCGGTTACTCATGGTCCTTCATCCCGTCCAACAGCACTCTTGTGACCTCTGGGCGGGTGAACTCCTCGGGCAGTTTCTCGCCCCGTCGCAGCATCTCCCGTACCTGAGTGCCGCTCAAGTAGATCCAATCATCCGGACCGTGGGGACAGGTCTTGGCGGACACGACGCCGCCGCACTTCTTGCAGAAGAAAGCATATTCGAACTTGAAGGGAACGATGCCGATATCCTCACTGGGAAACTGATCGAAGATCGCCTGGGCATCGTACGTGCCGTAGTAGTCGCCCACACCAGCGTGGTCACGACCAACAATGAAGTGCGTACACCCGTAGTTCTTCCTGGCGATGGCGTGGAAGAGGGCCTCGCGGGGCCCGGCATAGCGCATTGTGGCCGGGAACACGCCCAGCAATACACGATCGGCAGGATAGTAGTCCCGCAGGATTGCTTGATAGGACGCTATACGCACGTCGGCCGGTATGTCATCCTTTTTGGTCTCGCCCACCAGCGGGTGGATGAAGAGCCCGTCGACAATCTCTAGAGCGGTCTTCTGGAGGTACTCGTGGGCACGATGAATAGGGTTACGAGTCTGAAATCCTACCACGCTGCGCCATCCTCGCCTGGCAAACATACGTCGGGTCTGCGAGGGTGTGTGACGGAGTTCGGGGAACTCTGACTTCATAGCACCGAGCCAGTCCACCAGCCATATATCTCCGCCCAGAATGAGGTCACCACGCTGATATAACTGAGCGACCCCCGGGTGGGCCTCCTCGGCTGTCTGATACACTTCGTGGGCTTCGTGCTCTTTGACGTCCTGGTCGTATGGATACTTATCCGTTACTTCCATCATAGCACGAACCTCGTCGCCTTCGCAGAGAGCGATCTCCTGCCCCTCCTCTATGTCGGCAGCGAGATCCCCGTCCACTGCCAGGGTCACGGGCATTGGCCAGAGGACACCGTTGGCGAGTCTCATTTCGTTCACACAGCGCTCGTAGTCAGCCTTGTTCATGAAGCCAGCCAGAGGGCTGAATGCTCCGGTGGCGATGAGCTCGAGATCGGAGAGTCCCATTGGGTCGAGTTGGACTTTCAGCATCTGCTCAGCCCGCTCACGGACAGCCTCTCTCATCTCGCCGCGGAGTACACGATCAACCAACGTGCCCCCGTGGGGGCGAACAATGTCCGAGTAAGCTTGATTCAACGTCCTTGCTCCTTTAGCTTGCTCCGTGCGCTTGAGATCCTCACGCTGAGTCGAACTCACGTCTCACCGTCGGGACTGAAGCATCGCGCAGCAACTCGATAGGCCCCGCGTAATCACAAAAAAGAAGCGCACCTGCCTTGTCGCTGATCCGGCGGAAGCAGAGCGCTGTTTGTACGTATTTCGGATTTCCACGTGCGAAATTGTATCACGACGATCGCGCGTGTCAACTGGTGACTGGCGATGACACCATTGGGAAACCCAGCCCCCAGGAGAGGCGCGTCCCCGGCGATGTCTTTCCTCTTCGTGTGGGCGGGTTGCGCGGGAGCTATATCTGCCGGCGGTAGACCCGGTGGTTCTTGTACGGCTCCGCACCGAGATTGACCAGGTCACGTCTCATCTGTACGGCTGACTCTGCTACCTGGGTGAGCTCGGCGTCCACAAACCTGGAATTCCCCTTCACCGTCTTCGCCATCTCGGAGTACAGTAGTGCGTTGCCGCCCAGGCCCTGATACTCAGGCACGATGCCCATCCCGTTGAGGCAGAGCCATTTCGTGCGTTGCATATCGATCAGAATGTGGAGGATACCGAGGGGCAAGAGCCGGCCGTTCGCTCGTTGCAGGCCTTCCGACACGTCTGGGAAGCCGAGGATGAAACCGACGATATCGTCTTCGTGCATGATCACTTTGATCAGTTCTGGAGATGCTGCCAGGACGAGGTCATTGAACACGAAATCAACCTCGTTCTGCGTCAGGGGGTAGTATTCCCAATTGTCGACAAACGTCCTGTTGTATGCAGCACCGATGCGGTCCTTCCATCTCCTTATCTCAAGCTTGGAGTTGAAGCTGTGTACGGATAGATCTCGACGGGCCTTCACTCGCTCCGCGATCCGATGGACGCGCTCCGGCAGGTTGAAGTCCGCCACCTTGATATAGGTCGAGATGAAGTCCACTTCCTTCTCGAAACCAAGCTCTTCCACCAGGCGGGGATAGTAGTCATAGTTGTAGTTCATCATCATCATCATCTGACGATGCTCGGTCCCCTCCACCTGGATGCCGTATCCGTCGAAGGGACTGAATCCCTTTGGTCCCACGATTGTGTCAAGATCTCTTTCTCTTGCCCACTCGAAGACCCGCGAGAAAAGGGCATCTGCTACGTCTTGGTCGTCGACGCACTCGAAAAGGTAAAACTGACCCTGACGCGCGTCGTGATACTCGTTGAAGTGCCGGTTTTCCAGTGCTGCTATGCGCCCGACATCTCGACTCCCTTCCGTGGCGACGAAAAAATCGGCATCTGAGTGCTCATAGAATGGATGCTTCTCCCGATTAAGCAGTGTGCGCACGTCAACTCGCAGCGGCGGAACCCATTGAGGACAATCGGCATAGAGTTTGAACGGTACGTCGACGAAGCGGCCAACGTGGGGCCTTGAGGTCGTATCAACTTTCTCAACTGTGATCACGAGGGCTCTCCTTTGCCTGACTGTCTGGCGATATCGTCAATCGTACCGGCCACATCGCAGTCCCGACGAGTGCCGACATAGAGCGAGTAACATCTCTATCTACACTATGCTGAGGGGCTGACCGCTCTCTCTCATTCTATGTTGTTTCCCACCTTTTGTCCATCGACCAGAACACCCGCGGCCGTCCCAGCTGGACAACTGATGACCAGCGACTACAATAACACGCCGTGCCGCTCAAGGGTGCGCCGTGGCGACAGGGAGACAGGCCAGCGACGTATCCTTGTGTTGATGAGATGTCAATCTGGATCATAGCCGTGGTCATAAGTCGTGACACCGGGAATTTAGAGGGTCAGCCATGCCATCTTTGTTCAAGCGCATACCGCGCGGTTCCTTCCTATGGGTTGTTCTTCTCGTGTTGGTGACGCTCATGTGGGGAAACTCTTTCATCGCCATCAAGCACATCGTCGAGTACGTGTCACCTCTGGAGCTTGTCACCCTGCGCTTTGTCCCTGTTGCGTTGACCTTCATCCTCATTCTCCTCCCGTCCCGGGGTGGGAGGCTGCGCGAGATGATCCGCGAGGAGGGCTGGCGTCTGGCGTTTCTGGGCCTGACCGGAGCAGTGCTTTACAATGTCTTTCTCGCTTGGGGTGAGACGCGAGTTCCTGCTGGGACCGCAAGCCTGATCATTGCACTCAATCCGGCCTTCATCTATGTTCTTTCTTTGATCCTATTGGGTGAGGAGTTTCATTGGCATCGCGCGGTTGGACTGGGTGTTGCATTCAGTGGGCTGTTGGTCATCATCCGCTGGGGCAGCGGTCACCCGGTGACCCTCGGCGACGCCAGATACGTTCTGATTACGATGATGGCGCCGACTATGTGGGCGATCTATACGATCTCTGGGAAGTCCGTCATCACCCGCCATCCCCCGCTGCTGGTGACTGGCGCGTCCATGGTCTTTGCCGGATTGGTCTCTCTAATCTTCGTGCGCCCGGCGCTTCTGGCTAGGATCCCAACCTTCCCCCTCTCCTTCTGGGGCGCTGTGCTCTTCCTGGCATGGCCTTGTACAGTCTTCGCCTTCCTCGTCTGGTTCAGCGCGCTGGAGCATATGCCGGCCAGCCGTGTGGCCGTCTTCATCTATCTGGTGCCGATGTTCAGTGTTTCCTTCAGCCACTGGATACTGGGTGAGCCGATCACGCCTGCTCTTCTGCTCGGGGCAGCGGTCCTTATCGTCGGCGTCTGGCTGGTGAACCGAGGCTGAAGCTGGTCCGAGGACGCTTCTATCGATGGCTTAGGCCGGAGAGTGCCCATAAGCGCCGACCAAGGGAAGGCTCTGAGATGGCCTCAAGATCCCATGAGGCGTTGCGGATTTGCCACGCTCTGCTGCAGATGTATACTCTGGATCAGATTTCTGTTTCATTAGGGGAGGATTATCTGTGATCGCAAGAGACGAAGCACTGAGCATCCTGAAGGAGAATATCTCAAACGAAAACCTCCGGAAGCATCACTACGCGGTAGCGGCGGCGATGCGAGCCCTCGCCGGTGAATTCGGCGGGGATCCGGATAAGTGGGAGATCGTCGGCTTGCTCCACGATGCTGACTATGAGGAGACTAGGGACGATCCCGAGCGACATGCACTCGTCATCGCCGAGCAACTCGAGGATCGGGGCGTCTCTGAGGATATCGTTCGTGCCATCAAGGCGCACAACTACGAGCGCTTAGGGATTGCTCCGGAGACCGATATGGAATGGTCGCTGGTGGCCTGCGATGACCTAACGGGCCTGATCGTGGCGGTGGCGCTTGTGCATCCTACGAAGCTGGACGGTGTCTCCGTGGAGTCGGTGATGAAGAAGTTCGACTCTAAGTCGTTCGCCTCGGGTGCTGATCGGGAGAGGATTCAGCTCTGTGACGAGAAGCTGAACGTACCGTTAGGGGACTTCGTGAGCATCGTGCTGGATGCTATGAAGGATAGGTCAGAACGCCTGGGGCTCTAGATCGCCACTAGCTCTGTGCGGGCCCGTCGCCGCTTCGCTCAAGGCTACCGGTCGGCCAATCAGGTGACGCCCAATGTGAGGATCTCTCCGCTGTTTGCCAGGCGTTCTGGATCGATCGCCCCCGCTGTGTCTGTTAGTCGATAGGCCAATTCCTCTGACTCGGCCCAGGTCAGCTTCACCGTCGGGATGCCCTGGTCCACGAAGAGAGTGTGCCATCCCTTGTCTGTGCTTCCCCTGCGCCAGGCCTCCCGGTCAAGCTGCGATGTGCTGACCTCAAAGCGGTGCAGGAGTGGCAGATCGCGGTCCCGGTCGCCGCAGAACCACAGCCGATAGCCGCCCCAGCGCGAAGCGGAGCGAGATGCCCGCCCGCGGTGAGGATACTGACACCGACGTTCCGAATAACGTGGTGCCAGAATACCAGCGCTTCCCGCACTCCCTTAGCCCGCGCGGTACGCACGAAGTCCCGCTCCAGAATCTCCGACAGCGAGACGAACGTAACCCGACTGATGTGGGCCAGAGGTCGCGCCACGAGGACCAGGCCTGGAAGGGCTATGCGCGGCAGAAGGCTCGTACCCATGCTTGAGTTACGATCGAAGAACGCCACCCGGATGCCGGTGCGCCGATAGAACTCGATGCTGCCGATCTGGATTAGCAAGGCCAGAAAGAAGCTGGGAATCGACACTCCCACGACCGTCAGGGTGAGCACGGTGAGAGCCATCCCGGAATGGCGACGGACCGCTGCGATCGCACCCACGGCGATGCCGACAATAGCAGCTGCTCCGACGGCGATCACGAGCAATCGTGCGCTGTTGATGTAGGCATCGCTCAATACGTCAGTCGCCGATTCCCAGTCGCGACCAGAGATCCCTGGCGCGACGATCCCGAGCTCACCTTGTGAAAGGTCCTCGAAGAAATCGACCGTCTCCAAGAGCGCAGGCTGTGCCACGTCTCGGAAGGTGTAAGGTTCCTGGTCGACTCTTATGCGCGAGTTGGCGCTGAGTCGTAATCCCAAGGTGCAGAAGTAGACGGTGGCAGATGCGATGATGGCGATGAAGACCAGGCGCTGTAGCACGAAGACGGCGGCATCCCGAAGCGCACTCTTCTTCTCGATAGCCGCGGCGGAGAATTCGGGTGTTCTCGTGCTCTGTCCTGCCCCTCGTGTCCAGGGTTGAATCCTCCCGTAGGTCAGCGATCGCACAGCCACTCTATGGGGCCGAAAGCATGTTGTTCCAGCCACCGCCGGCTCAGACCCATCTGGGCGCTGAAGAGGAGCAGCGTCAGAACACCCGTGACGGCCGGTCCCACTTTCCCATACAACCCCAGGCCGTAGCCATAGAAGACCAGCGTGCAGACGACGGATTGGAGGAGATAACTACTCAGTGCCGTGCGTCCAACGAAGGCGAATGAGGATAGATTTCTCATCCAAGTCTTCTTTCGGGTCAGCAGCACGACACCGGACACGTAGACCAGGCTGAGGACTGACCCTCCGAACATCCGGGCTCCTCGCGTCGCAAGTTCTCGATAGGCGGCGGGTATCAGATCCGGCCTTTCAGTCGTTCCGACGAATAGGAGGGTGAGCGGCACGCCGACGATGAGCCCGGCACACACCGTGCGGCGGAATAGATTGAGATGATCGGTGGTGTTGCGTAAGAGGCGTCGTCGTCCCGCATACATTCCCAACAGGAACATCCCGAAGACGTGTGGGGCCCAATACATGAAGTTGCTGTAGCGGATCCCCAAGCTTCGCAGACGCTGCTTCGTGATCACCAGGTAGCCGCCGTTGGCGTAGACGCCGCCGTCGTAGCCTTCCGTCAGCCTTTGACTGAGTGGAGAGACGAGCCGGGCGTGCCATTCGCGGATCGAAGCAGCAGGGCCGGGCGTGCTCAGCAAAACTGAGATGAGTATGCTGACGACAGCGATGAGGAGAATCAACCCTTCCGACTGGTCTCTGAACAGCAGCAGTGAGAGGCTCAGCAGCGCGTAGATGACGAGAATGTCGCCCTGGTTGTCCAAAGCGTAGAAAGGCGTACGACTTGCCTCTCATGATGCTTC
>CAZQXX010000146.1:0-2521 GCA_964597105.1 uncultured Anaerolineales bacterium
GTCAGCCTGGACGCCGTGCACATCCAGGTACTGGCGAGCATCCTGACTGGCCTCAGCAGCGTCCACCCCGTCCTCATCAACCGCGACGACGGTCAACGGGACGTCCCAGCGCCCGGAGACGTAGGTGGCTACGAACAGGGCCTCCCGTGCCTTCGGGCTGCCATCGTAGGCCAGGAGCGCGTGCGCCAGGTGGGAAGGGCTGTACGGCACCGTGAGGATCGGCCGGGGACAGCGTCTGATCAGGGTGACCAGACCGGAGCTCAGCTTGGCTACAGCTTGAGGTTGCGGCGGGTAGTTCAGGCTGACGATGACCAGATCGGCCCAGCGCGCCCGATCACATATCTTGCGATGGACGGCACCGACGTCAAAAACGAAGTCTCCCCGGACTCCGGCCTCGTGGCATCGGTGCCGGAAGGCTGTCTCCACGGCCTGAGTCTCGGCATGGGCCTGCTGCTGCGCTGAGGAGATAATGTGGAGCCCTCGAAGACGTGCATCCTCCCGCTGGGCCAGGATGAGGCCCTGCTCCAGGGCTGCCCAGCCACTCTCATCGCCGCGGATGGCGACGAGGATGCTGGGGAACAGACGATCGTCGCGGCGAGACGCCACCCGTTCCTCCCGCCACCGGCCAGCCGGTGGGCCTGCCTCAAGCTCATCGGGGGTTACGGCACTGAGCACTCTCTTGGCAATGCGCTTCAGCGTCTCACCTGGCTTCTGGCTGAACCGGGCCGTCAGATCACTGGCGGCCATCTCCGGAGAGATCTCCCAGCCGAGCTCCTCCTCGAGCGCGGCCTTGTGCTCAGACATCCAGAGGTAGAGATCGGTCTCGGTCCGATCCGGGAAATGGCGCAGGATGCCGCGCTGGCGGATGAGCTGCACCACGGGGAGGTAGACCTCGTCATACCAGTGAGCGACCGCCTCCTCGTAAGGGATGTCCCGTTCCTGTTCAAGACCCATGAAGTAGCGGTGGACCTCTATGTGTTCTTCAAGCACCGGATACTTCCCGGGCTCGGTCACCCACAGGTTGGCGTGCGGGCGCACGTCGTTGATGCTCGCATGGCCTAAGAACTCGATGTATTCGGCCTTGAGGATTAAGTCCTCGGGCTCGTCGTCGGGGGTCAGCGGGACCTTCGTCTCAACTTCGGTGACATATGCCTGGATGTGATCCGATCCCATCTGACGGGCAACGGAGACCCGGTGGTGACCATCGCGCACGAAATAGGCATCTCCAACCTGGTAGACCTCAATGGGCGGAACGCCTGCCATGCTGGTCATGGCCACCTCCACTCGGGCCCAACGATCCTGGGAGCTCTCGTGCTTGGGGAGGAAGCTGCGCGTGAAATCCTTGTAGCGACCGACACTGCCGACGATTGCGTCCAGGGGGATGTCCTCCAGCCGCTCAGAAGGACGCTCTCGGGTTCTGAGCTTGCGCCGGACCTCCTCGTAGGAGAGGAGCTCCGTGGAGCGGCCGGTGAGGCGACTCAGCAGATCAGTCAGCTGTGCCTGGAAGCGGGCACTGCGGAAATCGGCTACGGCCGATGATAGCGTCTCTCTCATCATGTCTCTCGTGACTTGGACCTTTCCCGTCTCCTGCTGACCTCTCACTGTCAGGCGGCACCGTGGGCCCTCACAGCATGGCAGCGGGACCGCGGCCTACCTCTTCGTCACGAGGAAGGATTATAAGCCGATCGGTTGCAGCGTCAAGGTGCTCGGAGTGCCGGGATAGCATACGAGACAATGATGCACGGCGAGGTTCTCGCGGTTTCAGGGCCAAACAGTGAGTTCAGGGACGGCCGAAGTCGGCGATGATGTAGTTGCCCCAGTCGGCGCGGGATACGCCGATACCGATCTCGGTGAACCAATCGTGCAGGAGCGTGCGGCGGTGGGGGTCGTTGGGAGGCGTCTCGTTCATCCAGACCTCCACGGCCCGGCGCGGCGACTGAGTCTGGGCCCAGCACTCGGCCCATCCAGTGCCGTCATAGCCCGCACGGAGGACTCGAGTCTTGATCGTGGCGCCGTCGGAGCCGACGTGGCTGCACCAGCCGCGCTGAGCGCAGTCGTCGGCGTGGGCTTGAGCGGCCTGCTCGAGAATCGGATGATACGTGTAGGGCTCGAGGCCGTGTTCGGCGCGGACCTCGTTGATGAGCCGGGCGATCTCCCGCGGCCAGTCCGCCAGATCCGCGGGCGGGCCGCTTGAGGGGAGAACCAGTTGCGGGACCTCCGTCGCGGCGGGAGCCGGTGGTGCGGAGGTCGGCGATGGCGGCTCACTCGTCGCGGGCGCACGGGCCACCGTCGCACGGGCCACCGTCGGGCCGGTGACAGGGAGGACCAGATTCTGCCCCGCGGCGATCCGATCGGCGTCGGCGAGGCTGTTCACCGCCCGGAGCTCCTCGGGCTCCACGTCGTAACCTCGGGCAATCGCGATCAGCGTCTCGCCGGCGGTCACCTCGTGGACGACCCAGAAAGACGAGCTGCCTTCCCATTCCTCCGCCGGCGGGATCGACAGGGTCTGTCCCGCCAGGAT
>CAZQXX010000146.1:2621-4464 GCA_964597105.1 uncultured Anaerolineales bacterium
AGCTGCCTTCCCATTCCTCCGCCGGCGGGATCGACAGGGTCTGTCCCGCCAGGATGACGGTCGACGCCCCCATCTGGTTCTTGAGCTGAATGGCGGCCATCGGCACGTCATACTCCCTGGCGAGGCCCAGCAAGGTGTCCCCTGGCTGGACGGCGTGGGTGGTGGCAGCGGCTGCGGCCCCTGTCTCGGGCGAGGAGCCTGTGGCCTCAGCCTCGGTGGCGTTAGCCTCTGCAGCTTGAGCCCCGGCGGCGTCGATCTCCGTACCCCCGACGCTCGTGGGCGAGGGGCTGGGATCGGGCTCCGGGGTTGACGATGGCACGGCCGTGGCCCGGAGCGGGGTGGCAGATACCGGGGTGGACAGCGCGACTTCGGTCGACGGCGCGCTTCCCGGGCTTCCTGCGCATGAGACGGCGAGAGATAGGATGAGGGCTTGGGCAAGCAGCGCCCAGAAGGGCGACGTTCGGCTGCGGAAGCGAGTCGCATATATGGTCATAGAGGCGATTCTAACCGGGCCTGGTGAGGTGTCAAGTTGAGCAGGGGAAACCTGCCTCTTGATAAAGCGCGAATTATGCGATATGATGGCCATTGTACCGGCACTTCGAGACGAATGCGTGAGGCGTGAGCGGGGTGTCTGCGTCTTGGAACTGGCTATCGCACCCGTCGGGGGATGTCCGTTCGCCGTTCAGTTTGGAGACCTCACGTGGACAGCGCGATCTAGGGAGACGAGAATGAGTCGATTGAGCCGTGAGATCCACCAGCAGCCTCAGGTTCTCGCCCGCCTGCTGGACGAACAGACCGAGAGGGCGGCGGAGGTTGCGCGCGTTATTCGCGAGAGGGCGGTCTGCTACGCCGTGCTGGCCGCCCGCGGGACGTCCGACAACGCCGCGCGTTACGCGCAGTACGTCTTCGGAGCCCTCAATGAGATGCCCGTTGCCCTCGCCACACCGTCCCTGTTCACCATCTACCGCAGGCCGCCCCGGCTCCGTCAAGCTCTGGTGCTAGGGATCTCCCAATCCGGGCAATCCCCCGACATCGTGTCTGTGGTGGAGGAGGGGCGCCGGCAGGGCGCGCTGACGGTTGCGGTGACGAACACGCCGGACTCGCCGCTGGGTGAGGCCGCCGAGCACGTGCTGGCCCTCGGCGTGGGAGAGGAGCAGGCCGTCGCTGCCACGAAGACGTACACGGCGCAGCTGGAGGCCCTGGCGCTGCTCGCGGCCCACCTGGCGGAGGACGACGAGCGGCTGGCGGAGCTTGACCAGGTTCCAGAGGCGGTGGGGCAGACCCTGGCGCTGGAGGACAAGGTGGCAGCAGAGGCCCAGCGTTATGCGCACGCCGCCCAGTGCGTCGTGTTGGGGCGGGGGTACAACTACGCCACCGCCTTCGAGATCGCTCTCAAGCTGAAGGAGCTGACGTACATCGTGGCCGAGCCCTATTCCTCGGCCGATTTCCGCCACGGGCCCGTGGCCATCGTCGAGCGAGGCTTCCCCGTCATCGCCGTCGCCCCGCACGGTGCGGTTTACGAGGACTTGGTGTCGCTCGTCCGGCAGCTGGCCGACCGGGACGCGGAGCTCTCGGTCATCTCGGACCGACAGGAGGTGCTCGACCTGGCCCGTGTGCCGCTCCGGCTGCCGGCCGATCTGCCCGAATGGCTGTCGCCCATAACCTGCGTAGTGCCGGGACAGTTGCTCGCTCTCTACGTCACGCTGGCCAAGGGGTACGACCCCGACCATCCCCGTGGGCTGACGAAGGTGACCGAGACGCGCTAGTCAACTGCTCACTCCTTCTCGTGCCATCATCTTCCCTCACGCCGGCGGAGGGGCCTCGCTTTTCCTGATTGTCGGTT
>CAZQXX010000146.1:4564-6122 GCA_964597105.1 uncultured Anaerolineales bacterium
CTTGCCTGAGATCGTGATGACGCACGCGCGGCTGGCGAGCATACCGGCCGCCATCCATCTGGATCACGGCCCCGACTTCGAGACCGCGATGCGCTGTCTGCGCTACGGCTTCACGTCGGTGATGCGCGATGCCTCGAAGGGGCCCTTCGAGGAGAACGTGGCCGAGACCCGCCGCGTGGTGGAGGTGGCCCACGCGGTCGGCGTGCCGGTCGAGGCGGAGCTGGGGCGCATCGTCGGCGCCGAGGAGCACGTCGTCGTCTCCGATGAGGAGAAGGCGATGACCGTTCCGGAGGAGGCGGCCCGGTTCGTGGAGGAGGCGGGCTGCGACTTCCTGGCCGTCTCCATCGGCAACGCCCACGGCTTCTACAAAGGCGAGCCGGACCTCGATTTCGACCGTCTGCAGGCCATCCGTGAGGAGGTCGATGTCCCTCTCGTCCTCCACGGCGCATCGGGTATCCCGGACCATCAGATCCGGAAGGCGGTGACCCGGGGGATCTGCAAGATCAACATCGACACAGAGATCCGCGACGCCTTCGCCCGGTCGGTGCGGCAGACGCTGGCCGACAAGCCGGACGAGATCGATCCGCGCAAGATCCTCGGCCCGGCGATCGAGGCCATGCAGGCTGTGGTTGAGCGGAAGATCGTCATCTTTGGAAGTGAGGGAAAGGCCTAGCGGGTATTTCGGCACGGCAGGGGAGGAGGGGCGCCTGCATGTTATGCCTCGTCCGTTGGTTTCCGGAGGCCTGCGCTGGCGACGGCAAGGGGGGAATAGCGTGTGAGTAACAGGCCGCGGGAGCTGACGATCTTCGACCTCGATGGCTCGCTGGCAGAGACGTGGGACACGAGTCTGCTGCCCGGGGTCGCTGAGCGGGTGGCCGAGCTGGACGGGGACATCGCCGTCGTCACGAATCAGGCGGGTGTGGGGTGGAACGCGGTCGAGGGAGATCCCTATCCCCGGCCGGCTGAGGTGGGGCGGCGGCTGGCGGATGTGGCCGAGGCCCTGCCTGCCCTGAGGAACGCCCTGTGGCTGGTGTCGATCGGGGACGAGAGGGTGTCCCTTCCCCCGGAGCGGTGGCGCGCCCTGGCGGCCGGGGTTACTCAAGCGGCGTCCCCGCTCCGGGTCCGCACCTCGAGCGACCTCGACTGGCGCAAACCGAGGCCGGGCATGCTCCTCGAGGCCTGCCGTGCCTTCGACGTGGCGCCGGCCGATGCGCTGTTTGTCGGAGACCGCGACGAGGATGCCGGGGCCGCCGCGGCGGCCGGGATGGCCTTCGTATACGCCAGGCGATTCTTCGGACGGGACTAGCGCCTGGTCGACCGCGAGCGCCTGGTGGCAGTGCGCCGGCCCTCCCCTGTCTTCAGGAGAAGGGTCCGCTCCTCTCTCACCGCCGAAGGCCGTCCGCAGCGGTCTGTTGGGGCTACAGCCGTTTCCTGATCACGCGCTCGTAGGACGGGAAGTAGTCACTGATCACCGACAGGTCGAAGGATCTCAGAATCGACTCCTTCGGCTCGCGCTCCAGAAGGAAGCGGAACGACTCCCGGACCAGCTCCTCCGGGT
>CAZQXX010000146.1:6222-7985 GCA_964597105.1 uncultured Anaerolineales bacterium
GCCGCCCAGCAGGTGGCTCAGCCCGATCGGCTCGCCCAGGAACACGGTGCCCAGCAACGCCCCGTAGAGGGGGAGGGTGTTGTAGAACACCATCGCCCCGCTCGCCCCCAGGGTCTGAACGCCCGCGTTCCACGAGAAAAGCCCGATGACGCCTGGCGCAATGCCGATGTAGAGGAGGGGCGGGATGAGACGCGGGGTGAGGGCGTAAGCCCCCGTCGAGATCTCCCAGAAGGCGCCGATAAGGAGGAGGGGGAGCCCGAGAAGGGCGGATAAACCGGAAGCGGAGAGGGCCGAGCGCCGGTGCATCACCCGGCGTCCCAGGACGGAGTAGAGAGCCCAGAGAGCCACTGCCCCGAGCACGATCAGGTCCCCGATGCTGCTCTCCAATGACTCCCAGAAGCGGAGACGCCCTCCGGAGATGAGGGTGATCACGCCGGCCAGACCGAGGACGGCGCCGATGACCTGGCGGCGGCTCATGCGCTCTCCAATGAGGGCGGCCGCCAGCGCGCCCGTGATCAGGGGACCTAACCCATTGATCAGCGTGGCGTTCACCGCCGTCGTATGCTGCAGCCCCAGGTATAGCGTGGGGGTGAACACGACCACGCCGCTGGTCGCCATCCCGACCAGGAGCCAGCGGTCCTCCCGGAGCCTGCGCTCCTCACGGGGAAGGCGCTCCATCATGGCTGCGAGGATCGATGAGGCGATCAGGAAGCGGGACGCGGCCAGGGTGATGGGTCCGATGTCGTTGCGCAGCCAGCGCCCCAGGGTCATATTCGAGGCCCACGTGAGGGTGGCCAGGTTGACCAGCCCAATACCCCGCAGTCGACTCACAGGATCAGCAGGTCTCGCTTCCGCATGCATCAGGATGAAGCCCTGAGGGCGCCGGAAGCGTTGCGGCGTGCCCCTGTCATCATACCCATCACGCCTCCAGGTTGTCGATGGGAACGGGCTCGACCGGACCCGCCAGATCGAACCCGAGCACCTGTGCGTAGAAATACAGCTCCCCCTCCAGCGCCCGCTTGATGCTGGAGGCGCGGCGGAAGCCGTGCTGTTCGCCCTCGAAGGCGACGTAGGCCACCGGGAGCCCTTTCTCTCGAAGCGCATCGGCCATCGTCTCCGACTGGTCCGGTGGAACCACCCGGTCCTCGAGCCCCTGGAAGAAGATCACGGGCTGTGAGAGCTGATCGGCGTGGTAGATGGGGGAGCGCTCGCGGTAGAGCCCCTTTCTCTCCGGGTAGGGGCCGACCAGGCGGTCCAGGTAGCGGGACTCAAACTTGTGGGTGTGTATCGTCAAGGCCTCCAGATCACTCACGCCGTAGTAGCTGGCCCCAGCGGCGAAGGCGTCGCGGAAGGTCAGGGCGCAGAGGGTGGTGTACCCGCCGGCACTTCCCCCACGGATGATGAGCCGCTCGGCGTCGACCTGGCCCTGGTCCGCCAGGTAGCTGGCCCCGCTGATGCAATCCTCCACGTCGGCGACGCCCCATTCTCCCTCCAGCGCCTCCCGATAGTCGCGGCCGTAGCCGGTGCTGCCCCGGTAGTTGACGTCGAGCACGGCGATGCCGCGCGTGGTCCAGTACTGGATCGATAGATTCAGCGTGCTCGTCGTAGCGCTTGTGGGACCGCCGTGGCTGATCACGAGAAGCGGAGGCTGCTCGCGCGTGGGCGCCGCGACGTCGGGGTTGCGGGGCGGGTAGAAGAAGCCGTGTCCCTCCTCTCCGTCCGCCGTGGGGAAGTCAATGGCGCGCGGTCGGGACAGGTAAGCG
>CAZQXX010000147.1:0-7930 GCA_964597105.1 uncultured Anaerolineales bacterium
CACCGCCCCGGGAGCCACCCGGAAGACGTGTGTTTGTTCCCTACAGAAAACACAAAGCAAAAACAAACCTTCCCCTCAAGGCCCACACCGTGGAATGGGATGGTATTGCGAACAGCTTGCGGCATCGAGGTGGCCGTGTCTTTGACCGGGGCAGTTTGTCCTCTGGCCCCTTTGCTGGTATGATCGGCCTGATCGAGGATGAAAACGAAGAAGGAGTAGGCATACGTGGTAGATCAGCTGCGCACCCTGGTAGTCGACGATGAGAAGGGCATTCGCTATTTCCTCAAGAAGGCACTGGAGAAGGACGGGCACATCGTCGCGACGGCGGCCAGTGGGGAAGATGCGCTGAGCAAGCTCCGCGACGATCGGTTTGACCTCATGCTGCTCGATCTCAAGCTCGGCGGCCGGGTCAATGGCCTTCGGGTCCTCGAGGCCGTCCGATGGCGCTGGCCGTCGACCGTGGTCATTATGATGACCGCCCACGGCTCCCTCGAGTCTGCCCAGGCGGCGATCGAGGAGGGCGTCGATGGATACCTGCTCAAGCCGGTAGAGCCGGATGAGGTCCGTGAGACCATCGAGGAAGCCCTCGGCCGGCGCGAGCGACTGGTCGAATCTCATGTGGAGACGGAGAAAAAGGAGAAACTTCTCCAGCGCGGTCCGTTCTTTGTCGACCGTAAGAAACACGTGGCGACGTACAAGGGGCAAACCCTCGATTTGACCCGCCGCGAGTTCCGTCTCCTGGCCCACTTGATGGAGAATACCCAGCGGGTCGTAGAGCCACAGGAGTTGGTCCGCGTGGCTCGCGATTACGACCCGGAAGACGTTCAGGAAGCGCGCGACATCATCAAGTGGTACATCCATCGACTGAGACAGAAGGTTGAGCCTACGCCGTCCGATCCTCAGTACATCGTGAATGTCCGGGGCGTGGGCTACCGCTTTGTGGATGCAGGATCCGCCGGCATCGACACCTCTTGACCTAGCTGCTCCAACCCAATTCCAACTTTCGCCAACCCAGCCCAACATGAGCCCCAACCGAGTCCATAGGTTGGGGCTTCTCTCTTGTGCTACACTAATCCTGAGCCAATTTTAGTTATGCGTGGTACGTGGGCAGGGTGTCGAGCAAGGGCGTTGACCTTGGTTGTCACAAATCCTTCATCACCCGCTGTCCTCGCCAGGCTCGATTTTTATCAGAATGTGTGAGCATGCGGATACGCACCGTCCTGATCGGGTGTCAGCGGAGGGGCTGGGCGTTTCGGGCGGACCCCAAACAGGGGTGCGGGGGCGAAAGAACGCTTTGAGGGCACGCTTTCGGCGAGATGCCGCCCAGGTGCCCTCATCCGGGTGCTCTCACCCGGGTGCTCTCAGAACATGGATGCGGGCATACCCGGGTAAGGTGGAGATCTCTACTCGGACTGGGGAGGACGAACGATGGAGAACGGGGATCACCAAGGTCCGCCGCAGAAAGCTCGGAGGCACGATGGAGACAAGTTGAGGATGAGACGGATGATCTTAATCGTTGACGATGAGGAACGGGTGTTGTTCGTGTTGCGGAATGCCTTGACGAAGCTGGACAATGACGTCGAGGTAGTGACGGCCGGCACCGCGGAGGACGCTCTGCGAAAGGCGACGGACACGCCCTTCGACGTGGTGGTCACAGACATGATTATGCCCGACATGGACGGCATCGAGTTCACAGAGAGGATGCGTGACGCGAACTCGGAGTCTGCGTTTGTCTGGATGACGGCCTACGGGTGCCGGAGCTTCGAGGGCGAGGCAGAGCGACTGGGGGTCTTCCGCTGCGTCGAGAAGCCGCTGGAGATCCACGAGTTCCGGACCGTCGTGCGGGAGGCCATCGCCGACAAGGACGATGGCAGAGATCGGGCGGCGGAAGACAAGGAGCGATCGGGAGTCTGACGTAGGCGCCGTCTGGTAGTGGCGCATCCTGGAGGCACGGTATGGGACTGAACATCGGCGTTGTACATTGGGCCTTCCCTCCCGTCACGGGAGGCGTGGAGATGCACCTCCTGACTATATGCCCCGAGATGGTCAGACAGGGAGCGGACGTCAGCCTGCTGTGCGGGAGCGTGGCCGACCAGCCCGCAACCGAAGAAGTGAAGGGTGTGACGGTCGAACGCCGTGATGGCATGGTCGTACAGCGCATCGCCGAAGCGCGGGAGGCGGGCGAGGATGTGTACGAGCGCTCAAAGACCATGTTCGACGCCTTCCTGGACGACCACCAGATCGAGGTCGTCCAGGCGCACAATCTGCATCTGGACTTTTTCGATCTCTCCAGGGCTCTGCAGGATGCCTGCAAGGAGCGCGGCATACCCTACTACCTGGTCATCCACAATGACGTGTTCATCGATCGGTCCGAGGAGCGGACCCAGCGGATCGTGAGAGAGATCGACTGGGACAAGCTGGTGGCCATCAGCCACTTCATCGAGGAGACGATGGCGGAGGATCTCCCTCGGATCCCGCGCGACAGGTGGACGGTGATCATGCACGGGATCGACATTGATACCTTCTTCCCGGTCGATGACGACCAGAAAGAGGCGCTGAAGGCTCAGTACGGGTTCGAAGGACGGAGGGTGATCCTCCACCCCGGGCGCTTCCTGCCTTGGAAGGGCATCCTGCCGGCCATCAAGGCGATGCCTCGGATCGCCGAGGAGGTGCCCGAGGCCCTTATGGTCATGACCGGCCGCGCCCAGCGCATCTACGAGGATCAGGACGAGCTGGCGATGTACGACGCGAGGATCGATCGGACTATCAGGGAGAATGATCTCCGCGAGCACGTCCACATCGGAACCTACGATCACGAGGATATCCCAAGACTTGAGGCGCTCAGCGACGTGGCGATCTACACGACGATTGGAGAAGAGCCCTTCGGCCTGGTTCCGGTTGAGGCTATGGCGTGCGGGGTACCCGTGGTGGTGACGGACTCCGGTGGCCTGACCGAATCGGTGGTTGACGGAGAGACTGGCTTCGTGATCAGTAAGGATGAGGAGACGCTCCCAGAGCAGTTGGCGGACCGGATCGTCGTGTTGCTTCAAGATGATGACCTGGCGGAGAGAATGGGCCGCAACGGTCGGCAGCGAGCAGAGGAAGCTTTCGACAAGAGCCGAATGGCAGGGGATTTCATCCAGCTCTCGAACGAGTTGATGGCTGAACCATGATCAGATCCGGTGGTGGAAGGGTATTCGCCGCCGTGGATGGTAGAACAGGTTCACAAGCACTGTAAAAAGCGATGGGGCGAGACGGTGTTCGTCTTGCCAATATAGAGAAAGGAGTCAGTAGGATGTCAGGGACGTTTGAGGGTAAGACAGCGATTGTGACCGGGGGAAGCGCGGGTATCGGACGGGCCGCAGCGCTGGCCTTCGCTCGAAAGGGGGCACGGGTCGTCATCGGCGACGTCAATGCCTCTGGGGGCACAGAGACAGTAGAGATGATCGAAGAGAAGGGCGGGGATGCCTTCTTCATCGAGACGGACGTGTCGAAAGCGGAGGATGTCAAGCGGATGGTGCAGCAGACGGTCGACACGTACGGGCGGCTGGACTTCGCGTTCAACAACGCGGGCATCGAGGGCGAGGAGGCGCCCACGGCGGAGGCCAGCGAGGAGAACTGGCATCGCGTGATTGACATCAACCTCACGGGCGTGTGGCTGTGCATGAGGGAAGAGATTCTTCATATGCTCGAGCAGGGTGGTGGAGCTATCGTGAATACGTCGTCGGTGGCCGGTCTGGTCGGGTACAAAGACCTGCCAGCCTACGTGGCGAGCAAGCACGGCGTGGCGGGGCTGACGAAGGGTGCGGCGCTGGAGTATGCCACCCAGGGGATCCGGGTCAACGCGGTCTGTCCGGGCGTCATTCACACGGAGATGATGGATCGCATTACCGGAGGCGATGAGGAGGTGCTGGAGCAGTATGCCCAGTCGCAGCCAGTCGAGCGCCTGGGACAACCTGAGGAAATTGCGGACGTCGTTGTGTGGCTTTGCTCGGAGGAGGCATCCTTCGTCACGGGGCACGCTATGGCGGTCGACGGCGGGTACGTGGCGCAGTAGCATCTGCTAGTGGTTGGAACTTGGGCAGGCCGAGCCAGAACCGGTCGTGAGCGACGTGCAACACGTCCGGTCAGGCGGGCAGATGAGATAGGAACGGGAGGTTGGCGATGGCAGATATTGAACGAACAGGGACGGCAGTATGGCGTGGGGATTTGCCCAGTGGTGAAGGGACGGTCAGCACCGAGAGTGCCGTCCTCAGAGATGAGGAATATACGTTTGCGACTCGATTCAAGAACGCCCCGGGGACGAACCCTGAGGAGCTGATCGCTGCGGCGCATGCGGGCTGCTACAGCATGGCCTTCGCCAATGTGCTCAGCGAGAAGGGGTACGATGTCGAGGGGCTCGAGACCCGGGCGACGATCCATCTGGCTCGCCAGGAGGATGGCTTCGCCATCACGAAGAGTGTGCTCGAGGTTCGCGGACGGGTCCCGGACATCGATGCAGATACGTTTGAGCGCCTCGCTGAAGAGGCGGACGGCGCGTGCCCTGTCTCCAACCTGCTCCGCCCGGGGCTGGAGATCGAGCTCGAGGCCATACTGGCATAGGGGCGGTCGGCCGTGAGGGAGCCCGGGGTAGGCCAAGAGAACGTCCGGGCCGCGGTGGCGCTGGCCGCTGAGCTGGGGCACGTTTTCATTGCCACGGCCAGCGGCGAAGGGCTCCCTCACGTGGCCGCGGCAGGCAGCGTACCTCTTGATAATGCGGGAGACGTCCGGCTGACCGAGTGGTTTTGCCCGGGCACCATCGCTAGCCTGGCGAAAAACAGACGAGTCGCGCTGGTGGCCCGGGACCGGGAGAGCGACCGGGGCTATCAGCTCCTGGGGCCGTGTGGCGCACGAGGCGCCACCGCAGGTGGAGCGGAAGCTGGTGATGAATGTGGAAAGGATCGTCGATTCTAGTCAGGGACCGCGCAGCGACAGAGTGGAGTTCACTGATGAGCAGACAGATTGAGATTGAACACGAGATAGAAGCTGTATCGATGGCGGAGGGTGCTGGGGCCCGGGTGCGGCGTCTCTTCCCCACCAGGGAGCATCAGCACATCGATCCATTCGTCCTCCTCGACGAGTTCACCGTGGATCCAACGGCTGGGTTCCCGGACCATCCCCACGGGGGCTTCGAGGCGGTGACCTACATGCTGGGGGGATCCTTTCGCCACCGGGATGACCTGGGCAACGACGAGATTGTCTCCGCCGGCGGCGTGCAGCGTTTCACCGCCGGGAAGCGTATCGTCCACGCGGAGCTGCCCGGAGGCGAGCAGACGAGCCACGGCCTTCAACTGTGGGTCAACCTGCCCCGCAGATTGAAGGATATCGAGCCCGACTACCAGCCGGTGCCGGCCGACGAAATCCCCGAGAGCAAACAGGAGGGCCTGCGGGTTCGGATTGTGGTCGGGGAAGGGTCTCCGGTCCAGCTGCGCACGAACGTCCGGTACGTGGACGTGACTCTGGAACCGGATGCCGTCGAGCACCAGGTCGTTTATGACGATGAGGTTCCGAGTGATTGGAACGGGCTCATCTACGTGTTGCAAGGGGAAGTGACTCTAGGCGGGCAGGCTGTAGGTCGAGGGAGGGCGGTCACCTTCCGAGGCGGTGGACAGGTGGAGGTCACGGCCACAGAGGCCTCACGCTTCGTGCTGATCGCCGGGGAGCCGCATAGAGAGCCCATCCGCCAACGTGGTTCCTTCGTTAGGTGACAGCCGGCAACGGGCCCCAAAGGAGGTCATGTGAGAACACGGATAGATCGGGACGTCTGCATCGGGGCGGCGATGTGCGTAGCCACCGCTCCGGACGTATATGAACTGGATGATGAGGGACTGGCGCGCGCCGTCGATCCGGAGCCGGGTGATGATGACCTGTTGTGGGAAGCGGCACAGGCGTGCCCTGTACAGGCCGTCATTCTTGAGGATGATGACGGAAAGCGGGTCTATCCGTAGGCGTGTGTCAAACTGCCTCCGATCGCGGGCCGGAGCCCAGAGCGTCGCATGTGGATAGAGCGGCGCTTCGATGGCGTAGACCCGGTCCTCTGACTCGATCGCAGAGCCGCTCAACGACCGGCTTCGCTTGGAGCCCAACGCACGGTGACGAGGGCAGCCGGAGGAGGTGCCTGTGAGAGCTCGGGTGGATCAAGAGTTGTGCGTTGGGACGGGGTGGTGCGTGATCGCTGCTCCCGATGTCTTCGAGTTGGGAGACGATGAGCGCTCCCACGTGATCGTCCACTCTTTAAGGGATGAGCGCGCGCTTCGAGAGGCAGCGCAGGGCTGCCCGAGGCAGGCGGTCATTCTGGAGGACGATCAAGGGAAACAGATATATCCGCACAATGAAGTCAGTGGATAAGGAGCAGACAATATCACGGAACGGTTGGTTGCAGTTTGTGGGGCTTGCATTAATTCTACTGATCGGCCTCCTCGCTGGGTGTGGTCAGCAGGAGGCGACGCCACAGCCCGAAGGGCCGGGGCCGACCATGTCGGGCCTGACGCTTCTCAATGATCGGTGCACAGAGTGTCACACGCTCGATCGTGTCACCAGTGCATCGAAGACCCGCGAAGAGTGGAACGAGACAGTGACGGATATGGTGCGCCGGGGTGCGGATCTGGATGAGCAGGAGCAAGAGGTGCTGGTGGAGTATCTGGCGAGTACCTACGGGCCGTAGGTAACCCTCTATCGCCAGGGTGCCTGGCGTCGACTTGCGAGAGCAGGGATCATCCCGGAGAGGCATCGGAACAGAGCGCGAAGCTGGCGGGTGGCTGGCGACCGGGTGGTGCTGATCGGCCATTCCGACACAGTCTCTGCGCTTCCTGACCGGACGTGTGGGTGTCACAAAAACCGTTGACGGATGTGGCGGCCCGCAATAGAGCGACGAGGAGGTTCAATTTAATGAAGCGTATGACGACAATAATGATCCTGGGTATCGCGATGCTCACGCTGGCTCTGAGCGCGTGCGCACCGGCCACCCCGATGCCGGAGACGCCGGGCGCTCCGGCCGCTCTGCCGGAGGACGTCGAGACCGCGGTCAAGGCGGCTCTCAGTGCTGAGGTCGACGTACCGGCGGAGGACATCGAGGTGGTAGATGCTCAGCACCAGGAATGGCCCGACGCATGCCTCGGACTGGCACGAGGGGGCGAGATGTGCGCTCAGGTCATCACCCCCGGCTGGCGGGTAACCCTCGTCACCGAGGGACAGGAGGTCGTCTTCCGCACCGATGAAGCGGGCGACGTGATACGAATGGAGGAGTAGCGGTGTCTGAAAACGAGGTCAAAGCGTATGACGTCGTCGTCATCGGCTCCGGAAGCGGGGCCACCATTGTGGATAACGCGCTCTACCGCGGGCTGACCGTGGGCTGGGTGGACCGGGGGCCTCTTGGAGGGACCTGCCTCAACGTGGGGTGCATCCCCTCGAAGATCTTGATCTTCCCGGCGGATCGGATCGTGGAGATGCAGGAGGCGCGGAAGCTCGGTCTCGACGCGGAGATCACGGGCATCGACTTCGAGGCGATCATGGCTCGCATGCGCCGCATGGTGAGCCACAGCCGGAATGACATCAGAAAGGGGCTCCATTCGGTCCCCAACCTCGACTTCTACGAGGTGGAGGGTCACTTCGTGAAGGGTGAGGACCTGGAGCGCCCCCGCCGTACGCTCAAGGTCGGTGATCAGTTGATATCGGGTAGGCACGTGTTCATCGTCAGTGGTGCCAGACCGCGGATCCCACCGATCGATGGCCTGGATGAGGTCCCGTACCTGACGAACGAGACCGTGCTTGACCTGAAGCAGAGGCCCGAGAGCATGGCTATCATCGGGGGCGGGTACATCAGCGCCGAGTACGCCCACTTCTTCTCCGCTATGGGCACGCGCGTGACCGTACTCCAGCGAAACGACAGGCT
>CAZQXX010000148.1:0-7803 GCA_964597105.1 uncultured Anaerolineales bacterium
GGGATGACCCCGCAATCGTTGATGGACCTTGTTCCATTCGATCTCCAAGGCGGTCAGCATCGGGATGATGTCATCGATGTCGGACACGCTGGCGATGAACACGGCAAGCGTCCTCTGACCGTCGAAGAACATGCGACGACGCCGGCCTGGCGCGCTCACTGAACGCCACTGGCCCACGTCAGCATATCCACGCCGAGCGAAGACCCGCTCCGACTGGCCCATCACAATCAGCTCAGTCTGACGGATGTAGAGAGGGAGCCTTAGCGAGCAGTAGATAAGTGCCGCGGCATCCGGATCCTCGTCCCGGGCCTTGACATGGAGCGAGGAGTTCATGCTCAGATGCGACTCCACAAGAGAGCGCACCTGCACCTCATCCGTGGTGCGGAGGAGGGAGTAATAAGTGCGCATGTAGAGCGAGATTTCCTCGCTACCGGTCGTCGGGACGGTTCGCTCCATGATTAGGCGTCAGTGGTCAACAGCGGAGGAATTGCCTGTTCACAAGCCATACGGGAGAAGCTCAGAGCCTCCAGAGAGAGGCCCTTCATCGGTCCATCCGTCACTGACCGTTTCGCTCCGCTGCCTTCTCAATTGCCCGCACGATCTTGTAGTAGCCGGTGCAGCGACAGAGATTTCCGCTCAGACCGACCTTTATCTGCTCTTGGGAGGGGCTTGGAACCTCTTCCAGCAAGCTGGCCCCGGCCATCACAAACCCAGGCGTGCAGTAGCCGCACTGGACGGCGCCTTCCTCGATGAAGGCCTGCTGGACCGGATGGAGCTCACCGCCGTCTTCGAGGCCTTCGACGGTGATGATCTGAGTGCCATGTGCGCGGGGAGCGGGGGTCAGGCAAGACAGCACGGCGATGCCATCCATCCAGACGGTACACGCACCGCATTCGCCCTCACCGCAGCCTTCTTTGGTCCCCGTCAAGCCGACGTCCTCTCGCAACATGTCGAGCAGTGTCTTGTTGTTTGCCCCCTGCACGACGACGTTCTCTCCGTTGACCGTGCATTCGATGGGCTCGAGCCCCTCACAGTGATGGCAGATCGTCTTCCCGGCCAGCCGTGGGTAAGCACCCTTTGTCGCTCCCCACAGCATCGGCGGGTCCTCTGGAAAATCCTGTCGCTCAACCCCTTCGTGAAGAGAGGAGAGAAGCCGTCGCACCAGCACCCTAATAGCTTCCTGGCGGTACCCGGCTCCCGATCGGATGTCGTCGATACAAGAGGTCGCCTTAGCAGCCAACTCGGCCGCCCTTTCAACACTTTGCTCGTCGAGTTCTCTTCCCACAAGCGCGCCCTCAGCCTCCCGCGCACGAATGACCGTTGGCGCCACGCTTCCCATCGCGATACGCGCCTCAGCCACGACATCCTCATCGAAGGTCAGTACTGCTGCGGCATTGACCACCGATATCGCGTGAATGGGCCGAAGAGCCAACTTGGCAAACGTACCTCGCTGGTTCGGTGCCAAGGCGGGAAAAACGATATCAGTCACCATCTCATCATCGGCGAGCACCGTCTCACGTACGCCCTGATAGAAATCGGCCAAAGGCACCGTGCGTTCGCCATCAACGCTCCGGAGCGCCAGATGAGCGTCCATGGCCCACAGAGGCGTGATAGTGTCGTTTGCCGGGGAGGCGGTAATCAGATTGCCCACGATGGTGCCACGATTGCGCAGCTGAGGCGTGGCGACCCGCCAACAAGCCAATGGTAGGGGATACCCGTGTTCGAGCAACACATCCGAACCTATGGCTTGATTGTGTGTCACAGTCGGCCCCATGTGCACCACACCGTCATCCACCGACACCTGGTTCAGTCCCCCGATACGCGTCACGTCGATCAACACGTCAGCTTCTCGAGTGCCGCGCTCCAGTTCGACCATCAAGTCGGTCCCACCAGCGATGATGCGCGCGTCCGGCGCGTGCTCCGCTAGAAGACGTACGGCATCCTCAATGTTGGTAGGGGAATAGTAAACTTGCCACATCTTGTGTCTCCCGGGCTGACATGGCTCGACCGAAAAGGTGCTGAGACGTCCACAGCAGAATGAGGAACCCACCGAGTCACGGCTCCTCAGGAAAGCGCCCAACGGAACCACCCTACGCGGTGCCCGCCGATGGAACCACCGATCCTGCTGCGCGGACATGCCTGCGCCTTCCACGAGTCCCCGTAAGTATACTCGCTATCGTGGCGCAAGGCAACCGGCGCTGGAACCGTCGGCTTTCACCTGCAACATCCTGGGCTATAATACGTACTACATGATGCCAGATACTGGAGACACCGAGGTGCCGCAAGGCAAACACGTGACCGACGAAGCACAATGGCTCAGAGCCGCCTGCGATGGCGACAGAGCAGCTTTTGGGCACCTGGTCAGGGCCTACCAGACTCCTATCTACAACCTGGCCTATCGAATGCTGGGCAACAGGACGGAGGCGGAGGAGGCAGCCCAGGAAGCCTTCGTGCGGGCCTACAAGCACATGGACAGCTACGATCCGGAGCGTCCATTCAGCTCATGGTTATTCTCGATCACCTCTCACTACTGCATCGACCGATTAAGACGGCGACGGATCGATTGGCTGCCCCTCAAGGAGGAGATAGCGGAACCGGTACGGCTCGCGAGCGCAAGCCCAGACCCGGAAACCGTGGTGACGGAACGAGACCGTGAGGCCTGGATTCAGGATCTTATGAACTCACTATCTCCCGTGGACCGGGCAGCACTGACCCTCCATTATTGGTACGACTGCCCTTACAAAGAGATCGCCGATGTACTGGATCTCACGGTCAGCGCAGTCAAGTCAAGGCTCTATCGGGCTCGCCGTGCTCTGGCGGAGCAGATGGAAGGAGACCCTTATGCGGTGTGAACAGGCCGGCAGGATGATGTCGGCACGACTGGATGGTTACCTTGACGACCCGGGGGCGTCGCGTCTGCAGGATCACCTGGCGTCGTGCAGCGCATGCCGCAAAGAATGGCAGCGGATGGAAGCCCTCGACGAGCTCTTCAGGTCGGCGCCGATGAGGGAGGCGCCGACTGGTCTGCACGTGCGGGTCACGTCGCGGATCGAGCGACGGGAGCAGGTACAGCGAGCGGTCATCGGCGGCCTGGTGCTGAGCGCTGGAACGGCAACTCTGGCACTGTTGGTTTTCGTCCCCTTTGCCCTGGGCTTGTTGAGCAATGCGGGCATCGTACCCACGCTGCTCACGGGGGGGCTCGACACCCTCACCCAGCTGCTGACCCTATTCGATGCCCTGAGCCGCACGCTCTTCGTTCTGCTGGATCAGTTTGCCGTGCCGCTCACTGTACTGGGAGCGGGCGGTCTTCTAGTAACTATGATGCTGAATGGGCTGTGGATCGCCCTGGTGCGCAAGCTGACCGTTGCACGCTGGCAGAAGACAACGATGAACGCCGAGGGAACAGGTATGAATGGGAGGAATCAATATGGATAAGTCAATGATCGTGCTTTCAGCTTTCCTGTTGCTTGTGAGCAGCCTGGCGTGCACCATCACGCCACAGATACCGGACATCAACATCAATGTGCCCACGATAGAGGTCGGTGAGATTCAGGAAGAGAGACACACCGTTCCCCTCGTCGGCGATCAGCCCGCTGACGTGGATATCATCTTCGGTGCCGGGCGACTCCAGCTTGAAGCTGGCGTCTCCGACAAGCTGCTCTCGGGCTCGTTTCAATACAATGTCGAGCGCTGGGCTCCAGAGATTACCCAGGAGGGACCCGATCTGACGATCAGACAGGGCGGCGACCAGGAAAAATGGGGGATTCCCAGCGGAGTTATGCGCAACAGATGGGAGCTTGAGCTCTCTCCTCAGGTACCTCTGGCTCTCAACATCCGAGCGGGAGCAGGGGAAGGTGAACTCGACTTCACGGACCTTATGATCTCGGAACTCGACGTGGATCTAGGAGCAGGAGATTTTGTCCTGCGCTTTGATGAGCCGTATTTGGTTCCGATGGATCATCTCACGCTGGACACCGGGGCTTCGAGGATCGAGCTCCTCGGGGTCGGGAACGCAAGTCCAGAGATGATGAGGCTGCAAGGCGGCGTTGGCGACATCTCGGTCGACCTGACGGGCGCCTGGTCCCGCTCGACCGAGATCATCGTCAGGGCCGGAGCCGGGGCAGTCACGCTTCACTTACCTAAAGACCTGGGCGTGGAGGTGAAGACGAAAGCAGGGTTGACCAATGTCGAAGTCTATGGACTGAGGCAGATGGGGAGCACCTATACGAATGATGCCTTCGGGGAGACGGAGATCGAACTACTCATCGACGTTATGAGCGGCATCGGCAACCTCCGTCTGATCGAGGAAGGCGCCAGAGAGTAGATTTCTAGAATGGAAGGAGCGGACATGCACAAGCGAACACTGATCCTCTTGACACTCGTGATTCTTGGCGGATTCTTGATTCCGACTATGCCGGTCGCGGCAGCCAGCCCCCCACAAGATGACGGCGTGATCATCTGGAACGAGGATTACACGCTGACGACAGGGGCAGAGCTGGACGGCGATTTAGTGGTCTTCAACGGCGACGCAACCCTCGAATCCGACAGCCGGCTCCAGGGAAATGCCATCATCTGGAATGGAAGCGCTCGGGTAGACGGCACCGTGGACGGAGACCTGGTCGTCTCGAACGGAAACATTTGGATGGGCGAGGATGCGCGGGTGGCCGGCGACGTCGTATGCAACTGGAACTGCGTCGCGCGCTTTGAGGCGCGTTCGCAGGTGGATGGCGACATCGTTAAGGGTCCAACGCTGCGCGGAGTCCCATTTGGACAGTGGACCAGTCGGGGTTTCCGAGTGCAGATACCAGATCCCGACCGAAAGCCGATCTGGCTATCCGGTCCTGAGCAGGTGCTACGATGGGTCCTTCGGATCGTGCGGAGCATAGTCACGGTATTGGTCGTCTCCGCGATAGGGGCAGTGGTCGCACTCATCTGGCCCAAAGAGACAGCTCGGGTCAGCCAGACCGCCTTCCAGTCGCCAGGCACCAGCCTGGGCGTTGGCTTTCTCACCCTCATCGCTGGCCTCACGTTGACCGTCACTCTAGCAATCACTATCTGCCTCTCCCCGGCTGCGGCGCTGATCGCGCTTGCCCTCGGTGCCGCTGGCCTATTTGGCTGGGTCGCGGTGGGAGCGCGGATTGGAGAGCAGCTGCTGGAAGCGGTTGGCGCCCGGGAGACGGAACCAGTGTGGAGCGCTGGTCTGGGCACCTTGATCATCACGCTGATCACCATGGGGCTCCGCACTGCATTCTGCCTGTCTCCCCTCGGCTGGCTGCTTACAGGCGCTATTGGTTGCTTCGGGCTTGGCGCAGTGGTCGTGACACGTTTCGGGACAATCCCGTACACGCCCGGGCGACGCCGAAAGCTCCCGGCGTCGCCACCGCCGCCACCACCTGTAACTGAAGAGGCACCTGAGCCTCCGTCGCCGCCCTTGAAGCAGGAGGGAGCTGAACCCCCGACTGGGAACGTGGAAGACGAGACGGGCAAAACCGTTTAGCGCTCCTAACTAAGGTTTGAGAGCCGAGAGGGCAGGCCCTCTCGGCTCTTTCCTTCGAACGGAACATCTGTGCTTTCAGACGCGTCTGGAATATGATAGCGTGTGGTCGCCGATGCACACCATTGGCGACTTCGGTTAGTGAAGACAGGAGGACCTATGACTATTCATTATGTCGCGATACTCGTTTTACTCACGCTGGCGGTCACAGCCTGCGGAGCGAACAGCGATTCTATCCCCGACGTTGAGACTGAGAGCCCGTCAATCGAGCCAACGGCTGAGGACGACCCTCAGTCACCCGCAGTAACCCCGTCGCCAGTCCTCTCCCCACAGACGGAGAGCCCGGCGGCGACGCCTGCTCAGGGATCTGAGGGACCTGCTCAGGCAATAGAGGCTGCGAAGGAGCGTGTGGCAAGCGAGTCGGATATATCGACAGAGGAAGTAGAGGTCGTCTCGGTCGAGCCCGTCGAATGGTCGGACGCCAGCCTGGGCTGTCCTAAGCCGGGACACGCCTATGCCCAGGTCATAACGCCCGGCTACCGGATCAGATTGCGCGCTGGTGACCGGGTGCACGAGGTGCACACCGACAGAAGCGGGCGAGCTGCGGTGCTTTGCGAGCGGAAACCGGAGCCAGGACCGGCGGCTGCCGTCGGTTACGTCGCCGAGGAACTCGATGTCCCGCGCGACGAAATCGAGATTCTCACGGTCGAAGCAGTTGAATGGCCGGATGCCAGTCTGGGTTGTCCAGAGCGGGGGAAATCGTACGCTCAGGTCATCACCCCGGGCTACCGCGTGATCCTGCAGGCGGGGGACAAGGAGGTCGAGGTCCACACAGATAGAGCTGGACGCAACGTCGTCATCTGCGGATCCGCTCGCTAGACGGCCGTCCCACGCCAGAGACGTGATCGCCGGAGCCTAGAAAGGGGAGCTGAGGTACCTCTGTGCTGGTTGTGGCCCCGCAGCGGGTCTCTTGCTGCGGGGTTGCTGTTCCCAGGGGGGCTACGACTCGTCTTCCAGCTTCGCGATGAAGGTCGTCAGACTGTCGTCGCCCTGGATTCGCAAGCGGGGCATCTCAAACAGATTCTCTCTGCTATGCGTCCGTCCCCACTCCGTGGTAACCGCACCCCAGTAACCCGCCGATTCGAGCACCTGGATGACATCACCATCTCGCCGGCCCGACGGATAGCAGAAGAAGCGGGGGACCTGCCCGGTGTGATGTTCAATCGCCTCTCTGATACCCAGAATCTGGTACACAAGGAAATCGTAAGACTGCCCCCGCAGGTCAACGTGATCCCGCCCGTGGGCTTGGATCGACATGCCAGCCTCCGACATCTCTCTCGCCTGTGCCCAGGTCAGGTATTCCGTACTCTCGTAGTGAGCCGGGGTGGCCAGCACGAAGAAGGTGGCCGGGTAGCCGTAATCGAGGAGTTTGGGAAACACGACCTCGTAGGCATCGCGATAGCCGTCATCAAATGTGAGCACGATGGGTTTCTCCGGCAGTGGATACCCTTCTGTCAGGTTGAGATAGAGATCGTCCAGCGTGATCGGGTGGTAGCCCGCCTCATCCAGATATCGGAGCTGGGCCTCAAACATAGCAGGCGAGACGGTCAGGTCCCGCCGATACACATCAGCATCGGGCGGAAGATCGGATACGTAATGATACATCAGAATGGGAACATCTGCCTCGGCAGGGAGGGGCACCTCGGTGGGAGTCGGGGGGGGAGCATCATCTCTTCCTATGAGGAGACCTCTCGATCCCTCACTCAAGGCGACAAACTCGGGCATCTCCCAGCGACCATACGTGGGATTGACGAGAACGGCCCCCAGAATAACGGCAACCAGGATCAAGCCGATCCCCAGCCCTACGATAACAGTGTCCGATGATTTCAGATCCACGTGCTCGTCTCTCAATCTCTGAACGACTGACGTATCCAGAACTGTCTTCTTAACCTGAGCGATCGGTGATAGAGGCCGACCCCTTCCCCCGAGAGCCTCCATATGGAGGCGGCCCTGCCATCCATCACGTGCCCCACGGAGACGGCGACCAGCAAGCCGTCGGGACCATCCCCGGCTCTCGCCCATCGTCACAGCAGTACGATACCCCGAACCTGCCTCTCTGTCAAGGCACCGTAGAAGCGGGTGAACGAAGCAGATCTAATGAACCTTGGACGTTCCAGATTGCGCGGTGTCGCAATGGCCGGAGGCATCAACCCCAGCTTCGTTCACCTGGATCGCGGCGATGGATGGCTGCAGAGGGGATCTTCTGTCTTGAGGGCGCTTCAGCTCTAAGACCTGCTTCGAGATCCCGA
>CAZQXX010000149.1:0-7687 GCA_964597105.1 uncultured Anaerolineales bacterium
CGCTCCCTCCCAGCAGTCGAATATCCATCACGACGACGTCAGGACGGAGGAGAATTGTCTCGCGAACGGCGTCCTTAACGGTAGCCGTCTCGCCGACGACGGAGAAGCCGCTATGGCTCTCGATCAAGGTGCGGAGACCGAGGCGTACAACCTCGTGATCGTCTGCGATCAATACGGTAAGGGACATAAGGGTCTCATACTTCCTAGGCCCTGCTCAGACGGCGCACACAAGAAAAGGGGCAAGATACGATCGGGTAGGTCGAGCCGCATCAGGCAACAAGAACTCCCCATGCCGACCGTCAGCCCTCCTCACTGACTCGGGACGCTATGCGCTGCTGGTAGGGGACCGTAAGTACCAGACTTAGTCCTTCTTGAGGCGCCGTGTCGATGTCCAGCATCCCATTGAGGAGTCGGGCTCGCTCTCGAATATTGCGCAGGCCGTGCCCGTTCTCGCTGGGCAGCGCCGACAGCCCCACCCCGTCATCAGAAACACTGAGCTGCAGTGCGTTCGCTCCATACTGCAAGTCAATCTGCACCTTTCGAGCGTGCGCGTGCCGGGCGACATTCGTCAACGCCTCCCGCGCAATCTGGAAGATGTGTTGCCTCCGTTCGGCGTCGAATCGGTTTGTCGCCTCTCCGCTCACACCGAGATCTATCTCCAGGAGCGTGTTAACGCGGAAATCCTTTAACATCTTTCGCAAGCCAGTCTCCAGGTCGTCCTGCGGCAACTCGCCCCGTAGATCGAAGATGTAACGGCGAATGTCCCGAATCGTCTCGTTAAGGTTCTCGATGGCGTGTGTCAACTGCCCTACCGCTTGATCCGGATTCTCTTCGATATTCTGTCGGGCCCCCTCGAGGATGAGCCCGGAAGCGTATATCGACTGAATAATGCCGTCGTGCAACTCACGCCCGATGCGTTCTCGCTCATCGACCAGGGCCTGCATTCGCTCCACGCTCTCCAACCACATCTCAATCTCATTCAAGATGGCGCCCAGGGCTCGCACAACACCCAGGGTAAGGGCAACCCCAGATAGGGCGCGGAGAAGCGCAATCGGAACACCGGTTGCTCTGAGAACCAGCTGGTCATTGATCACATTGGCGAGCGGGAATGGCGCTGACGGTCCGACGAACCCGCTGAACAGAGCGAAAGCAAGCAGACCAAGAGCACTGATGCGAATGGACCGCTTGGCCAATCTCAAGCGGTGCGGCTCCGTCTGGCGATACGTCTCCCGACGCAACATCCACGCCCCGAGCACGCCTCCAGGCAGCGCAAGCCCATACCGCGCGCCGACTTCCCCAAGCAGCCTCACTTCCTCTCCTGAGAGCCCCCGGGAGGCCACTACGGCCAGTCCAAGCGCCCATAGTAAGAAGAACCCCGCGGCTGCAAGCCATCGGCGGCGCGCTCGTCGATCGCCTGCCAGGCGAATCTGGACAGCAAAGGAAAGCAACAGGGCGGAGCCAAGAGCGAAGAAGCCAAGCCGTGACCAGGTCAGCCACGACGGCGGAGTCTCGGCGGCGTGAACCCAGGCACTAGCCCATGCGGCCGCTGCCTCACAGAATCCGAAGGCGGCCATAGGAGCTAGCTCACCGGCCAGCTCGAGTCGAATGCCCCGGCGCGTCAGAAGAAGAATAGAGATGCCCAGAACAAAGAAAGCCTGGCCCTGCATGAGCATCCATATCGCCTGCTGAGACGCAAGATAGTCTCGCAGCCAAAACACCGTGTCCAACCTTTCCTTTATGTGCTTCTACATTATTATACCAGCACGTGGCAGCGACGACAACCTTACGGCAGACGTGGCGGTCCCGAGAACGAGCCACGCCCTACCCTATGTCGTCCCCTCGGCACCGATCAGTCCAGGATAGCTTGTCGTGAACGCTTCAGCGTCGAGAAGACGAGGAAGCTGTCTGGACAGCCCACGCGGACCCCGCACTCACCCGAGACCTTGCCGGGTCTAGCCTGTTAGCAACAGGGCGAAATCCCTGGGCGTCACGCCGGGGCTTTCGATGCCGTGCTGTTTGTAGAAGCGCGAGACGACCTGCTCGACCTGTTCCAATGACACGCCGGTCAACACGTCTTCCAGACCCGTCAGCTTGTCCTCCGGGTAGAAGAAGAAATCCCCGGAAAGGGAAACCTCGCCCACCACTCCCTCACGCACCTCCACAACCGCTCGAAGGAGGCCGCCGGGCGCCTTACGCATACGCTCAAGCACTCGGACCCCGGCGCGGATTTTCACGTCCCGATCAGGACGCCTATGCCGTTTCTGATACAGCCAGGCATCCGTGAGGAACTGCGTCTCCAGGCGGTCGGCTTCGGCGCGCCACGCGTCATCAACCGCGGTCTCCACCTTGATCGGGCCCAAGATCTTGCGGAACTCCTCGGCCATCAGTGTCCACAGTTCGTCCCGAGATGGAACAGGGTCGATCTCTCGCTTGATGGTAGAAAGGTTGTCCCTCATCGTCTTGTAGACCTTATCGCGGAATTTCTCATCGGGTACCTTCAACACACGGGCCATCATCTCATGGTCGAAGTCGACGATCAGATTCCCCACGAGAATGTAGTGATCCTCAATCTCCGCTGCCCCGCATCCGGAGATCTTGCGCCCGTTGGCAACGATGTCGTTGACCGGGCGATACTCAGCCGATATGCCCAATGCCCGGTAGGTCTCGATCGGCGCTTGCAGGAACTTGCGATAGAAGGCCAGCTTCCCGCCGTCGGGAATAAGGGGATTGTCGCGATGGATCACGAGCTGAAAGAAGAGCTGGTCACCGTCCAGATATACAGCCCCTCCGCCGACCTCCCGGCGAAAGATGGGCGTGCCGTTCTCGCGACAGTAAGCGGCGTCCACTTCCTGCTCCACGTCCTGGAAGTAACCGATACAGACGTAAGGCGTGACCGGAGCGAGCAAGATCAACCCTTCCCGCCCCAGGCGCGGTAGGGCGTGGTAGAGAAGCTGAGAGTCCTCCCAACGGACCGTCTCCAGACGATACAGTTTCATGCTCAATATACCAGGCTCCTGGGTTGGCGGAGTCTATCGGAAACAGAGGGCGGGCACTAGAACAAGCTCTCAATCTGAGCGAGGATCTGCTCGTCTGTGAAGTGGCAAGCGGTGATAGCTCCAGCGGGACAGGAGGCAACGCACGTGCCACAGCCCCGACACAGCGCTTCATTTACCCGCGCCACCCCATCTTCCTCAACGAAGTCGATTGCGGTATAGGGACAGAGTGACAAACAGGTCTTGCAGCCTGAACACAGCTTCTCGTCCACCAGCGCGACCAGGGGCGAGATGGTGACCACGCCCCGGTTGAGAAGCTTCGCGGCCTCGTGAGCGGCTGCATCAGCGTGTGCCACCGTGTCTGGTATGTCCCGCGGCCCCTGGCAGGTCCCCGCCAGGAGGACCCCGGGTACGTCGGTCTCGACGGGGCGCAGCTTAGGATGGGCCTCGGCGAACCAGCCGTCAGAGGTGCGACCAAGGCCGAAAAGCGCAGCCACGCGGTCGGCATCCCGATGTGGCTCAATAGCGGATGCCAGAATGACCATGTCGACGTCAACTCCGAAGAGATGCCCCAGGTCGGCGTCCTCCCCTCTGACTCGCAGCTTACCGTCGGGCAAGACCTCGACTTCGGCCCCATGGCCCCTCACAAACGTTACATCTTCCCCCTGCAACCGTTCATAGAACTCCTCGTAGGTCTTGCTAGCCGTACGCATGTCCAAGTAGAACTCGTAGACCTCGGCGCCCGTCCTATCTCGCACCAGGTGCGCTTGCTTGAGCGAGTACATGCAGCAGAAGCGAGAACAGTACTGGTGCGCGTTATGGTCGCGGCTTCCGACGCAGTGTATGATGGCAACCTGCTCCGGTACGTTGCCTTCAGCGGTGAGGATCTCGCCGCCGGTCACACCACCGGCGTTGGACAGCCGTTCAAACTCCAGCCCGGTCATGATGTTGGGGGATTCCCCGTAGGAGTACTGGGGCAGCTGATGAGGATCCCACATCTCGAAGCCGGTAGCCACCACGATGGTCCCCACATCCAGCTCCAGGATCTCATCCTGTTGCTCAAAGTCGATGGCCTCCGCCTCGCACACCATCTGACAGGCCTGGCAGGCGTCGGCGATCTCCCCATCGCTTCGATCCATCTGCCGGAAGTGAATGCAAGCATCCGCGTCGATCACCGGCACCAAGGGCACGGCCTGCATCGAAGGCACCCACACAGCGCCAGTCGGCCCGAGCGGCTTAGCCTCGTACACCGCGACATCCTCCAAGACGATCTCAATGGCCCCGGTTGGGCAGATGATCGTGCAAGCGCCGCACCCGATGCATTGGCTCGACTCCTCCAAGAAGGGAGGACCCACCTGACGATCAGTGCCTCGCTGGGAGAAATTCAGCACGTCCGCCTTCACCAGCTCGTGACACGTCCGCACGCACAACCCGCAGAGGATGCATCTCTCCTCGGGATCCTCCGGGGGAAAGGCGGGTTCCGCGACACCGTACTCCCTCGCTAGATCCTGGATAACGGGCGCCTCGGGACAGCGTGCCAGCAACAGGCCCAGGATCACTTTGCGAGCCTCCCGCACGGAGGGCGAACTGGTTCTGACCTCGATACCATCCCACGCTGGATAGGTGCAAGCCGTCTCCAGTTGAGAACGTCCACGGCGAATTATCTCAACCGTGCATAAGCGGCAGGCCCCATAAGGTTCCAAGAGCGGATGGTAACACAACGTCGGTATCTCGATCCCGTTCTCTCTCGCAACCTCAAGGACGGTCTGCTCCTCTTCAGCGTGTAGTTCCTGTCCGTCAATAATCAGTGTGGCCATATCGCGCTCCTGCCTATCTCACACCCACAGCGTCAAACCTACAGACGTCGTGACACACGCCACAGGTAATGCAAAGCTCTTGATCAATGACGTGTGGCTCTTTCCTCTCCCCGCTGATCGCCTCCTGAGGGCACTGGCGCATGCAAAGCCCACACCCGGTACACGCCTCCGGGACAATGTAGTACTCAATCAACGCCCGACAGACCCCCGCGGGACACGTCTGATCCTGAATGTGGGCCTCATATTCATCGCGGAAATAGCGCAGGGTGCTCAACACCGGATTGGGCGCCGTCTTCCCCAGACCGCACAGCGATGCGTTTTTCACTACCGTTCCCAGCGCCTCGAGCCTATCCAGGTCATCCATCTCGCCACAGCCTGCGGTTATCCGGTTGAGGATACCCAGCATGCTCTCGATGCCCTCCCGACAGGGCGTGCACTTGCCGCAGGACTCCTCCTTGAGGAACTCAAGGAAGTAGCGGGCGACATCCACCATACAGGTGCGATCATCCATGATGACCATGGCGCCCGACCCCATCATCGACCCGGCCTCAGTGAGCCTATCGAAGTCCACCTGCAGGTCGAGCAGGTCACTGGGGATACACCCTCCTGACGGGCCGCCAGTCTGTACAGCCTTGAACTCTCTGCCATCCGGGATGCCGCCGCCAATATCGTAGATGATCTCCCGCAAGGTGATCCCCATAGGCACTTCGATCAAGCCCGGGTTCCGAATCTTGCCCACCAAGCAGAATGTGTTGGTGCCCTTGCTTCCGTCCGTTCCCACGGAGGCGAACCAATCCGCACCGGCGGTGATGATGAGCGGGATGTTCGCCCAGCTCTTCACATTGTTGAGGCAAGTGGGACGATCCCAGAGCCCACGTTCGGTGGCATGGAAGTGTTTGGGGCGCGGTTCACCGACTTTGCCTTCCAACGATTGCATAAGGGCGCTCGATTCACCACACACGAACGCACCTGCTCCTCGCACAATGCTGACGTCAAAGTCGAATCCCGAACCCAGGATATCGTCACCCAGCAAGCCGAAGTCCTCCGCCTGTTGAATGGCGATGGTTAGGTTCCGAACTGCGAGGGGATATTCGTCCCGCACATAGATGAAGCCCTCATGTGCACCCATGGCATAGGCGCCAATGATCATACCCTCCAGCACACTGTGCGGGTCAGCCTCCATAAGACTCCGATCCATGAAAGCCCCTGGATCCCCCTCATCGCCGTTCGCAACGACGTACTTGACGTCGCCAGGCGCATTGCGGGTCGCCTCCCATTTGCGGCCGGTCGGGAATCCTCCGCCGCCACGGCCTCTCAAGCCAGAGGCTTTTACCTCCTCTATGATGTCCTCAGGTGGCATTGCGAACAGGGCATGGGCAAGGCCCGAGTATCCCCCCAGTGCAATGTATTCCTCGATATCCTGAGGGTCGATCTTTCCACAGTGGCGGAGCAACCGGCGTACCTGGTTGTTGTAGAATGGGATATCTTCATAGACCGGGATAGATTCACCAGTCGTCACGTCCTTATAGGTCAGGCGTTCAACGACCCGGCCACCAATGAGGGTTTCCTCGACAATCTCTGGGACGTCTCCGGGCTGCACGTGACAATAGAAAATCCCCCCAGGGTAGATGTCCATCACGGGGCCCTTCGCGCAGAGCCCCCGGCACCCAGTCTCCACAACCTCAACGTCGCCACCGAGGCCACGACGCTCGACCTCCTCCCTCATTGCCTCGAAGACGCCGGTGGAGCCAGAGGCATCACATCCAGTGCTCCGGCAGATCATCACGTTGGCCCGTCTTATCTCAGCCATATCGACTCCTCACTCGTAGAGTTCATGTCAGAGTAGACCAAGGCCTCGTACAGGACAATTATGCACCGGCCCCTCACCTCCGCACCACCCATTCCTCTACGATCTGATCCTCGATCAGATGCTCCCTGACCAGTCGGGGCGCCTTCGCAGGCGTGACGTTACCATACGTCACGGTCGGCTTACCGATCTGGTGGATCT
This sequence comes from uncultured Anaerolineales bacterium, assembly GCA_964597105.1. Lineage (GTDB taxonomy): Bacteria > Chloroflexota > Anaerolineae > B4-G1 > B4-G1 > SKLM01. The sequence goes on from CAZQXX010000149.1 coordinate 6,819, forward strand.
CCACCAGGGGCGCTTCTTCGCACATTCCGACACAGCCTGCTGTCGTCACGTCAGCCTCCAGATCATGCCTGTCCAACTCCTCCACGAGAGCCTGCATCACTTCGCGGGCTCCAGCAGCGATACCACAGGTTCCCATGCCGACAGTAATCGTGGTACCGACCTCGAGTCGTAGAGAGATCTCGTCGTGAAGCTTCGCACGGAGGCGATTCAGCTCATCTGGGCTCCTCAGCTTCGGCATTATCACCCACTCTCCTTCAGTCTGGGGCCAAGGGTCGTTCGTCCGCACATCAGGATTCCTCTCGTTCAGGAGGCACCTTCCCTCTATCCAGGGAGGCTACGATCTTAGAGGCGCGAGTGCTGTTCACCCTGGCATGCACCCGATCATCGACAATCATCACAGGCGCCAGTGCGCATGCGCCAACACACCGGACGGGTTCCAGGGAGAACTCTCCATCGGCGGTTGTACCGCCTGCCTGTACGTCCAGCTCCCTCTCCAGATGCTCCAGAATGCGCTTTCCTCCGATCACGTGACAGGCGGTGCCCAAGCATACCTTGAGCACGTGCTCGCCGCGCGGTTCCAGTCGAAAGGCCTTGAAGAAAGTGGCCAGGCGATAAACCTCGCCAATGGGCACCCCCAGTCGGTCCGCCGTCCATTCCAGCGCCGGGCGGGGTAGATAACTGTACTCCCGCTGGATATCCTGAAGAATGGCGAGCGCGTGCATCCGCTCCGCGCCGTGCCGGTCTATGATCTCGTTGACCCTTTCCGTCTCCACCTTCATCGCTCTTCAGCCTTCCTCTCCCCGACATTCACCTGGCCCATCTTGATCTGCTTATCGTGCGGGATGCGTCGCGTGAAGCACTCAGTCCAG
>CAZQXX010000150.1:0-2346 GCA_964597105.1 uncultured Anaerolineales bacterium
GCCAGAGGCGCTTTCTGAGGGAGGTCGGAGGAGCCCTCGAGCAGGAGCGGGCGCGGATCGAGCCGGCGCGTAGCCGCTGGTGGTGGTATCTGGATGAGGCTGCCGCCGAAGAGCGGCGGCGGAAGGTCCTCCGCATTGGGGCGGGCGCCATAGCCGTCATCGCCTCGCTCACCGTCGCCTGGATGGCCTACCAGCGGTTCCTCGCGCCGCCCCCCGAGGTGAGTCAGGCCTACCGACAGATGGAGAGCGGGAAGCGTCAGCTCGAGGAGGGGGACGCGATAGAGGCGCTGGCTGCCTTCGGCACCGCCGCAACGCTCACGCCCGACGACCCCGAGCCGTGGCTGTGGAAAGGGGTGGTCCACCACCAGTTCGACGCGGTCAATGAGGCCGGAGAGGCCTTCGACGCAGCCCGCCGCCTCTACGACACCCGCTTCGATTTCGTCCTCAATCGGGGCCGCGTCTACCTTCAGACGGGAGCCATCGAGCAGGCCGAGAGCGACGTGGAGACGGCGCTGGCGATCAACCCGGATTCGGGATGGGGCTACTACCTGCGGGCCGGCATCGCCGTGCGCCGGGGTGAGCTCACCCTGGCCCTGGCCGACCTTGAGGAGGCCGCCCGCCTGGCGGAGGAGAGCGGCGACGCCGAGCTTCAGGCGATGACGAGCACGCAGCGGGCGAGCCTTCTGAGGATGATGGCGGTGTCCACTGCCACGCCGTAGTGCAGGCACAGCATGTACGGGCATCCCGGGTGAGTGAGAATGGGAAAACGGCGGACAACGGGCGATAGGCTCCAGAGATTTCGCGCTCTCTTGCGTGCCCTCGGCCTCAAGGGGCCGGAGCGGCGCGCGCTGACGGAGCCACCAGGAGGGGATGCCATGCCGATATCGACGGAGCAGATGGACAAGCTGCGGCGGGTGAAGATGATCCACGAGCGGGAGCTGATGGGGAAGGCAAACGTGGTCGGTGTGGGCATCGGATACAGGAAGCGGCGCGGGGAGCGGACGGATGAGCCGGCTATCGTGGTCTCCGTGACGCGAAAGGTACCCCGCTCGATGCTCGACCAAGAGGATATCATACCGCAGGAGCTTGAGGGGGTGCCTGTCGACGTGCACGCCATCGGTGAACCGGTGGCTTTCGATGAGGACCGGGGAGGATAGGGTCATGACAGAGCAGCTGGCGAAGGCACAGCGCGTCAAAGACGCTCACGTCAGGGACTTGCTGACGAAGCAGAACGTCGTGGGGGTCGGTCTGGGACACAAGATCAGCGACGGTGAGGACACGGGCGAGTTGAGCCTCGTCGTGTCCGTGACGCGGAAGCAGCCCGTCTCCGCCCTCTCTCCGCGGGATCTCGTCCCGCGCGCGCTGGACGACATCAGGACGGACGTCGTCGAGACCGGTTTGCTCAGGGCCTTCCCAAATGGGCCCTCGGAGCTGGGCCCGCGGGATCGGTGGCGCCCTGTCGTGCCGCCGGGGGTCTCCCTGGGCCACTACATGATCACCGCCGGGACCTTCGGCTGCCTGGTTCAGCGCGGCGAGGAGCTGTTCATGCTGTCGAACAACCACGTCCTTGCCAACTCGAACGACTGCGCCGACTGGGACCCCATCCTCCAGCCCGGTCCCGCCGACGGCGGGGGCCCGGAGGACCGCATCGCCCGCCTCGCTCACTACACGCCCCTCGTCTTCGAGACGGAGCCGTCAGAGTGTGAGATCGCCGACTGGGTGGTGAAGCTGCTCAACGCCGTCGGCGGCTTCCTGGGATCGAGCCACCAGCTGCAGGCGATGAAGATAGGCGGAGGGGACAACCGGGTGGACGCCGCCCTGGCCCGGCCCCTGTCGCCGAATCAGGTGACGAACGAGATCCTGGGGATCGGCGTGCCTTTCGGCATCGGAACTGCCTCTCTCGGCACCCCGGTGCAGAAATCAGGCCGGAGCACGGGTTACACGACGGGGACGATCACGCAGGTCGACGCCACCCTGCGCATCGACTACTACGGCCCCAAGGCGCTTTTCACCAGTCAGCTCGTGGCCACCCCCATGAGCCAGGGCGGCGACTCCGGGTCGGCCGTCCTCGACATGGAGAGGCGCGTGGTCGGGCTCCTCTTCGCCGGCTCCGAAGGGGCGACGATCCTCAACCCGATCCAGGACGTCCTCTCCGCCCTCGACGTGGAGCTGGTGCTGTAGACATCGCTTACGCAACCGGGCTCAAGGCACTCAACCAAGCGCAAGCCGGGCGTCCAGCCCTGAGCTTGTCGAAGGGCCGCCCTGAGCCTGTCGAAGGGCCGCCCTGAGCTTGTCGAAGGGCCGCACGGCGTCCGTCGACGGCGAGTTACCGGTGTAAGCGAGAGG
>CAZQXX010000150.1:2446-7670 GCA_964597105.1 uncultured Anaerolineales bacterium
TGTCGAAGGGCCGCACGGCGTCCGTCGACGGCGAGTTACCGGTGTAAGCGAGAGGCCTCACACGGCCTCTCCGGCTTCGCGGAACGATGCAGAGGGCCCGATACGTGCGGTCTGCGTCGGGGAAGAGGCAATGCGCTTGCTGCGAGGAAGTGGGAGCGTGTCAGGACGGGGATAACACGCTCCCATTGAGGAAGCCGGGGGAACGCTACGCTAGCACTCGCTGTAGCCGCAGGTGTAACAGTGGCGGCAGCCCTCCTCGAAGACCAGTGTCGCCTGACCGCACTCGGGACACAGATCCCCCTCGGGGAAGAGAGACAACTGCTCCGTCCGCCGGCCCTCCTCCGGGGAATCGGCGAAGCCGAGATGCTCCGCCAGGATCTGCGCCACCCCGTCGGGCAGGCTTCGCACCCGGTCGCGGCCGAAACCCATCGGCCGCCCCCCTCCGATCCCCTTCAACTGGCGCATCACCTGATTGAGCCGCTTCGTCGACGAGAGGGGTGACGGGATGCGCAATACCAGCGAAATCAACCGTCCGATCGCCTCCGCCACCGCCGCCGTATCCGACCCGGCCTTGCCGACGTTGAGGAACACCTCGAAGGGCTCGCCGTCGCCGTTGACGTTGACCGTGGTGTAGGCCGTGCCCAGCGGCGTCTTCAAGCGATAGGTGTGCCCCTCCAGCGAGTGCGGCCGCGGCCGCACCTTCGCCGGGACCATCGCCCGCTGGCCCTGCTTCGCTTGACGGGTCTCCTCCGTCTCCAACACTACCTTGTCCCGAGACCCGGTCACGTAGACCGTGAGCCCCTTGCAGCCCAGCTCCCAGGCCAGGCGGAAGGCGTGAGCCACGTCATCAGGCGCGGCATCCGCCGGGAAATTGATCGTCTTGCTGATCGAGGCGTCCACGAATGCCTGCAGCGCCGCCTGCATGCGGACATGCTCCTCGGCGGGGACGTCCTGCGCGACCACGAAGACCTGGCGGATCTCCTCCGGGACCTCCTCCACATTCTGACAACTCCCGGAGATCGCGACCTGTTCGAAGATCTCCTCGCGAGTCTCCTCGTCGAGGCCCGCCTCCTCCAGCGCCTGGCGGAACAGGGGGCTGGTATACCTGAGCTCGATGTCCTCCCCGTTGTCGTTCATGTGGCGCACGTAGGCCAGCGCGAAGACCGGCTCACACCCGTAGGCCTCAATGCCGGCGATCGTCGAGCGCGTGCCCGTCGGCGCGATCGTCGTCTGCGCCGCGTTCCGGATGCCGTGGCGTTTGATCTGCGCCAGCAGGCCGCCCCAATCGAGCGGCGGTCGCCCCCATCGCTCGGGAGCGCTGAACGGTTCGATCGGCTGTGGCGGCTCCCAGCGCACGTCCTCGGGATCGTAGATGCTCCCGGCGATGGCCGGGAATGGCCCTCGTTCCCGGGCCAGCTCGACGCTGGTCACCATGGCGTGATAGCGGATGAAGGCCATCAGCTGCCCGGCCAGCTCACGGCCCTCCTCGCTGCCGTAGCGGACCCGGAGCCGGTACAGGACATCGCCCAGCCCCGCTATTCCCAGGCCGATGCGTCGCGCCCGATGGGCCGCCTCCGCCAGCTCCGGCACGGCCGGGACGTACCCATTCGCGTCGACGACGTCGTCGAGGAACCGAACCGCCTCCCTCACGGTCTCCGCCAGGCTGTCCCAATCGACGACCGCGGCCCCATCGGCATTCCGTCGCACATGCCGCGCCAGGTTGATGGAGCCGAGACAGCAATTCTCGTACGGAAGCAGCGGCTGTTCACCGCAGTTATGGACCCAAAGACCATTTGCATCAAAGGCGCGCTCGCCCGGAACTCGGGCATCGAAGACAGGGGAGGCCCCATTCGGCCCGATAGACGCAATCTCGTCCACGAACCGTTCTCGGTTGACCTCGCGCCGATACCCCTCGAGCCGATTCTCGAGGCGCGCGGCTTTGTCTGCATGGGTGAAGCCGACTCGATCTGCAAAATGGACCAGGTTCTCGCAGCTGATGACCAGCTCGTGCTGGGCCTTGATCGGATACTCCCTCATCCCACCCTTGCCATCCGGGAGGCGCTTCGACCCCGCTTCGCGCCGCCCTTCGTAGATCGTGCAGACGATGCCCAATCGGTGGAGCATGCGCTGCGCCGCACTGAGCAGAGGGAGATCTGATTGGGCCAGCCGCACGGAGACCCCCTTCTCCTGCTTTCCGACCACGGTCTCGTCGGCGTCGAAAAGCCCACGCAGGAACCCCCGATGGAAAGCGCTGCTGGTCCGCTCAATCTCCGGCGACACCCCCTTGAACGATTCGGACAGGCCATAGGCTCGCGCCAGGTCATACACAGCCTTCAGCGTCAGCCGCGCCTCCTTCCGGTCATCCAGCCAGACGAAGCCCTGGAAATCCGCCGTCTGCGACAGCGTGGAGGCAATAGCCTCCACGCTCTCCCGAACGGACGCTGATCCCGGCCCTTCGCCCCAAACGGAGAGGATCGCCCGGCCGTCCGTCACCGTGCCGTCGCCCACCAGGAGACCGAGCAGATACCCCTCGTCCCAGGTCCCCTCCCCCTTCCAGGAGGCCTCGCGATTATCGCTCAGTACGACCTCATCCCCTACACGAAGTTCGCCAGCCCGGCGCCACTCAGACTCCAGCACGTAACGGGACTTCTCAGTCACCACGCGCAGCGGGTGGTCCGGCGTGAGCGTGAGGCGATAGCCCCGACGGGTGCAGAGATCCAGCGTATGCCGCTCACCGGTCGAGAAGAAGCCGTCTTCGCCGGTGGCGTGGAACGCGCCGTTGAGCAGAAGCCGCTGTGGACTGCCCAGGATATCTTGCACTTGAACCGGTCCCTCATCCGTGGTCACCCAGGTGTCGCCGGTGAGGCACGGATTAGTCGCCTCGTAGCGGCCCAGGTGGGGCGTCGGGTTGTCCCGGTTGGCGGCGTCGAGGAAGAGGAGGCCGGGCTCCCCGTTCCGGTGGGCGGCCTCGACGATCTCGTCGAACAGCTCCCGCGCCGGCAGCGTCTCCCACGTCTCTCCATCCCGGGGATTGATCAGATCGGTCGACCCGTCGTCCTCCAGCGCGCGCATGAACTCGTCGGTGACGCCGACCGAGATGTTGAAGTTCGTGATGGCGTGTTCGTTCGACTTGCAGTGGATGAACCGGCGGATGTCCGGGTGGTCGACGTTCAGCACGGCCATGTTGGCGCCCCGCCGCGCGCCGCCCTGGCTGATGATCTCGGAGGCCGTATCGTAGACCTGCATGAACCCGACCGGCCCGGTCGCCTCGCCTCCGCTCGAGAGGACGATTGCCCCCTTCGGCCGCAAGTTGGAGAAGGAGAAGCCGGTGCCCCCGCCTGTCTGCTGGATCAACGCCATATCCCGCAGGGTCTCGAAGATCCCGTCCCCGCGGCGCCCCATATCGTCCGAGATGGGCAGGACGAAGCAGGCCGCCAGCTGCGACAGGGGCGTCCCGGCTCCGGTGAAGGTGGGCGAGTTCGGCAGGAAGCGCAGCTCCGTCATCAGGTCAAAGAAGATCGCCTCCGCCTCCTTCGAATGCCCATCGTCCATCCCGTCCTCGGCGGCGGCGATGTGAGATGCCACCCGCCGGAACACGCCCTCCACCGTCTCCGCGGGCTCCCCGTCCGGCCCTTTGCGGACGTAGCGGCGGCGGAAGACCGCAAGAGCGTTCTCCGAAAGCCGGTCCTCGATGCTCTGTCCGTCAGATAAATCCTCGAATGATGCCTGAGATGATGTCTGAGATGGTATCTCAGATGATGTCTGAGACGGTGTCTCAGATGATGCCTGAGACGGTGTCTCAGATGGTGCTTGAGATGGTGTCTCAGATGATGCCTGAGATGGTGTCTCAGATGATGCCTGGCTCGTCCCTCCGTCTTCGCTCGTCATGACTCACTCCTTCCCATGAAAACCGACGCCTCCATTCCAGATCAACCTCTTGCCCGGGAAACCAGTATGGCCGGCTGGTCGCTCGAGAGCCAGGGCCTGGGCCCAATCCACTCCTCGCTTCTTGCTGCGTGCTGCCTACGCCTCGCCCGTATTCTCCAGCTTGAGATAGAACACCGACCCGTGGTCGCGAGCCTGTACCACGTCGAACCCCACTTTCTCGGCTAGCTCTACGTAGTCAGGCAGCCCAGACGGCTCCTCCGGCCACACCACGCCGTATCCCGTCTCCACTTCGGTCGAGGGGAGCGAGACCACCAGCGGCACCACCAGCACGTCTCTCTCACCGTCGACGCGCTCCAGAATGCTGACCCCCCAGATCAGGAAGCGGCCCCCGGGCGCCAGCACTCGCCGGACCTCGGCGAATACCTGTTGATGGTCGCTTCTGTCGATGTACATCAGCGTGAAGAACGACGTGACTACCTCAAAGATGTCATCGAGGAACCTGAGATCCCGCGCGTCCATGACGATCTTCAGCGGGCCCGCCGGGGCCTCCTCCAGCTCGCCCCGGTCCGGATCGATGGCGACTACGTGCGATCCCTTCAGTCGGCCGATGATCCCCTCGCCGCCGCCACCGACGTCGAGAATGAATCCGCTGGCGTCGAAGTCCTCGACGATCACGCGTTGCTCCTCCAGGAAGAAGAGCCTATCGGCGGATATGTCGCCCTGTTCCTCGCTCACGTAACCTTCCTTTCTCTCCCACAAAGGGTTTCCCTGTGCCTCCACCAGAGCCCATCTGCTCTCTCAGCCGTCTCCTCGCCGCTATCCTCATGGTCTCGTGAAAACCCCTAGGGTCTCCACAAGGCCGCTCAGAACGTGATCACGGCCCGACCCGACTTGGTCCACTCGGTCAGGAGCTCACCCGTGTAGAAGACGTCCACCCCGAGGGTCTCGAGGCTCTCCGTGACCGGGTAGCTGTCGGCACACGCCTTACACGCCACCACCCGCACACCCAGATCGAGCATCTCCCCCAGCTTCCTTTGGAGAACCTCGCTCTCGGCCAGCAGCTCCTGAGACGGGCCCCAGACAAGGAGCGTGACCTCGTCCCACCACCCGTGCTTCTTGGCGTTGGCGCAGTACATAAAGACCATGCGCAGCGCAACGTCCGGGTCTCCGCTCGTCCAGACCACCAGCAACTCGACGTTCTCCATCTGCCGTTCCTCCATTTCGCCGGTCACCCCTCGCCCCCTGACGGTGGCGGCCTCGCTGCGCCTACGGGTTCTTCAGCCCCGTGGTCAGCTTGTTCGTCACCTCGCGCTTGACCCGCGCCGCCAGGGCATCC
>CAZQXX010000151.1:0-7646 GCA_964597105.1 uncultured Anaerolineales bacterium
CTCCCCCGTGCCTCGGTCGAACCCCTTCGCCCCCGTCGTGCCGGGTCGCACGGCCAGCGGGCATCGCGAACGTGGTCTACCGCACCGCGCGCACGACCTCTGCCAGCCGCCGCACGCCCTCCTCGATCTCCTGCGCCGTCAGCGCACAGAAGGGCAGGCGCACAAAGCTGCTGCCGTTCTGGCGTTCGTTGAAGAAGTTCCGCCCGTCGGTCAGAATCAAATCCCGATCCCGCGCCTCGCTCAGCAACGCGTCTGTATCGACCTCCCCGTCCACCGTCACGCCCACGAAGAATCCACCGTCGGGCCTCCGCCAGGTGGCCAGGCCCTCCATATGCTCCCCGAGCGCGTCCAGCGTGGCGTAGAGCCGCGGTTCGTACAGAGCCTTCAGCTCCTTGATCTGAGAATCCAGCCAGTCGCGGCGGATGAACTCGGCCACGATGGCCTGGTTCAGGTAACTGGGGTTGATGTACGTGTCCTCGGCCATCTCCGCCAGCCGCCCCGCCAGCGGCTCCGGCGCGACCACGTACCCCACGCGCAGACCGGGGCTGATCAGCTTGCTGTAGGACGACATGTGCAACACCCGATCGGGCGCCAGATCCAGCAGCGAAGGGACCTCTTCCCCCCGGTATCGCAGCCGCCGGTACGGCGAGTCCTCGATCACCCAGAAGTTGTAAACCCGGGCCAGCCGGACGATCCGCCGTCGCTTCTCCTCGGAAAGGACCGTTCCGCTCGGGTTCTGGAAATCGGGGATCACGTACAAGAACATAGGCCGCTCGCCGCCCGCCAGCCGATCCTCCATGATCTCCACATCGACCCCATCGTCCTCCAGCGGCAGGCCCACGATCTGAGCCTTCGCCCGCCGAAGGAGCGTCAGCGTCCGGTCGTACGTGGGCTCCTCGACGTACACGATGTCGCCTGGCTCCAGGAGCAGCCGCTCGCAGAAATCCTGCAGCTGTAGGGATCCCTGGCCCACGATGACTTGGCCTGGGTCCACGCCCTTCTCCTCCGCGATCAGCTCGCGCAGCCGCGGATAGCCCCGCGACTTGCCGTACTGCAGAACCTCGTGCCCCTGTGTCAACAGGACCCGTTCCGCACACTGCTGGAGCTTGTCGATCGGAAAGCTCTCCTCCGGGGGCACGCCCCGCGTCAGCTTGATTACTCGGTCTGTCATAGTCTCAGTCCTCGCTTCTGTGTGGTAGTACTCGCTCATGGTTGGCCGTTCCCCTACGCCACCTCATCTCTCACCGGAGCCGCGTCCCCCGGACGTACGCCTGCATAGAGCCGGGAGGAGATCTCCTCCGCAGCTTTCTTGCACCGTCCCACGTACGCCTCGGCCACCTCCTCGCTGAAACGGGACGTGGGACCCGCTACCCCGATCGCCGCCACGACGTCGCCCCGCCAGTCCCGGATCGGCGTCGCGATTCCCCAGGCCCCCTGATCCGTCTCCTGACAGCTCCTCGCGTATCCCTGCGCTCGAATCCTCTCCAGCTCAGCCCGCAAGGCCTCGACGCTGGTGATTGTGTTCATACACAACCGAGGCAGACCCCGCTCCTGGATGATCGCCTCCACCTCGGCCTCGGGCAGATGGGCCATCAGGATCTTCGAGGAGGCTCCCGCGTGGGGGGGCCGCCGCGTCCCGGCGTCCAGGGCAAGGCGCACCGGGTGGCTCGTCTCGACCTTCTCCACGCACACCACCTCTCGCGCCGCGTACACTGTCAGGAGCGCCGTCTCCCCCGTGTCCGCCACCAGATCGCGCATGACCGGCTTCGCCACCTGGTGCAGCGGCGTGCTCTGCTCCGCCAGATTCCCCCACACAAACAGCCGATAACCCAGCCGCCAGCGCTTGCTCTCCTCATCCTGGCGCAGGATCCCGTGAGCCTCCAGGCTCACCAGAAACCGATGCAGGGTGCTCTTCGGCAGGTCGAGCTGCTCACTCAGATCGGTCAGCGTCCAGGCCGGTTCGGCCGATGAGAAACAGTCGATGATTCTCACTAGACGATCGACCGTTTTCACAGATGTCGAGGGTGACATATGGTTCATATCATCTCTTGCGCAACAGCCTCACCGGAGACCTCAACGGGCTCTTCAAGCTCCTTGGTCTCCACCTGCCTCAATCACTCTTCCCGAGGATATCCACGATTTCCTCCTCCACCCCTTCAGAAAGGGGCTCCGGCTCGTGCTCTTCCAGAATCGCCACCGTCCGCTCTCTCAGGCGTTGACCCAGCGGCCGCCCGCCGACCTCCAGCCAGTCCTCCACCCGCTTCCGGTTGAATAGCGTCGGCTCCCAGAAGTCGCGGAAATGATTCATCGTGTGATCCGTCGAGAGGAACTCGCCCCCCGGCCCCACCTGATCGATGACGTCCATGGCCAGTGACTCGGCGTCGAATGACACGCCGCCCACGAAGTGGCGCATCATGTCGATCATCTCCGCCGTGAACACGATCATCTCCGGCGACGTCGTCAGCCCCGCCTCCAGGTACCCCACGTCATGGACCAGGTTGTTCCCGGCCAGCAGCGCCACCAGCACGGAGAACGCCGCGTCGGCTGCCGCCTGCTCGTCCATCACACAGCTATCCGAGTGGCCCGCGTAGCCCCACGTCGGGAGGCCGTAGAACCGCCCCAGCTCCGCTACCGCCACCCGGGCCATCTGGAACTCGGGCGCGCTGTACACGCTGATCGTCGTCCGCATATCCAGGTGGTGCAGCCCGCTGCCGTATAGGAATGGAGCGCCCGGGTGCTTCAGCTGGTGCATCACCAGGCTGGAGAGCACCTCCGCGTTGCCCAGCGCCAGCCCGCCCGCCAGCGTGGCCGGAGCCGTACCGCCCATCATCGGCGCTGGCGAGTGGACGATCGGCAGTGCCTGCTCCGCCATGTAGAGCAGCTTGTCCGTCGCCGTCTCCGAATGCTTGAGCGGCGTCGACGGCTCCGAGTAGAGCAACAATGTGGGGCTCAGCCTCAGCGCGTCCATGCCACCCGCGGCGGCCGCCGCCATCGCCACGATTGCCTCGCAGTCAGCCCGATCGTCACACACGAACACGATCGGCTTGGTGGTGTGCGTCAGCATCGTGGCGAACTGCCACACGTAGGCGTTGTCCGTCTCCAGGTCTGCGGGGATGCCCATCGACATGCAGAAATCGATCTCCGGCAGCGCGTCCACCAGCCGCACGCAGTCGATCACGTCCGCCTTCGTGAAATTGCGCCGCTCCCCTGTGCGGGGATCGAGATAGTTGAGGCAATCGGACCCCGGGCCGAAGCTCACCTCGTGCCCTTCCAGCGGCGCGATGACCTCGTCGCTCCCCCTCTTGCACAGGGCGATCCGCGACGGCGCCCGGTCCAGCGCCCACTCCACCAGCCCCGGCGGGAACCGCACCAGCGCCTCCGCTGATCCCGAAGCCGACTCGCGCTCATCCGTGATCACGGCATCCGAGTCGCGCAGCAGATCCAGGGCCCCTTTGTGATAGACCCGCACGCCCGTACGCCGCAGAATCTCCAGCGACGCGCGATGGATCATCTCGCACTGCTCCCGACTCAGCATCGTCATCCGGGGAAACGCGTCTGTTTGCTCTGGCATCCTGCCATCTCCTCCTGTGTCCGCATTGAAAAGGGCTGATAATCCGCTACATCTGCCTGCGCTCGACCTCGATGCGTCTACCTCACTGGCGCCCCGATCTATCGACCGGTCCCCTCCCCATCCGTGCCCGATCGAAGGCCGCGCTCAAGGCCTCCGTCACCAGGACGGGGACGATCTCCAGCCGATACTCCGCCGAGGCCCGCATCACGCTCGTCCGTGGCCTCGCCTCACCCGCCGCGATCTGACCGGCCCCCGCCAGAGTCTCCGCCGTGGGCACGCGACCGCTCAGGAACGCTTCTGCCTGGCGCATCCGCTTCGGCCGCGGCGCCACCGGCCCCAGCGCCACCGTCGCCCGCGCGATCCGTTCGTCGTGCCGTCCTCCAGCGGCGATCGGGGATGAGGTCTCCTCGAGCGAGACCGTCACGGCGCAGTTCAGTATCGGCAGCACCAGCGCCGCGCGGCGCCCCACCCGGCGCCACGCAGTGCCTGTATTCGAGCCGGGACACGGGAAACGAATCGCCGCGACCATGTCGCTCGTCGGATCGACGGCCGACACGCCGGGTCCCTCAAACAGCGACTCGACCGCCTCCCACCTCTCACCATCCCGGTCTACGATCTGCGCCTCGGCATCGAGGGCAATGGCCGCAATCGCCCCATCGGCGGCCGGCATGGCCTGCACGATGTTCCCCACCCACGTCGCCGCGTTCTGGATGGCCCCGGCCCCCACCGAGGCAGCTGCCTCCACCAGCCCGTGGACCCGCTCCTTCAGAAACGGATGCGCCCGGATCCCGCCGAAGGACACCGCCGCTCCCACGGTCACCCAGTCGTCCCCGACCTCGATCGTGCCCAGCTCGGGAATCCGCGTCACGTCGACCAGATAGTCAGGGGCCACGTCTCCCTTCCGGATATCCGGCAACAAGTCCGTCCCGCCGGCGACCAAGCGCGCCTTCCCATCGTGGGCCTTCAGACACTCGACGGCCTCTTCGACCGAGCTCGGATACAGGTAGCCCAGGGCCATCCTCAGTCGCCCCCGACCAGGTGGCTCAGCACCCGCTCCGGCGTCGCCGGCAGGGTCCGAATGCGGGCCCCGATGGCTCGCGAGATCCCGTTGATGATCGCCGGCGCCGCGGGCAGGATCGCCGCCTCGCCCAGCCCCTTCGCGCCGAAGGGCCCCTCGAAGCTCGGCACCTCCACCAGCATGACCTCGATCTCCGGCATCGACATCGCCGTGGGCATGTAGTAGTCACCGAAGCCCGTGCTCGCCCCCGGGATAACCTCCTCCATCAGCGCGGTACCCAGCCCCATCACCACCGCGCCCTCAATCTGCCCCTTCGCATCGATCGGGTTGATCGCCCGCCCCACGTCGTGAGCCGCCACCACCCGGGGCACCGTCACCTCCCCCGTGCGCGTGTTGACCACCACCTCCACTACGTGAGCGCCGGTGACGAAGAGCGGCACGTACTCCGGCCTGGTCTCCTCCGGGAACAGCGGAGAGAGGTCGAAGATGCCAGGGGCCTTCCGTGATCTTCCGATCCGATCGAACTCCCGGGCGATGTCGGCCAGCGACACCGAATTGCTCTCCTTCGAAGACGCCCCACCCGCCGCGCATAATACCTCTTCATCCGTCAGTGTCAGCTGGGTGGGCGCGCAGTCGAGCATCTCGGCCGCGGTGCCCAGGATCGCTTCCTTCAACACCCGCGCCGCCTTGCACACCGCGCCACCGACGAAGTACGTCGCGCGCGATGCGCCCTGGATACCGCTATCCGGCGTCTGGGCCGTGTCCGCGTTCACCACCGTCACCCGATCCCGCCCCACCCCCAGCGTCTCCGCCGCCATCTGCGCCATCGTCGTGTTCGTCCCCTGCCCGTAGTCCGGCGCGGAGCAGTACACCACGAAGCGTCCGTGGTCGCTCAACGCGGCGTGCGCCTCGATCCGCAGCGATCCCGACTTCCCAAAGCGGTACCACATCCCGGAGAACCCGATCGCCTTCCGCAGCTCGTTCGCCCCCGGCGCGGCGTTGAAGGCGGCAGCCTCCTCCACGAACGCCCGATACCGCGGTCGAATCGCCTCCAGCACCTCCTCGTATCCCAGCGACTCGGCCACCGGGTAGCCCAGGAAGGAGATCGACGACTGATCGATGCGGTTCTTGAGCCGAAACGCTACCGGATCGTCGCCCAGCCGCTCCGCCATCTCGTCCAGCGTGCACTCCAGCGCGAAGATCGACTGGGGCGAGCCGAACCCCCGGAACTGGCCCGCCTTCGGGCCGTTGGTGTACACGCTCTGCGCAACAGCGTCCACCGCCTCGTACCGGTAGGGGCCTCCGCTGGCCGTCAACGCGTAGTTGGCGATGTACTGACCGTGGGCGTCGTAACCGCCAGTATTCGCGTCCACCCGCACCCGGATCCCTGTCAGGCGTCCGTCCGCCCTGGCGCCCACCCGGTAGCGCACCCGATAGGGATGCCGCTTGGGCGAGACCTCAAACGACTCCGCCCGTGTGTACGTCAGGCGAACTGGCTCGCCAACGACGTGCGCCGCCAGGCCCGTCGCCACGAATGGCCACGGATCCTGCTTCCCGCCGAAGGAGCCACCCGTCGGTGGCATGATCACCCGCACCCGCTCCGGGTCGATTGCCAGGGCACTGGCGATGTAGCGCTGCTGCCAGTGAGGCTCGTGCGTCCCGCCTACCACCGTCAGCCGGCCTGCCTCGTCGTAGTGCCCCAGCAGCGTCTCCCGTTCCAGCGCGGCGTGCTCCTGCCACGCCGTCCGGTACGTTGTCTCCAGGACGACGTCGGCGGCCTCGAACGCCGCCTCCAGGTCACCGTGCGCCTCCGTCTCCGTACTGAGGACGTTCCCTCCTTCGTAGATCGGGAACGCCCCGTCCGCCAGCGCGTCCTCCAGGTCGAAGACGTGCGGCAGCGGCTCGTACACGGCCTCCACCGCCTCCGCTCCGGCCTCCGCCCGCTCCGACGAGGATGCGACCACCAGCGCCACCGGCGCGCCCTTCATCCGCACCGTGTCGCCCACCGGCGTCAGCACCGGCTCATCCCGGCTGTAGTCCCCCAGGCCGTTGTCGCCCGGGATGTCGGCCGCGGTGACGACCCGTACCACCCCCTCCAGTGCCTCGGCCTTCTCCGTGCTCAACCCCATCAGCCGCGCGTGGTGATACGGGCTCCGCAGGACTTTCACGTGGAGCATCCCCGGTATGCGTCGGTCCTCGACGTACAGCGCCCGGCCGATCACCTTGTCGACCGAGTCCGTCCGCCTGGCATCGCCCCCGATCACGCCCTCGCCCTGCATCCCCGATCCCGCCTCGGCTTTCGGTGCCGCGGCCCCACCCCGCATCCGCTCGGCCGCCAGCTCCACCGCCTCCACGATCCGCTTGTAGCCCGTGCAGCGGCACAGATTTCCTGCCAGCGCCTCTTGGATCTCCCCACGGGTCGGGTTCGGCGTCTCATCGATGAGCGCCTTCGCCGCCATCAGCATCCCGGGGGTGCAGTAGCCACACTGGACCGCCCCGACCTCGATGAACGCTTCCTGCAGGGGATGGAGAGCATCCGCTCCGCCCAGCCCCTCCACGGTCTCCACGCACCGCCCGACCACCTTCCCCATCGGCGTCAGACAGGAGCGCACCGCCTGCCCATCCACGAGCACCGTGCACGCGCCGCACTCACCCTCGTGGTCGCAGCCCTGCTTCGTGCCCGTCAGGTTCAGATCCTCCCGCAGCACGTCGAGCAACGGCCGCGCCGGATCGACTGCCACGCTGACGGGCTCGCCGTTGAGCGTAAACGTAATCTTCATCACCGGTCACTATCCAGCTGCATACGCCGTCTCATCCCGCTCCCGGGAAACTCACAGGGTGCCGCTCGCCCCTCGTGGCGCTCTCTCGTACCGCTCTTCCGCCGCCTGGAGGATGGTCTCGATCCGCTCCGCCGCCCCTGGCACCAAGGGAGGTGGCTCGTGAGCGGCCAGGATCGCGCGCACCCGCTCCTTGACCCGATCCATCATCGTCTGGCAGCCGGTGGCCGTCCAGCTCTCCCAGGGCTCCCGGCTCATCAGCGTCGGCACCCAGATCTCT
>CAZQXX010000152.1:0-7584 GCA_964597105.1 uncultured Anaerolineales bacterium
GTGGGGTGGCATCGGTACTCACCTCCACGATCATATCGAGCTCGGGGACCTCGGGGAGTCGCCGTCGGTAATTCCGCCTCGGGAGATACACCACGTCTTCGTTCCACCTCCTGCGGCGCCCAACGCCCGGCGTGTTCTCGAAGGCCTCGACGATCTGACGGGCCAGCTTGCTAGTCTCTGTGCCCTCGAAGGTACCTGCCAGCGGCGCGGCCACCTTGTCCCGATGCGGGTTCACGCGGAACGCGATCAGGAGCCGGGCATCGACCTCGATCCCATACTCCCGCTCATATGGCTTAGGTAGAACCAGGTCAGCTACCAGCTGGTAGTTCCTCTTGACGTACTGGGCCGCCTTGGGATAGACGTCGAAGAAGCGGCCGGACAGGAGGGCCAGAAGGAGTCCGCCACGATCGTAACTCCGGTGAAGCAAGTCGGTGACCAGCTCCAACACCATATGCTGGCTCTCGATGCTGTCCCGCGAGGCGAGCTCATACTGGGCCACCGGGCCTTCCAGGGGCCACCAGAGGCCGTAGGGCGGGTTGATCACGGCCACGTCCCATTTCCCCCCAGGGATGGCCGGTGCGTAGGCGCAGACGTCTCCCTGACGGACGTTCTCCTTGCCCACGGCTCTGCGGGCCACGGGGACCAGGCGCTCGTCGAGCTCGATCCCCAGCACCTGGTGGCCGCGCTGGGCGAAGGGGGCCAGCAAGCGTCCGCTGCCGCAGGTGGGGTCGATGACGCGCAGCGGATAGCCGCCGCGCTCGCCGTCGATGATGGGCACGTCGAACAATGCCTCCGCGATGTCGGCGAAGGCTTGACACAGCCACTTGGGGCTGAAGTACTGCTGATGTGCTTGCCCTATGTGGGGGCGGAACACCGCGGCTTTGGCACCACGGTGGGTGAAGGCAGCGTCGGGGTCGGGCGCGTCGTCGTCGATGACGGGTGCCTGCATCCCCGTCCTTGTAACCGGTTGAAGTGTCATGCTACGTCTCCTTCCTATTGGGCTGATTGGCAAAGGGGCTCATGTGGCCCAGGGCCTCCCTCGCTCCAATCGCCTGGTAGTAGTCGGCCCAGGGCCTCCGACCATCCCACTCTGCACGGATGGATCGTAACCCTCGGTCCTCCGCAAGTTCAGGGGATCCTCTGGCGAGCCAATCCCCTGATATGACATGTCAGCCCCCTCGTCCTTGACGGGAGCCGTATCTTGGCTAGACGCGTGGTGGTACACGCAACGCCGTAGCTCGGTATCCCACACCCGACCTTCGGCAACGGACTCCAGCGTATCCAGCACGAGATGAACGTGGTACCGAGCCAAACCGAGCTGGTCGTCGCCGAAGCCCAAATCGGTCTCGAAGTCCTCTCTGCCCGGCCTCCGGAACTGGACGAGGTAGCGACCAGTTATGGCTTGTCTGCTCAAGTCCGTCTTTTCGGGCATCATCGTCAGTCCTCCTGCCCTGTTCGATACATAGCGAGAGAGCCGGTCCCTGAAAGGAAGACCGGCCCCTGGATGGATGCTGGCTATAGGCGCTCACCCCTCAAGATGTAGGCTGGCGGACCGCCACACACGTCATCCACCCGGAGAGCATCCTCGATAACCCTGTCCGGGTCGCAAGAGCTGTGATACCGCTCCAGCGTCAACCGGATCTGGGCCTTGACCGCCTCCTCGGTGGGTCCCACGAACGCGTAGCGGGACGGCGGCGACTTGAGCCCGGGCCAGCGGGGGGCATCTGTCTGGCTCCCCCGTCCTGCCATCAGGTGATAGGAGAAGGGACGGCACTTCACGGCCAGGTAGACGCTTCCGTGTCGGAAGACGCGCCAGTGCTCGGCCAGGTCAGTGACCTGCAGCCGGGTCTTCCCGGCCACGCTCAGACAGAATACGCCCCCCATCCTGCGATGCTGATAGAGACAGAGCAGCGTGTACGTCTTGCCGTTGATGATGGCCAGCTTGCCACTCGCCCCCTCTCGAACGATCAGTTCAAGGTCGTCACTCATCAATACAAGCTCCTTATGGGCTATGAGGCGTGTAGCCGCTCGCGTGCATCCGCTGGGCGGCTCGCACCAGGAAGAAGTCGCGCTCGTCTTCGCTCAGACGATAGAAGGGGCCCTGCTTGGCGGGGTGCGGTTGGGTGAGGAACTTCCGGATGGCGCCGCTGTTTTCCCCAGCCCGCCACTGCCAGTAGTGCGACGGGTCGTCCACGCAGCGCCAGAAGCCGGGACCCAGCCGCTTCACCGCCCCTCCACAGATCGGACACGCTTTCTGGGTGCTGCCTGCCGCAGCGGTACCATCGTCGGGCACGGCGAAGCTGCCCTTGCGAGCCTCCGGTGCCCGTTGGCCACCAGCCCGCAGGTACTCAGCCACGGCTCGAATGTGCATACACTGCCGCTCCGCGTTCCCGCCGCAGCTGCAGCGCTTGTCCTTGCCCACCAGGTGCGTGCGAACCCCTTGGGCGTCCACGACCCGCACGACATAGTGGCCAACTTCCGGTGTCACTTCCGTCACGGCTCTTACCTCCTACTGCATGTCTAGTCGAATCCAAGCCCACGTTCACGCAGGCTCACGAAGCGCTGATGGCCGATGACCAGGTGATCCAGCAGTTCGATGCCTAACAGCTCCCCGGCCTCGCGGATCTGGCGCGTGACCGAGACGTCATCACGACTGGGGGAGACGTCCGCGGAAGGGTGATTGTGGGCGACGATGATCGCTGCAGCATTCCGTCGGATAGGTTCCTCGAATACCTCAGCGACGCGGATGTGGGTGGCGTTGAGGGTCCCGACGTAAAGAGTGCGCCTGAAGAGGAGGTTGTTACGCGTGTCGAGGCCCACGACCACGAAGCGCTCGCGCTCAAGATGCGCCATCTCGGGCATCAACAGAAGACTCAGGTCGGAAGGAGAGCGGATCTGCGGGCGATCCTGCCTCAGTGGTGCGTTGAGGCGACGTCCGAACTCCAGCGCCGCTTTGATGCGGGCAGCACTTGCCGGACCGATGCCGTCCGTCTCAACGATCTCTGAATCGTACGCTCGGTCCAGACCTCGAAGGCCCTCGAAACGGGTCAGAAGCTCCCTGGCGTGATCCAGGGCATTGGACGTCTGCAACAAGCAGGCCAGCAGTTCCGTGGTCGATAGAGCAGTCGGGCCTGCATCCCGGAGCCGAGTCACCGGCTGCTCCCTGGTCGGCAGGTCCTTGACCCGAGTGCAGTACGATTCCTCGTCTCGCTCGGTTTCAAGGAAGGTCATCTGGTGCATCGTTCAACTCCCTTCGTCTGGTAGAACGCAAGAAGCCCCCGGCCAGCGGAATGCCGACCGGGGGTGAGGGGGGCCAACTGCGCTAACAGCAGATCACATATCCAGAGCCCATCAACCTGAGGCGTGGACGATGAGCGATGGGGCCGTGCTCAGCCCGAAGCCTTCGTTATGGCGCAGTCGTGGACCGACATCTCTGAGCAGATCATCCAACGAGGATCTCCCGTAGCCACTAGGTGCGAGGATCCGCGGAGAGGTCGACCCTCTGGCGCTGGCTCTCGCAGCGAGCAGGCGCGTTGTATGTCCTGGCACCCAGCGAGCGGGCGTGTTCCAGCGCAACTAGCGGCTCCTCAGCTGGTAGTGGCCCTCGGAGAAGCGACCCAAGCCTCCCCATTGGAACAGTGGTGGTATCGAAGACAGGGACACCGGCCCGTATCGCTGCCTGCACGAAGGCATCTTCGACGTCACCGCAACCCTTCAAGCGCCCCTTGTTGCGGTACAGCGTCCAGCCTCCGCGTCCGATGTGGAGCACAGTGGCTCGGTCTAGATCGAGGGCGTGTTTCTGCACACACTTGCGTTCACGCCGCCTTGCTTCCGCCACGCGTCCCTGCTGGCGAAGCTTCCGATGGTACCACCAGCTGCGTGCGTCCTTGAACAGAAGACGCAACACGGTGAGTGTCATATGCGTCGGACGATGTCTCACAGCTATCCTCCAGCAGTGTCCTGTTACAACCTCGCTCTGGCTGTAAGTCGCCAGACCGCTCGATGCGCGGCCGCGAGCCGCCGTTGCCTCATTCACGGTCTCGTCAACCCTCGAAGGCGAAATCCAGGCTCAACCGGGCACCATCGCTGTCTCCACGCATAGCCCGTCTCTCCGCCTGAAGCCGCCGTCGCCGTATCTCCATCCGGCTCCGCACCGGGAGAATCCGGTCACCCCTCCACGCGCGAGCCCCATCCGTCCAACGGCGAACGGTGTAGCCGTGTCGGGCACACCAGTCGAGTGCAGCATCCAGATCGAAGGTCGTGGGCTCGACCTGGGCGCCGCCGGGCGCCACGTGACGCCCGTCGATCGCCCAGAACTTGGTCACGATCACGCCGCGCGTGGCGATGGCGAATTCAATCCGATCAGGAAGCGCCGATACAGTGGGCACCGGTCTCCTCCTGCGGGATCACACTCCACAATCGCACCAGCCCTTGTCGGGCCGCTGCGACACGCACGTCGTACTCGCTCAGGTCATCTACACCGAGCGCTCGCTCAACCTCGGCTATGACCTGCTCCTCCTCATCCCCGGAGGCCAGGTAGCAGACCAACGAGCCCTGACCCCCGCTGGCCTCGATTAGCACAACGACGGAAGGTACACGGTCAGCCAGCAGGTGAAGGCGCTCCGCTGCTTCCGTCGTCGTGACAACACCCTTCTGAAGGGCACGGCCCAAGGCCTTGAGGTCTCGTACCAGTTTACTCATCGATCTCCCCCTGCGTGTTTGTCAGCTCGTAGTGGGCAATAGAGGGGCACAGACCCCGGGATGACCAGGTCCAGGCTGGCGAAGCACGTGGCGCAACGGGCGTAACCGTTCACCACCGGCACAGGCCGTACGACCACCTCCCCGTTGCACACGTCGCAGATCACCTCGCCGGGCCCGAGCGGATCGCCCTCGTCTCCGCTGCCGTCAGCAGCCACGATCCTCCAGGCGGGGCGAAACGAAGGCCACCAAGCGGTGACCTCGCTATCGTTGTCGCTATGTGTCTCCTCGACGGTCGCTACGCCCACAGAAGCTGGACCAGTCTCCACGATCCTTCCCACAATCTGCCCTTCTGGAGCCAGCAGTGCGCGGCCGTCTCGACGCAGACCGTTGGCAGCGACAAACTGTGCCAGTTGCGCTGCCGTCATCGTACGCATGATCATCCGATCCATAGCAGCCTCCTTTTCAGTGGTTCAGCGAGACCTCGACCGATTGCGAGGCGACCGGTCGAGTAGAGATGCGTCGTCGCGCCATTCCAGCTTGCCCGGTATCCAATCGACGGGCCACAGCCTCCGTTTGCTATGCGAATCCCGAAGCTTCGTAATCGGCCGTGCTAAAGCATGTCGGCCTCCTCCAAAGCGCTCAGCCAGTCCCACCATCCGTTGTTGTCCCGGGGCACCTCGATCATATCGGCAAAGCGTTGTCTATCCTCAGCCGGGAAGACCATCTGTGCCACGAAGACGCGGTCCAGCGTCTTCGCGAAGATGAGGAAGAAGGCCAGGCCACCCAACTCGTGCACCTGTCGCAGATACTCCCACTGATGCGACGCGTCGTTCTTGGGCGATCGTGAGCTGGTCTTCACGCGCCAGCCACCCTCGTTCCGGGTGCTCTTCGCATCGAAGGCGACGAATCGACCACCGGCCAAGACGCCTATGAAGTCCACCACGCCCTTGCGCGTCGGAACCCAGCTCACGTGCTCTCGGTCATTCCGCGCCCGCGTGGGGACAGCGATGAAATCGATTCGGGCGCGGCCATCCGCGCGATAGCGGTTGTGCAGGTATTGAAGATACTCCTCAAAGAAGCGTCCTCGATTGGCGTGTCCGATCATCTGAGTGCCTCCTTACTGCCACACCGACGGGCCTGCCTCGCCAGCCAAACCCTGGTCTGCCACCGTCCGCCTTCGGGCAGCCGGGTTGAGCGCTGGGACAACTGATCGTCTGGTCGAGAGTAAGACCCATCAGAAGACAACGAGCAGGGTAAGCCGATAGAGTGGCGGAAACCTGGGCGTCCACCTGAGATCCGGCGTACCGGCACCAACCATCTCCGTCCGTCTGAGGCGACGCCCCCTCTCATCCGGTCGCACGCAGTTGGCCGTCATCTGCACGCCCGTATCTCCCGTGCGATCCGCCGTATCGCTTTCATCTGTGTCGACCGGCCGTTGGCCCGTAGGCCAGAGAGGGTCACCTCGCCGTGCGGCCAACAGGCGACGAGTGAGATCTCATCGTCCTCAGCGCAGACCAGAAGCTGAATCTCTCCAAGCTGCCCAGAGACAGACGCTAACCCCACCCGGGCCGCACCCCGCCACTCGGCGAGTTGCTTCCCCGACAGCCCATCCCCCACGACGTTCACCCCGGAGTGGAATTCCTGCGGGTCACGCCCATCAGCCGTGACCGGCCACGAGGCGCTACCGGTGGATATCGTGCCCGCAGCCAGCCTCTGGGCGAGCCATTCCCGAACCGCTTCCAGCGTCTTGGACCCCAGCCCAGGCCGGGCTAGAAAGGACGCCTCTCCTGCGCCCAATGCCTCGACCACAGCGTGAGCGGTATTCAGACCAGCCCGGCGAAGACGGCGCCGGGCGACAGCGGGCAGGCCCTGCAGGGAGTCGGGGTCGTCTGCCGCCAAAGGGTCGGACTCGGGACCCGCCGATGCCTCGGCGACAGCAGGACTCTCCACATCACGTCGCCGCGACTCCGACCAGTAGCTTCCTCCTTCAACGCCCCGACACGCGGCCTCGCCGCCGCGCTCAGCGGCAGCCTCGGCCCGCCCAGTCGTCTTATGCTGGAGATTCGCCCGGACCGCAGCCAACGTCGCGGGCCCAATGCCCGATAGCCCCAGGAACACGTGGTCGCCAGCCGTGAGCACGTCCTCCACCATCTGTTGTGATGTGAGTCCTGCGGCACACAGTCGATGTTGGATTCGGTCGGGCAACTCGTCCATACCCTCGACGCGCCCTTGGAGCTGTGAGTCAACGTCGCGATGCGCGTCGGTCTCGGCACGGTCCTTGGTCTCGCCTCTCAGCTTCACACCGACGAGTGGATCTCCGTCCTCCTCCTCGCGGCGATCGCCGGGCACACTCGAGCCGCTCTCCCTCCGACCGTCATTTGGCCGCGGGGTCGTCTCTCGATCGTCAAGCTGCGCTCCTTTTGCCTCGGGATCGCCGCACGGCACACCGCAGGACGCCTCTTCCCTGACCCCCTGCTCCTGGAGACCATCGGTCCTCTCCGCGCTAGGCCTGCTGGGGGGACGCTCGACTCCGAGGGTGTCGAGCACACCGTCGCGGGATGCGTGTCCGGCCAGCCGTGCGTTCGCCCGATTGATCTTCCATCCCGGCACACGATCGCGCGATAGCTGGCGGACCAACTCCGCCTGAGATTGAGTCAGCCCTTCCGGTTCACCCCGGGGAGGCTGGCACCAGGCCCAACTCCGTCCTCGGGCGCGAAGGTCGGAGTATTCCTCCGGCGCCTCGCCATTCATCTGCCAGGCCTCCAGCACCCGGAAACGGAGGCGCCCGCTCCGCGCTGGCAACGGGCGAAGGTGAACACCCCTACCCAACGTCTCCCCCGCGAACTCCAGGATGAAGACGAAGTCCCCCGGTTCAGCCACGCG
>CAZQXX010000153.1:0-7538 GCA_964597105.1 uncultured Anaerolineales bacterium
TCCAGCATCGCACAGGGGATAGGCTTCCTCGGCGCGGGTACCATCCTGGTTTCGCGAGGCTCGGTACTTGGATTGACCACCGCCGCCGCGATCTAGGCCACATCCGCAGTTGGCGTGGCGTCCGGACTCGGTCTCTGGGAGATCGCCTTGGTCGGCACGCTGCTGGCGTTTATCGCTCTCCGAGTCTTGGGCCCACTCACGCCGCGTATCGTACACCACGAAGAGGGAGATGCGTCGCAGCAATCGCCGCGCTCTCGATAGCTGACAAACAAAAAGGCCTCGATGATAGAGGCCCCGTAGAGTCAGAGATCCACTCGGTAGGGAAGGCAGGACCTGAAATTCAGGTCCTGCCTTTGCGTCACACTATCTGGTCAAGCTCACTTCCGCTTGACCTCGATCGTCTTCGGCTTGGTCTCCTCTGCCTTAGGCAGGGTGAGCGTGAGGACGCCGTTCTCAAAGACTGCCTCGGCCTCGTCCGTGTTGATCGGCACGTTCAGCGTCAGCGTCCTCGAGAAGGTACCATAAGGTCGCTCCTGGAATAGGTAGTCGACGTTTTCCAGGGGACGTCGCAACTCGCCGCGGATCATCAATCTATCGTCCTCGATCGTGATGTCCACCTCATCCGGGGTCAGCCCAGGAAGCGATGCCACAATAACGATCTCTTCCGGCGTCGCGTAGACGTCCAACGGGAGGCGCAGTCGTCGTTCCGGCTGTCGCTCCATGCCCCTCTCCCGCGGCCGCACGAAGCTTTCTTCCAACAGTTCATCCATGGCCTCACGCAATGTCCGCATCTCTCGGAAAGGATCTCGATTTGTGATGCTCATCTCGCAACCTCCTAAAATCTCTAATCGTCCCAGAATTACTGACTACCTAGACTTGATCTCTATAGCCTTTGGTTTGACTTCCTCGGCCTTGGGCATAGTCAGAGTCAGAATACCGTCCTCAAACTCAGCTTCTGCTTCATCCGCCTCGACCGCCACGGGGACTGCCAACGAACGAGAGAACGTGCCATAATGGCGCTCGCAGCAGATATATTCTGCCTCTTCCGCCTCTTCGGCCATCTTGATCTCTCCCCTGATTGTCAAGGTGTCTCCCGTGATGCTGATATCGATGTCTTCGGGATCAACACCTGGAATGGCAGCCTTGAGCACGAGAGCTTCGTCGGTTTCGTACATATCCACGGGTAGCGCCCGCGGGGCTGTGGTGCCAGACCGTACGACACTCTCCTCTAGGAGCCGATCCATTGCCTCCCGCAGACTTATCAGATCCCGGAAGGGGTCCGAGCGTGTCAACCGTGCCATTGCCACACCTCCTTGTCATGTGATCTTGCATCCTGCTTACTATGTTTCCTCTCTTGTCCATATCATCCCACAGACACATTAGATTGGCGTAAGAAGCCCGTTAGAGGTGTATTAGAATGAGAAAACCTCCGCACGTGCGGAGGTTTTCTTGGGGATCTATCAAAACGCCGAGAAAGCCTTCTCCCTTTGCTTTCAGGCCACCTCTTCGCTTTCCGGTTCTTGCTCGAAGTCGGCGAAACGATACCCTGTCCCTATCTCCGTGAATATGTACTGCGGGTTCGCTGGGTCGGGTTCAATCTTCTTCCGCAGGTAGCTGATGTAAAGCCGGAGATTCTGGATCTCATCCTCACCGTACTCATAGCCCCACACTTTGGACAACAGGGTCTCGTGGGGCACTACCCACCCGGCGTTCTCAACCAAGTGGTATAGTAGACGGAACTCCGTCGGGCGCAGGTGGATATGCTCTCCCTCGACGATGACCTCTCGCCTATTAAAGTCGATGCTCAACCGATCATCAATCTTGACGATCGATTCCTCGGGCCCGGCCGGACCCTGAGCACGCCGGAGCAGGGCCCTGACTCGACTGGCAAGTTCACGAGCGCTGAACGGCTTCGTCACGTAGTCATCGGCTCCAAGCTCCAATCCGCGGACCTTGTCCTCTTCCTCATCTCGCACTGTGAGCATGATCACCGGGACGTTAGAGATCTCTCGCAGCATCCGCAGCGTCTCGAACCCATCCAATTCTGGCATCATGACGTCAAGGATAACCAAATCCGGCAACTCCGTGCGCACTTTGTCGAGAGCCTGAATGCCATCGCGGGCCTCGATGACGTGATACCCTTCTAGTTCGAGGTTCATACGGATGAATCTCGTCATCCGAGGTTCGTCATCGACAACCAAGATCAACCCGCTACCGTTACTCGCCATGCAGGGCCTCCGATGCCTTATTCACGAATGAACGTCACGACCTCTTCCTCAGTCTCACTAGGCAGGATCTCCATACAATGGATCTGACGCCACGGATAGACCACCGTATCGGTCTCCGGCAAAATGTATGAGACTTCTCGACCGTCCCGATATCGCACGTTGTGAATAACCACCACCTGATCGGTTGGTTCAGGCACACGCTCTATCTCGCCGACAACAGACTCCTCGTTCTTGATGTGAATCAGCACAGTATGGGGCATACGTAGCTCTCCAAATGCAGTCTTACTCCCGGATAACGATCCTTAGTTTAACCCGACCTAGCTGGAGTTCGTCGCCATGCTCCAGCATATGGGGCAAATAGGGTGTCAAACGCTCATCGTTGAGAAAAGTCCCGTTGGCACTCCCTAAGTCCTCGACGAAGTACTTCCCGTCCTCCTGGTGGATCTTGCAATGGCGACGAGAGACCCCCTCCTCAAGCCCTCCGTCCGACGTGAGATCCACGTCGGGGAAGATCCCGTGAGCAGCGTCGAGACGACCCACCTGAACACTCTCAGCGGACGGCAGTTGCATCTGGCGACCACTTGAGAGCACCCTGATACGCAGCACAGCAGGGGATTCTTCGGCCTTTTCAGGCTCTTGATCGGTTTGCCAACTATGGGCTCTCACAGCGGGCAAGACCCCCTCCGGAATAGGCTCGGTACCCAGTGGCCCTCCGGTGGGTAGGTAGACGCCACATTCGTTGCAGAACAGCGTGCCGGGTCGGTGCTTACGTCCGCAGGACGGGCATTCAATCATAAGCCTCTCCCTCGATATGAAGACTACGTGTGCCGTACCTGATCTGCTTGCGCCCCTTGGCAGTCGGGGTGCCTTGCCGTGCGACACGTCCCGCCTCAAGCATCGCTGCTTGAGCCAAGCGGTCCTGTCCGAGATCAAAGAGACGGGTAGCCACCATTTCCAGCTGGCGGGTCGCTTGATCGACCTTGCCTTCATCCAAGGCGGCCCACGCTTGCTCCTGCATACGGTAGAGGGTGACCTTCCTCAGGGCGTCCAGGACACCCGGAGGAACCTCATCCTCGCCCGGATCTGCTTTCTCGCCCGTGAACGTACAATAGATGTCCTGGCGCAATATCTCACCTCGACGACCCAGGAGCGGCACATCCGCTGTTAGCTCAAGCTGTGCAAGCCGACGCTGGCCGAGAGACTGCTTTTCTACTCCTATCTCCAACAGAATCTTCATCGGCGCGTCAGCCTCAAGCGCTCCCAGCTTCGTCATCCCACCCTGCAACGTCAGGGCCTTCAGATGTGGCGCTGTCATGAAGGCGCTCTCCACACGCACGCCGTCGGCAGTGCGAGCTTCAAGGGACAGCCCCGTGGCAAAGACAGCACCTAAGCTGCGGACCTTGTTCCGAAGCAGCGTGTGGACCTGAGTGGGAGATGCGATGTAGGCTGAAGTCCCCCCGCTGCGAGATGCAATCGCATCGAGCAAGACATCGTTCCAATCCTCCCCAATACCCATCGCCGATATGCCAATGTCCCTCTCTCCCGCCCCCTCTGCTTCGGCGATACATTCCTCATCGTCTCCATACGTGCGACCATCCGTCAGAAGGATTAGATGGCTGATGACACCTTCTCCATGGTGCTTGTCCAGCTCATCCAGCCCACTGCGCATACCCTGAAGGATCTCAGTGCCTCCCATCGCCCGGAGGGCCGTGATCTTAGCCCTGGCCTTGGCGCTGTTAACGTCCACCTGGCTGGGAAGGACTACCTCCGCCCGGTCGTGGAACGCGACGATGGCCAGTGCGTCGTCACGATGAAGTTTGTCGGCAATCTGACGAGCTGCCTCCTTGACGTGCCCCAGTCGCGCCCCTTTCATGGAGGTGCTACGATCGATGACCAGACACAGATTAAGCGGAAGCCGGTCTCTTTGCGATGTGGCAGCCGGTTCTATCTCCACCAACGCGTAGAGGACCTGTTCCTCATACGCCGCAGGCAGCTGCTCCCGACTCAAGATGACGTCCCAGGTCAGCGCTACTGTATCGCTCAATCCCCGTTCCTCGCGCTGGCGGTCGTAGGCGCGGCGGCTCTGGGCATCGCTCAAGACAGCGTAAGCTTCTTGGACCTGGTGGAACAGCGCCGTTGGCGTATTGATGTCGCGGCTATCAGGGTGATAGCGGCGTGCCAGCCTATGATAGGCACGTTGGATCTCATCCTGTGTCGCAGAGATCGACACACCCAACATCGCGTAATAGTCTTTGTCGATATCCATGAGGACCTAACCCAATGGAGCCCGCCACAGAATCACCGTGATATTATCTCGTCCCCCCGCCTCGTTTGCGGTCGCGACGAGGTTCTCGCACGCAGATTGAGCAGAGGGCGCTTCTGTGATCAAATCGACGATGTCGGCCTCGTTCACCATATCCCAAAGGCCGTCACTGCACAGAAACAGATGCTCACCGGCGGAAACCTTTCGCACGTGAGTGTCCACTTCCAGTGCGCTACTCTGACCAACAGCCCGGTACAGAACGTTCCTCTGAGGGTGAACAGCCGCTTCCTCACGCGTGAGCTGACCGGTCTCGACTAGACGATCGACCAGTGAGTGATCCTGCGTGATCTGGTGCAATCCTTCCTCATTCAACACGTAAGCGCGGCTGTCCCCCACGTGAGCCACATAGGCCTGCGCTCCTAGCACCAGGGCACAAGTCAGCGTGGTCCCCCCGCCCGGCACTTGCTGAGAGACGGCGTCGTTGGCTTCCCGCACAGCGCCAACGATGATCTCCGTCAGAGCCGGCTGACCCGCATCCCGCTCCTTCTCAATCAGCGAAGGCAGATAGCATTGACTTGTAATGTGGTGCGCCGTTGTCCGCATGGCCAGCGAACTGGCGACTTCACCAGCCCGGTGCCCGCCCATCCCGTCAGCTACGATGAACAGACCGAATGAGGGACGCAGATCCTCACCATCTTGTGCAGCTGTGATCACAAGAGCGCTGTCCTCATTATGATCGCGGATTCTGCCGATATCGGTGGCCCATCCGACCTCGAACTTGGAGATAATCGTGGGCGGGCCTACCTCCACCGCAACGGGCATTGATTCAGCGGCTTGCTCCTCCCCACCCGTGAACAGTCTACGCAGAAATCTCATGCTTACTCTTGTAACAACTGCCCCTCACGCGGGAAGTGCGTAGACGTAGCGATCACACGAGCCAATATAGATCACCCCCTCCTCGGCAGTCGGAGAGGAGGTCACCGGCCCATCCGTCTGAAATCGCCATCGCAGATCACCTGTCCGTGCATCCAAACTGTACACGAAGCCGTCCACTGACCCGAAGTAGACGCCTCCGTCAAGCACAACGGGTGATGAGGTCACCTGTCCATCCGTAGCGTGACGCCAGACAAGCCGCCCGCTCCCAGCATCCAGCGCATACAGGTGACCGTCAGCTGATCCGACGAACAAGATATCGCCACTCACAGCCGGCGAAGAAATGACCGGGCCATCCGTACGATATCGCCACGCCAGCCAACCTGACCGAAGATCCAGAGC
The DNA here is from genome assembly GCA_964597105.1 of uncultured Anaerolineales bacterium. Classification (GTDB taxonomy): domain Bacteria; phylum Chloroflexota; class Anaerolineae; order B4-G1; family B4-G1; genus SKLM01. Next base: position 5,767 of record CAZQXX010000153.1, read on the forward strand.
GTAGACGTATCTATCTTGACTCCCGATGTAGATCATCTCTTCCGTGAATGCCGGAGAGGAGGTCACACCTCGCCGCGCACGGAAACGCCAGCGGGCCTTCCCTCCGGTATCCACCGCATACACGATCCCGCCCTCGCAACCGACGTAGATGGCGTCTTCGCCAACAGCCGGCGACGAACGCACCTTCCCATCTGCCTCGAACTTCCAGGCGACGCGCCCGCCCTGAACGTTCACTGCGTACAAGTGCCGGTCGTCAGAGCCAAAGAAGACGTGTCCGAACGCAGCTCGAGGGGATGACCAAATTCTGCCCTGGGTGGGGCAAGTCCACTGGATGCGCCCGCTCTCGGCGTCGACTGCATAAAGAACCCGGTCTGCCGACCCCACAAAGACGATCCCCTCGTACACGCAGGGCGAAGAGGCGATCCCACCATCCGTGGGGTACTTCCACAAGAACTCACCATCCTCTGCATCAATGGCATACAGATTGTGATCGTAGGCCCCTACGTACACCGTACCATTGTGGATAGCAGGCGAGGATCGAATCTCATCCTCTGAGGCGAATCGCCACAGCGGAGATATCTCACTCAGAACGGCTGTCGGTGCACCGAAGGAACTCGTACCGCCCGACCTGCCAGCAGAGCGAAGACTCATCAGGGCCCGCTGCATCTCCTCCGCCGAGCCATAACGATCGTTGACATGATACTCCAGCGCGCGGTTCACCACCTGGATCAGCTCACGGGAGACACCCGGATTCGCCTCGTGTATGGGACGCTTTTGGAAGGAGAATGGGGGTTCCATGCGTGGGTCCCGCTTGCTGAGCAGATGGTGCATCGTGGCCCCCAGAGCGTAGATGTCTACTCGAGGATCAGCCACACCTTGGTACTGCTCCGGCGGCGAGTAGCCTTCAGTACCGATCATCGTCCCCTTCTTGCCGGTCTGAAACATCTTCGCAATACCAAAATCAATCAACCTGATGCGACCATATTCGTCGAGCATCAGATTGGAGGGCTTGATATCCCGAAAGACGATAGGCCGAGGCTCTTGACTGTGGAGATAACTCAGTACTTCACATACTTGAATAGCCCAGCTAACGACTTTGGCTTCCGACAGAAACCCTTGCGTCTCAGCGAGAACCGTCTCCAGATCCTTGCCACGTACATACTCGAGCACCACATAACTGCGGTTGCCCTGGGTAAAACAATCATAGATCTGGACAATGCCAGGATGACTTAGCGTAGCGAGTATGCTCGTCTCTCGCTCGAAATTGCGCAGGATGATCGCTCGCACCTCTGGATCGCTGGCGTTGTTGACCATCTCCTTGACCGCGCATATGCGCTTCACCCTGGAGAAACGGAGGTCTCGCCCCTTGTAGACCGCGCTCATACCCCCGACGGCCAGGACTCCCAGAATCCGATACCGTTCTTGCAGGAGATAGCCCTCCGGGAGGCGCCTTTCAATCAAATCAGGCTGCTGATGAAGCGCACGAGTGCGTCCGGCGTCATCCGCTGCGTGGCCTTCCTGCTTTTCCTCGCCGCGGTCGCCCGAATCCGACCAGGGGCCGTCGATCTTGCGGGTCTCAAGGGAATCTGGGGATGTCATCATTATCTAGCCAAGGATGGTCACTTGGCGGCAGTATAACCCGAGGCGATCATTGCGTCAAATGGCGAAAACCAGGTCCATATCGCTGGTCCAGCGGTGTTGTGGTCAGGCTTGATGCGGGAGGGGACCCATCTCACAGAAGAAGTAAGGCTCGTCGAGGTCCGGTGCTAGAA
>CAZQXX010000154.1:0-5470 GCA_964597105.1 uncultured Anaerolineales bacterium
ACAACTGTCCTATAGATACCACTGGAAAGGCTTCGCATCACATGACCGCTGATCGCATCCTCGCCATCGACGTCGGTGCCGGCACCCAGGACATCCTGGTGTGGGAGGCCGGCCAGCCGATGGAGAACAACGTGAAGCTCGTGCTTCCCTCCTGGACGACGGTCCTGGCCAGGCGGGTCAAGGAGGCAACCAGGGACGGGCGGCCAGTGTTTCTCACGGGTAACCTGATGGGCGGAGGCCCGATCGTGAGCGCGATGAAGCGCCACCTCCGAGCGGGCTATCCGATCTACGCCACACCCCGTGCTGCCCTCACCATTCGCGACAGCCTGGACCAGGTTCGTGAGCGAGGATATACTATCCTTGGGGAGGGCGAGGCGCCGCCAACGGAGCCCGATCTCCTCACACTTCAGACCCGGGACGTGGATCTGGACACGTTGAAGCAAGCATTGGCACCCGTGGACGTGCCCATTCCCGAGACGGTCGCCCTGGCGGTGCAGGATCACGGTGAGTGTCTGGAGGGCTCCAACCGCCGCTTCCGCTTCCAGCTGTGGCGGGAGTTCGTGGAGCGTGGAGGCTGGATAGGAGATCTGGTGTATCGGAAGCCTCCGGCCTGCTACACCCGCATGCGGGCAGTGCAGTGCGACGTTCCCGGCGCAGTGGTCATGGACACGGGGTCAGCGGCGCTGTGGGGTATCCTAGAGGACGAGCGGGCCGCTGCCCATCAGGAGGAGGGGTTCATCCTGATCAACGTGGGCAATCAACACACGCTGGGTGTCCTGCTACACGGCGAGCGAATTCTAGGGTTGTTCGAGCACCATACCGTGCTGATGGACCCGCCGAAGCTCCAGCGGCTGGTCGAGGCTCTGCGCGACGGGACGCTGACGGACGAAGACGTCTACGCCGATAATGGGCATGGTGCCACCGTTCATCCAGACTACGTCCCACAGTGCGGCTTTAATGTGGTCGCGGTAACGGGTCCGCAGCGGCACCTGGCAGAGGATCTGGGATACCTATTTGCAGCTCCCTATGGGGACATGATGCTCACCGGCTGCTTTGGGCTGGTAGCTGCCACGCGACGACTACTGGGAGCGTAGGGCGAGCTGAGTCGGTGTCTCTTCGGCTGCTGGTGCTCCAGAGAGGTGCCGGGCCGTCATCGGATCCGCCGTATCTTAGTAGGTGGAGGGTCAGGATATGCCGGAGAGAGGGATCAAGAACTACCTGATCGATATGGACGGTGTGCTCGTCAGCGGGAGCACGATGATCCCCGGGGCGGATGCGTTCATTGGGCGCCTCAAAGAGCACCAGGTGACGTTCCTGGTGCTGACCAACAATCCCCTCTACACACCAGGCGATCTCGCCCATCGTCTGCAGACCATCGGTCTTGACGTGCCTCCGGAGCGCATCTTCACGTCGGCGATGGCCACCGCTCGCTTTCTGCAAGCTCAGAAGCCGGAGGGCACCGCCTTCGTGATCGGCGAGAGTGGACTCACCGAGGCCGTTCACGGGGCAGGCTACGTGATCACGGACATCGACCCGGACTACGTCGTGCTGGGCGAGACTCACACGTATAACCTGGGTCGCATCACTCAGGCCATTCGTATGATCGCCGCTGGCGCGCGTTTTATCGCGACGAATCCAGATCCTTCGGGTCCGACCGAGGATGGTATCGTGCCTGCCTGCGGCGCAATGGCAGCGCTCATCGAGGCGGCCAGCGGCACGAGCCCCTTCTACGTCGGGAAGCCGAACCCGCTCATGATGCGCACCGCGCTCAACTACCTCGACGTCCATTCGGAGGACACGATCATGATCGGCGACCGAATGGATACGGATGTCGTGGCTGGCGTCGAGAGCGGGATGGAGACGGCACTGGTCCTTTCCGGCGTCACCAAACGGGAAGACGTCGGTCGTTATCCCTACCAACCGACACGCATTGTGGAGTCGGTTGCCGAGATCGAGTTCTGATTCTCCAGGTTCAGGTTCTGTCGGCTACGGCCCTTTGACGGGCAATCGATCGGACCGGTTTCGTTCATTCGGCTGGCGTAGGTGGTGAAGGCGGCTCTGATCATCGGGGGCTGATTCGCCACCTAATTCGATCCCACTTAACCTCAGGGAGGGGTGACATGGAGAGGCCCTGGCTGTCTCACTACGAGGATGGTGTCCCTGCTGAAGCAGAGATACCAGACCATCCGGTTACGCAGAACCTCATCAAGGCGGCCGAAGAGTACCCAGACGGGACGGCTCTGATCTTCGGCAACGTGGTCGAGCCTCTCGGCAACAAGCTCATGGATACCACGATGAGCTATCGGGAGTTGCTCGACTTAACCTATCGCTTCGCGGCTGTGCTCCAGCGGTTTGGCGTCGGGAAGGGGGATCGGGTGGCGGTCCACCTGCCGAATTGCCCCCAGTTTCTCATCGCCTACTATGCCACGTTGATGGTGGGTGGGATCGTCGTCCCCTGCAATCCACAATACGTGGGCCGGGAGATCGAGAATCAGCTAAGCGACTCGGGGGCAGAAACGATTATCACGCTGAGCTTGACCTATCCCATCGTGAAAGGGATCCGCGACCAGACGCCACTCAAGCAGGTGATCGTCACGAACATCAAGGAGTACTTCCCCGGTCTGCTCAAGTTCCTCTTCACGTTGGCTACAGAGAAGAAGGAGGGGCACTATCAGGACATCTCCGGCGACGCGGACACGTATTGGTTCCAGGACGTGTTGGCCGATGCACCGAAGAGGCCCTCCGACGTCGACGTGGATATGGAGGACACCGCGGTGTTCATGTATACCGGGGGTACCACCGGGGTGCCAAAAGCAGCCCAGCTGACGCATCGGAACGTCCAAGCGAACGCTGTGCAGATCCACGCATGGCTGCCGCGGATGACGCGGGGAGAGGAGTCAATTCTGACCTCATTGCCCCTGTTCCATAGCTATGGGATGACGACCTGTATGAACCTGGCCATCCTCGCGGCGAGTAGTATGATCCTGATTCCGAATCCGCGGGTGATGATCCACATCCTTAAGTCAATCAACGCGCATCATCCGACCCTCTATCCTGGCGTGCCGGCGATGTACGTCGCCATCAACAACTACCCGGAGATTGAGAAGTTCGATCTCAGCTCGATCCGGGCGTGCATCAGCGGGGCTGCGCCATTGCCTGTGGAGGTGCAACAGAAGTTCCAGCAGCTCACGGGCGCGCGCCTGGTCGAGGGGTACGGGCTGAGCGAGGCAACGCCGGTGACCCATGCGAACCCCATCTTCGGGGAAAACCGGGTGGGTACGATCGGCTTGCCCTTCCCCAACACCGACGCCAAGATCGTCGACGCTGAGACGGGGGAGCAGGACCTGGCCCCGGGCGAGGTCGGCGAGCTGGTGGTGCGTGGCCCCCAGGTGATGAAAGGGTACTGGCGGATGCCGACGGAGACGGCCAACTCGCTGCGCGACGGCTGGCTGCACACCGGAGATCTATCCCGTATGGACGAGGACGGCTACTTCCAGATTGTGGATCGCAAGAAGGATATGATTCTGGGGGCCGGGGGGTATAACATCTATCCACGAGAGGTGGAGGACGTCTTCTACGAGCACCCCAAGGTCAAGGAGGCGGCTGTCGTCGGCGTTCCGATGAGCGTGGAGAAAGGGGAGCGCGTGAAGGCCTACGTGGTCCTCAAGGAAGGGGAGACGGCCTCCGAAGAGGAGATGCTGGCCTTCTGCCGGGAGAACATGGCGCCCTACAAGGTCCCGAGCTACGTGGAGTTCCGCGACGAGTTGCCGAAGACGATGGTCGGCAAGATTCTCCGGCGCGTCTTGTTGGAAGAGGAGCTGGAGGACGCCGAGAACGAGTAGCTTCTTGATCCAGGGCCAGGTCGGAATAGAGAAGGCGGAGCCAATTAGGCTCCGCCTTTATCACATCTCCGGCCGATGGTATGAGGTTGCTAGGCTGGCGCCGGGGCGGGTGGCATGTCGAGCGTCGGCTTCCGGCGGTCTCGTGCCTTTCGATCGACAGGCTGTTCCGACCCCGAGGAGGGCGGGGTGCTCTCCGAGGGCGTTGACTTCTTCCCTTCAGTGCCTTCGAACAGGGCCGCGAACTCCTGGGCATCCAACGTTTCGACGTCTATCAAGGTCTCGGCGACGCGGTTCAGTTGTTCGCGATGCTTTGTCAAGACCTCTGTGGCTTTCTTGTGAGCCTCGTGGACGATGTGGCTTACTTCTCTGTCGATCTCCTCGGCCACAGCCTCGCTGTAATCCCTCTGCTCTCCGATCTCCTTGCCCAGGAAGACCAGCTCTTCCTTCTGACCGAAGGTCATCGGCCCGAGCTTCTCGCTCATGCCGTAGCGGGTGACCATATCCCGGGCGAGCTTGGTAACGCGACTCAGGTCGTTCTCCGCCCCGGTCGTCACGTCGCCAAAGACCAGCTCCTCGGCCGTGCGGCCGCCCAACGCAAACGACAAGTCATCCTCGTACTTGCCCTTGCTGACAAGATTTCGATCCTCTTCGGGAAGGGCCATCGTGTAGCCGGCGGCCATCCCACGGGATACGATGGAGACCTTGTGCACGGGGTCACACTTGGGCAGGACGTGGGCCACGACGGCGTGACCGGCCTCGTGATATGCCGTGATACGCTTCTCCTTCTCTGACATGATGCGGCTCTTCCGCTCCGGCCCGGCGATGACGCGCTCAATCGACTGTTCAAACTCGGTCATACTGGTAACCTTCTGGTCGTGGCGCGCTGCCAGGATCGCTGCCTCATTGACGAGATTCTCGATGTCGGCGCCGACGAACCCGGGGGTAGCCTTGGCGAGCGTCTGAGTATCGACGTCTTCGGCCAGCGGCTTCCCGCGTATGTGGAGTTTCAGAATCTCCTCGCGTTCTCGGATATCGGGCCTGTTCAGGATGATGCGGCGGTCGAAGCGTCCCGGGCGGAGGAGGGCAGGATCCAGTATGTCTGGACGGTTGGTCGCGGCGATAATGATCACGTTGGTGTCCGTGTCGAAGCCGTCCATCTCCACCAGGATCTGGTTCAGCGTCTGCTCGCGTTCGTCGTGAGACCCGCCGAGACCGGCACCGCGGTGGCGGCCGACGGCATCGATCTCATCGAGGAACACGATGCACGGACTGTGCTTCTTCGCTTGATCGAACAGGTCACGCACTCGGGAGGCGCCGACACCGACGAACATCTCCACGAACTCAGATCCAGAGATGGAAAAGAAAGGCACGCCCGCCTCACCAGAGACGGCTTTGGCCAGGAGCGTTTTCCCGGTCCCCGGCGCTCCCATCAGCAGGACGCCCTTCGGAATCCGGGCGCCGAGTTGGATGAACTTCTCCGGCTTTTTGAGGAACTCGACGACCTCGCGGAGTGCCTCTTTGGCCTCCCGGGCTCCCCCCACGTCGTCAAACGTCACGGAGGGCTGATCCCCGGCGTGCATCCGGGCCTGGCTCTTGCCAAAGGAGAGCGCGCGGCTGTTGGCGCCCTG
>CAZQXX010000154.1:5570-7467 GCA_964597105.1 uncultured Anaerolineales bacterium
ATATCCTCGACCTGTTGGGAGTAGAAGCTGTACACTAAGAACCCAACAGCTGCCAGGATGATCAAATAGATGAACGGGCTTCCCCTTGATTTTCCACCCACAACCTTCCTCCATTCCTAAAACAGGCGCTCCCTATTCCCACCTAGAGCCCCATCATGTAGTCATCACTTTTGGAAGATGATTATACCACAAATTATCCGCAGTCGCCACCCTAAGGCGTCACATCGATCTCCACAACCAGGATGCTGTTCGACTGCTGGGTCGTCAGGCCGGGATCGACCACCGGGAGGCGATTGCCAGGCTCTCCCTCCGGGTACACCCCTGCGCGTATCTGGTAGCGACCGGGCGGCGCCTCCTCCGGAACGGTCATCTGATGCGGATCGACGATGCCGATCCCTGGGACCCAGTCCGTCGTCGGCAGGTGAGGCAGTCTGTCGTTCTGCGACACCAGGTTTCCGTTTGGTCCAATCAGATGGACGAAGACGGCGTATGGCCGATCGAGGTTCTGGGTCGCCTCCCAGCGGAGGGTGATCCCGAATATCTCGCCGCGCGTCAGTGATCGTTGCTGGAGAACAGCGCCTCTTAGGATAACCTTCCGATCCAGATTCGCATCCAGGGTGATGTCGGATCCGCTGCTGATGGTCAACGTCACGGTGCTGCCGGAGCGAATTGTCTCCTCGGCATCTGGCTGCTGGGACACCACCAGGCCCTCCGGGTCGGTGGTCCAGGTCTCCTCGATGACGACCTGCAGGCCCATTGACTCCAAACCGGCCTGCATCTCCTCCCCCGGACGTCCGACGACGTCGGGCATGATGAGCTCGCGGCCAGGGCCACTGACGACCACGGAGATCGGCGAGTCGACAGGGGCCTGTTCACCCGATGGCGGGTCCTGCTCGATGACGATACCCTCTTCTACCCCGGGAGCCTCGCGTTCTTCGAGAATCCGCATCTCCAGGCCCGACCGCTGCAGAAGGCTGCGTGCCTCGTCCACCGGCCGATCGATAACCCTCGGCACGGTGACCCGTACGACCTCCGGTGTCTCGGTGACCACAGGCGATGGCGTGGCACCGAAGGGTGCGCCGGGAAGGGCGGCGTACGACCGGTAGACCAGCCACCAGAGGGGGATCAAACCGACTACCGCTACCAACGCGATGACGGCCAGTATCCAGGCGAGGGCTTCCGAGCCGAAGGGCATCTTCTGTATGGTCACAGGTTCGCTCCTGGACGACCGCGCCTCGTTCGAGTCGACTGCAGGGGGTGACATCACGGCCGGTTGCCAGCTCGTTGGCTGCTCCACCTGCAGCTGATATTCCTCCAGGACGTGAGCTAACTGCTCGGCGGTCCGGTAGCGAGCCGATGGCTCCTTGGACAGCACTTTGCGCACGATCCATTCCAACCGGGGAGGGACCTGGGGGTTGTGAACGGTTAAGGGTGTCGGTTCCTCCCGGAGATGCTTCATGGCCAGCGCCGTCGGGTTCTCCGCCTGGAACGGTGGTGTCCCGGCCAGCATCTCATACATCACCACCCCAATGCTGTAGACGTCGGAGGCGGGTGTCGGCGGATCGCCAGCGGCCTGCTCCGGAGCCAGGTAGATGGGACTGCCCCATACCGTGTCTGAGTCCGTGAGGCTGGATTCGGACAGGGCTCGAGCGATGCCGAAGTCAACCACCTTGGCGCGCCCGTTTCTGGTGATCAGCACGTTCTGTGGTTTGATGTCTCGATGAATCACGCCTGCTCTGTGCGCGTGGCCCACGCCCGCAGCGATCTGGGTGGTGATATCGAGCGCCTCGGCCACGCTCAGGCGGCCTTTCTGCCGGATGAGGGTCTTCAGGTCATGACCCTCGACGTATTCCATCACGATGTAATGGCGATCCCCGTCTCTCCCCACGTCGAACAC